>NZ_BAAGRL010000012.1:0-145255 GCF_054782975.1 Myceligenerans halotolerans
CAATCAACCTAGACCGTGACCTGCGGAAAGCTCGGACCGACACGTCCATGACTCACACCCGGCGGAGCCGGAGGTCGCACGGGTGCGCCGCCTGGCGCTCGGCCATGCCCCGCGGTCCGGTCACCGCGCATTTCCGGCCGCGCCCGTGTTCGGTCGAGACCGCAGCCCGGTTCCTGCCGCTGCCCCGCTACCGCCCGGCGAGGAACTCCGCGACGATCGGGGCAAGCTGGTCGCCTTCGACGAGGAAGCCGTCGTGGCCGTAGTCGCTGGTGATGATCCGCAGGGGATCGGCGTGCCGGATGCCACGCACGAGGCGGGCCGACTGCTCGGGCGGGAACAGCCGGTCCGAGTCCACCGCGACCACCAGCGTCCGTGCGGTGATCCCGGACAAGGCCAGCTCCACGCCACCCCGGTCCCGGCCCAGGTCGTGGGAGTTCATCGACTCCGTCAGCACCACGTACGAGTTCGCGTCGAAGCGCCGCGCGAGCTTGTCCCCGTGGTGGTCCAGATAGGACTGCACGGCGAACCGGCCGCCGTCGAACGGGTTCTCGCCGCCCTGCGGCAGACGGCCGAACCGGGTGTCGAGTTCCGACGAGGTGCGGTAGGTCGCGTGCGCGATCTGCCGGGCGATGGCCAGGCCGCGGTGCGGGCCGGCGTCGTCGGGGGCGTCGTAGTAGTCGCCGTCGCGGAAGCCCGCGTCCGCGCGGATCGCCGCGAGCTGCGGATGCGACCAGGCGATCTGGTCGCCACCCACCTGCGCCGTCGTCGCGATCGCGGCGACGTTCCGCACCTCGATCCCGGCCTCCGGGCCCTGGATCGCCCACTCGAGCGCGCGCAGGCCGCCCATCGAACCACCGACCACCAGCTCCCAGCCGTCGATGCCGAGCTGCCGGGCCAGCGCCACCTCGACCGCTACCTGGTCGCGCGTGGTGACGAAGGGGAAGCGCCCGCCCCAGGGCTGGCCGTCGGGCGCCGTCGACGCGGGGCCGGTCGTACCCTGGCAGCCGCCGAGGGCGTTCGGCGCGACGACGAAGTACCGGTCGGTGTCGATGGGGCGGCCCGGGCCGATGATGTCCTGCCACCACCCCGCGGTGACATGCCCCGGCCCGGCGTCGCCCGTCACGTGGCTGTCGCCCGTGAGGGCGTGCAGCACGAGAACGGCGTTGGAGCGGTCCGGGGAAGGTTCGCCCCAGGTCTCGTAGGCGGCCCGCACCGCGGGCAGCCGCCCGCCGGCCTCCAGGTCGAAGGCTCCGAGGTCGGCGAACTGCCGCCGGCCGGGCTCGTCGCCCTCGCGCCAGGCGCCGCTCGCCGGGACCGGTGCCTGACCGGGCTCGCGCGGTGGGGCCGCGGGCGCGCTCAGACCGGTCGCGTACGGCGGGAACGGCACGTCGATCTCGGGGCCGGGGACGGCGGGGACGTGGTGGGCCTCGATCGTCAAGGGACTCTCCTGCGACTCTCGTGCGGGGTGGGATGCGTGGGCGCGCACGCCCGCGAGCGTCAGGGGGTGCGCTGGAGTCAGCGGCACATTCGACGAGTCATGCCGCGCACGGTAGCGCGCCGTCACCGCCGCGAGGAAGCGGTGGCCGCATCGTGAGACCACGATGCGAGACGTATCCGGCTGCGAGACCGATCTGATCGGCAGGGGCACCCGTTCAGAACCGGGCTCGAGGGTGAAAAGGGGTAAAGATTGAATAACGGAATCAAGTGAAAGTCTTGGTGTTGCAGGTATTTCATCAGATAGGTGCGATTTCAGTTGGTAGCTTCCACAGTCGCGCTTCACAGAGTGTGCTGCGTGTAGCCAAGGTGAGGTCTGCGTGAGGTTTCGCTCCGTTCCGTTCGGTGCTCGTGGTGTGATCGCCGGTGTGGTGGCCCTGGCGGTCGTCGTGCCCGTCGCCTGGGGCAGTGAAGCGATCCTTTCCGCTCTGTCGGCCGACGAATCCGCGCCGACCGATTGCCACGACGAACTGTCCACGGAGGACGCGGCCCGCGCCGAGGCGGTCCGGTGCGACGCGCCCGTGGTCGTCGGTGAGGCGCTCGACCCTTGGACGACCAAGCGCATCCTGCCGTCGGGTGAGACCGAGCTCTCCTCCCACATCACCGCAGTGCGCGCTCCCGACCCTGAGGGCGGCTGGCGGCCCGTGGCCCCGGCGTTCGACGAGAGCGAGCCTGGCTCCGGGCGGATCGAGCCGGCTGCGCCGTCCGTGTTGATGTCGTTCAGCGACGGGTCCGCGGGCGAGCCGCTGGCGATCCTGGAGAAGGACGGGCACGAGCTGGTCTATGACACGCCGTTCGGTGACCTGCCGGAGCCGCGGATCGATGACGATCGCCTGACGTACGAGGCCGTCGTCCCCGGCGTCGACCTGATCGTCACCGTCAACGACGACGGATCGGCGTTCAGCGAGGTACTGCGCGTCGCGACGGAGGAAGCGCTGGACCATCCGGCGTTGGCGAACCTCACCTTCCCGGTGGAGGTCACCGACGGCCTCGGACTGGAGGAGGCCGACGACGGCGGGTTCGAGGCCGTGGAGATCACGAGCGGCGACGTCGTGTTCTCCGCGCCGCAGCCCCAGGCGTGGGACAGTGCGGGCGACCACGATCTCGTGAGCCAGGCGGCGGCGGTGAGTGGGAGCGATGAGGTCGAGCTGTCGGCCGAGAACGAGGCCGCCGTCGAGCGTCTGGTGCGTGCCCGATCCGATCTCGTGATCGGCGAGAACGTGCCGCAAGAGCTGGTCGATGACGCGGCAGAGGTGCTGGCTGAGGTGGAGACCGACGTCCTCGGTCCGGAGTCCACGGACGAGGCGTCGGGTGATCTGGTGGCCGCCGACGTCCAGCGGCCGGTCAATGACCGGCTGTCGGCGCCTGTGGACGGTGACGCCGTGGCACCGCTGAAGCTGGAGGTGGTCGAGGGCGGGCTGCGCCTGACACCTGACCCGAGCCTGTTGGCCGATGCCGTGTTCCCGCTGCACCTGGACCCCACAGCGGGCGGGAGCTATCAGGACCGCGCGTTCATCCAGTCGGCCTATCCGTCCACGACGCACTTTAACGACACGGCGACCGAGAACCTGAAGATCGGCGTGTGCACATCGAAGATCGGGTGCTCGACGACGAACAAGACCCGGTCGGCGTACCAGTGGAAGAACCTGGGAGAGATCGGGGACCTCGCCTCGGGGGACATCACCAAGGCGACGTTCAAGTACTACGGCAATCACTCGTACAGCTGCACGACGCGTGTGGTCGAGATCTGGCGCACCGACGCGATCGGCTCGTCGACCGACTGGGACAACTTCGGCCCGTCGTCGGGCAAGTGGCGGTGGAAGGTTGCGGGTAAGTCCGTCGCGCACAAGGCCGCCTGCCCGCAGGGCACCCATCAGCGATGGGTCGAGTTCGGCGTGAAGGACGCCGCCACCTGGCTCGCCGGTCAGGGCGGTAGCCGGATCACCCTGGGTCTGCGGGCATCGTCCGCGGCGGAGTCCAACAGCGACGTGGTCTCCTGGAAGCGAGCCACGAAGACCGCGACCCTGGTCATCACCTACAACCGGACGCCGAACGTTCCGGCGAAGACGTACATGGACCTGTACGCGGACACCGACAGGGTGGACTGCGTGACGTCGGCCGGCTCGGCGCCGTACATCAGTGATGCAACGCCGCTGCTCTCCGCCAAGGTCAGCGACCCGGACGGCGGCACGGTCAAGGCCGGCTTCCAGGTGCTGAACGGTTCCGGCAGCCAGGTGTGGAAGTACGAGTGGAAGTCCGTGTCCTCGGGAACGCGGGCCGAGGTGACGGTGCCGAGCGGTGAACTGGGTACCGGGACCTACTCGTGGCGGGCGCGTACCTACGACGGTTCCCGGTCGACGTCGTACTCCTCCTCGCCGCGCTGCTACTTCAAGGTCGATGTGACCAAGCCGCCCGCACCGAGGGTGTCTCCCGTGATTCCGACCGGGAGTGGTAGCGGGATCGAGGCCGTGTACGAGGAAGGCACGCTCGCCGGCGGCGTCGGCCTGACCGGCAAGTTCCGGGTCGATTCGAGCGACACGAGTGACGTCGACGTGATCGAGTACGGCTTCGACCAGGCGACGACGCCGAACACCGTGACGCCTGGCTCGGACGGAACGGTGGTTCTCCCCCCGTACACGCCCCAGGTTGCTGGGCCCGTGACGCTGTACGTCCGCGCCAAGGACAAGGCGGGCAACCGGACCACAACGGCGAGGGTGTACCAGTTCCAGGTCGCCGAGGCCCGCGAGGACGGCATATGGACCTTCGACGAGACCTCGGGCTCGGTGGCGGGCGATTCGGCGGGCCAGGATGCGGGTGACCTGACGATCTCGGGCGCGACTCGCGCGGACGGGCCGCACTTCGAGTTCGGTGCTCGGTCCGACGACCGCTCTCTGTCCTTCGACGGGACGAACGATGCGGCGGTGAGCGAGGGGCCGATCCTGGATACCCGGGAGAGCTTCGTGATCAGTGTCCATGTGCTGCTGGACGGACTGGACTCGTGGGACACGGCGATCGCCCAGGAGGGTGTGCACTCCAACGGCGTCCGGCTCGGCTACAGCAAGACCGGATGCGCGGCGTCGACAGGCGCAGGGTGCTGGTCGTTCGCGATCAACACGTCCGAGTACGCGAATTCTCCCGCGTACGTGAAGTCGGACAAGCCGGTGGTGACCGGGGAGTGGGTCCATCTGCTGGCGGAGCACGACGCCGGTGAGGACAAGCTGCGGCTGTGGGTGTGTGAGGCCGGGACGCCGAGCAAGCCCGCCCGCGCCGAGCCGCGGATGTTCGAACGCGACTTCGTCGCCCCCGCCACGCAGATGGCACCCGGCCGACTTCTGGTCGGCCGAGGACAGATCGCGAACAACGAGACCGACTGGTGGTCCGGGAACATCGACAACCTGCGCATCTTCGAGGGCGAAGTGGTCAGCGAACCGAAGATCCGCCGGCTGTGCCAGGGGGCCGAGGCGACGGACTTCACGAACGGCGTCAGCGCGATCGACCCGACCGAGGCAGTCCAGTGAGGGGCATCGGAGACCCGGGGAAGGGTTCCGGGGCCATGAGGACGAGCAGAACGAACGAGGGCGGTAGGACGAGGGTGCGGCAGAACGTGAACAGAGGCAGATCGTTCGCCTGGCGGCGGCACGGAACCGTGGTCGTCGCGGCCTTGGTCTCCGTGCTCGTCGCGACCGACCCGGCTGCTGCCGGTCCGGTGACCGCGCAGATCGTGCGCACGGCCATCGCCACGGTGGTCGAGACCCGGGACGAGAACTGGGACGAGGCACAGGTCGAGCTGCCGGACACCCTGGCGAGCGACGACCTGCCGGAACCGGCGGTCGAGCCGCTCACGTCGAAGGGGGTACCGGAGGTCGAGGCCGCGACGGCCGAGGGCACGTCGAACGATGGCGCGGCCGGGGTGTCGGGCGCGAAGACGGAGGCGCCGACGGCGGCGACTGCCGGGATGCCGACCGCGGCGAAGGCCGCGATGACCGGGACGACGGACGCGACGAAGAGCGCGACGTCGGCAGTCACGACGACTGGGACGGCTGCGACGACGACAGCGGCCACTGCGACGACAGCGGCTGCGACGACAGCGGCCACGACCGCGACGGCCACCGAGGCCGGTGCGGTCGCGGGTGAGGCCGGCTCCTGGACGGCGACCCCCTTCTCTCGGACGTCGAAGTGGTCCGCCGGCGGGAGCACGGGCGCGTTCTCGTGGTCCTACCCGATCGGCCTGCCGCCGGTGGCGTCGGGCCCGATGCCGCAGGTGTCGCTCGGGTACTCCTCGGCCGGTGCTGACGGGCGCGTGGCCGGCGAGAACAACCAGACCTCGGGCATCGGTGAGGGCTGGGACATCACCCAGGGATACGTCGAACGACGGTTCACGCCATGTTCCCAGGACACCGATCCGGTGGACGGCGCCGAGCCGAACAACGCGGACCACCCCACCGGTGACCTGTGCATGGACACCGACAACGCGATCATGATGCTGAACGGTGCCTCGACCGAGCTCGTCAAGGACGAGGCGAGCGGTGCCTGGCGCCCGAAGAACGACGACGGCACCCGCATCCAGCACCTCACCGGCGCCGACAACGGTGACCAGAAGCGCGACGGCTCGGGGACCAAGGTCGCGGAGGGCGAGTACTGGAAGGTCACCACGACCGACGGTACGCAGTACGTCTTCGGTCAGACGGTGCGCCCGGAAGACGGCAAGAACCTCTACTCCGGCTGGGTGGTCCCCGTCTACGGCAACCACCCGGGCGAGCAGTGCTACGTGGCCGGTGACTTCGCTGCGTCTCGCTGCAACCAGGTCTGGCGCTGGAACCTCGACCGCGTGATCGCGCCGACCGGCGGCACCATGACCTACACGTACGCCCGGGAGTGGGGACGGTACGGGTACAACGAGAACAGCGCGACGACGACCTACGTGCGCGGCGGTCACCTGGCGAAGATCGAGTACGGGACCCAGCTGGGCGACGAGTCCGCGCCGCCGGCACGCGTCATGTTCGACCGCGCCGGACGGTGCCTCGAAGGCTCGACCCTGTGCGACCCAGCGGACCGCGCGGCCAATCCGGACCGTTGGCCGGACGTCCCATCCCACCTGGAGTGCGATGACACGAGTTCGTGCCTGGACGTCCAGGCCCCGGTCTTCTTCAGCACCCAGCGGATCTTCCAGATCCGCACGCAGACACGTACCACTTCCGGTTCGTACCTGACGGTCGACGAGTACGACTTCCGCCACGAGTGGATCGATCCGCACGACGGCTCCCTCGGCGAGCTGGGCGCGGGCAAGATTCTGTGGTTGGCCGGTATCCGGCGCACCGGAATGGGCGCCGACGGAGACGGCAGCGACGACGTCCGGCTTCCGTGGACGGAATTCGCGTACACGATGCTGGCGAACCGGGTCGACTCGATCGGTGACGGCGCACCGGAGATGTTCCGGCCGCGCATGACGGCGGTCCGTTCCGAGCTCGGTTCGGTCACGTCGATCAGCTACGCCCCGGCGACCTGCACGCCGTCGAACATCCCGGGCGAGGCGGCCACGCAGGCCGAGCGTGAGGGTGAGGGCAACCGGCGGCGCTGCTTCCCGGTGAAGTGGCACAACGACGAGTACGCCCAGTGGGAACCGGTGGAGCGCATCGACTGGTTCCACAAGTACGTCGTCGAGTCGATCAACGACAACGGCCAGGGACCGGCCGGCGTCAGCTCCGTCGAGTCCGCCTACCAGTACGACAGCGCGGGTCCGGTGTGGGTCAAGCCGACCGGCCCGCTCGTGGACCCGGACGAGGCCACGTACAGCGAGTACCGCGGGTTCGCCACCTCGACGACGCGGACCGGCGACGGGACCGACGGGCCGCGCACGAAGACCGTCACGAAGTACTACCAGGGCGTGAACGGCAAGACGCTGACGGCGTCGTCGCTTCCGGCCGGCGAGCAGATCACGGCGACGGACCGCGAGCACTTCGCGGGGCGTGCCTTCGCCACCACGGTGTATGACGGCAGCACTCCGGTCTCGACACAGGTGACGGTACCGGCGCGCTCTGCGGCCACCGCGACCGCCGAGGACGGCACGACCGCCCGGCGGACCACGTCGACGACGACGGACTCGTTCACGTTCACCGCTGCGGGCGCGCTGGAGCACCACACTCGTTCGAAGACGTACCTCGACGACTACGGCCAGGTAGAGCGGACCGACGACCAGGGAGACGTCACCACCTCGGCCGACGACCGCTGTACCCGGATCTCGTTCGCTCGCAATCCGGGCAAGCACCTGATGTCCACGGCGTACCGGACGGAGACGGTCTCGGTCGGCTGCGACGCGACCCCCTCGCGCCCCGCGGACGTCATCTCCGACACCCGCGTCTACTACGACGAGCACACCAGCCTGACAGCTTCCCCGGACAAGGGCCTGGTCACCAAGACCGAGCGCATCGACCCGGATGACGGTGTGGGCTACGAGGTGACCGGAACGGTCGCCTATGACACCCGCGGCCGCCAGGTGGAGGTGACGGACGCGCTCGGGCGGTCCACGAGCACCGTGTACACCGAGGACGCCGCCGGCCGGCCGACCCGTGTGGTCAAGACCAGCCCGGATCCGGACGGCGCCGGCGCCCTCTCGGCGCACGTGACCTCGGTCGACGTCGCGCCGGGAACCGGCGTGGTGAGCCGCACGGTGGACGCGAACGGCAAGGTGACCCAGGGCTCGCACGATGACCTCGGACGAGTGCTGGACGTGACCTATCCGCAGCATGCCGACCTCGGGTCGCCGTCGATCACCTACGAGTACACGATCGGCACGACCACCCGCGACGGACAGACCGTCGGCAACGGACGCAACGCCGTCGTAACGAGCACTCTGGGTGCGGACGGTTCGACACGGCATTTCTCGTCGGAGCTGTACGACGGTCTTGCCCGCCAGGTGCAGACGCAGGCCGAGGCGGCGGACGCGGGTGACGGCGACGGGTGGACGCCGGACGAGCGTGGCCGGGTGATCACCCACACCTTGTACGACAGCGCGGGGCGCGCGAGCAAGGTGATGGGGCCGTGGCACCGAGCAGACGGCGTGGTCTCCGCAACTCCGCTCGACGAGCCCGTCCTCGGCAACGGCGACGTTCTCGCCTACGCGACCACCGAGTACGACGGCGCGTCCCGTCCCGTGGCCGAGGTGTTCTGGACGGGGACGACGTCGAACCCGGAGCACGAGGAATGGCGGACCGTCACCCGCTACGACGGCGCCTACACGACGGTTCTTCCGCCGAAGGGTGGCACTCCGACCACCGCGGTTGTCGACGGCCGGGGGCGCACGACTCACCAGTGGCAGCACCTGAACAGGCCGGACATCACGTCCGGCTCGTTCGACACGCGTTCGCTGGCGGCATCGACCTACCAGGACACGACCTACTCCTACGACCACGCGGGGCGTCTGGCCGGAATGACGGACCCTGCGGGCAACGACTGGTCCTACGAGTACGACTGGGCCGGCCAGGAGATCAGCGCCACCGACCCGGACGCGGGAACGTCGACGACCACCTACGACGCCGCAGGCCAGGTGGTCTCGGTCACCAATGGTGCTGGTGAGGCGCTTGGGTACACGTATGACGCGCTGGGTCGTCAGACCTCGCTGCGTGACGGCAGCCCGACCGGTGCTGTCCGCGCGTCGTGGACGTATGACCAGTATGTGACCGGCCCCTACGCGGGGGATCTGGTCAAGGGCGTGACCACGGCCTCGACCCGCCACGACAGTACCGGCCAGTACGTCACCAGCGTGGACGAGGTCGACGAGGCATACCGGCCGACGTCGACGACGCTGACCCTCCCGCAGGCGACCGAGCTCGGTGCGCTGGCGGGCCAGTCCTACACGTCGGGCACGCAGTACATGGCCGACGGTCAGGTCTCCCAAGTGACGCATCCGGCCGTGGGAAACCTGGGTCCGGAGACGATCACGACGTACTACGACTCCGCGTCGATGCCCGCCTGGATGGGCGGCGGCTTCGGCTGGGGCGTCTACGTGGCCAACACGCGGTTCACCGCGTTCGGCGAGATGGCCAAGCTCGACCTGGGGAACACGTACGGTGCGACGGCGACGTACCAGTACGACGCCGGTACGCGACGGCTGGCGAACATTGGCCTGTACCGCGAGGACGTCATCGGCTCCGAGCTGGACCTGTCGTACACGTACGACGAGGCCGGGAACGTGCTCTCCCAGGCAGACCGGCCTGATGCGGCACACATGGCAGCCCAGCACGACACGCAGTGCTACTCCTACGACATCCTCAACAGACTGACCCAGGCGTGGACTCCGGGCAACGGTGACTGCTCCCAGGACGCGTTCACGGGTGCGATGGGCGGCGCGGCTCCGTACTGGACCGAGTGGGAGTTCGACCAGGTCGGCAACCGCACCCGTCAGCTCGAGCACGCTCCGGACGGCGTGGCCACGATCACG
The DNA here is from genome assembly GCF_054782975.1 of Myceligenerans halotolerans. Classification (NCBI taxonomy): domain Bacteria; kingdom Bacillati; phylum Actinomycetota; class Actinomycetes; order Micrococcales; family Promicromonosporaceae; genus Myceligenerans; species Myceligenerans halotolerans. Next base: position 9,932 of record NZ_BAAGRL010000012.1, read on the forward strand.
GCCTATGAGCACGGGCAGGGCCTGGGGGTCGACGGAGCGGGCCCGCATGCGGTGACCGGGATCGACGTCACCACACGCGCGACCGACGGCAGCGAGACCACGGTGGGCGCGGAGTACGCCTACGACGACGCGGGCCGGATGACGGTGCGGCAGCACGCGGACGGTTCTGAGGCCGATGCGCTGGGCTGGGACGCCGAGTCCGAGCTGGCGGACGTGACGACCGGTAGCGCCGAGCGTGGCTACGTGTATGACGCGGACGGCACCCGGCTGGTGCGGTTCCTGAACGACAACGTCTATGTCACCCTGCCAGGCGGCAGCGAGGTCTTCCTGAAGAAGACCACCGGCGTGATCCAGACGACTCGCTACTACCAGTTCGCCGGGCAGACCGTCGCGATGCGTGATGGTGCGGGCCTGGGTGGCGTCATGTCGATGGTGAACGACCACCATGGCACCGTCGTGGCGCGTGTTCCGAACACGAACCCCGCGACGGACGCGGTGGAACGCACCTACACCGATCCCTACGGCAACCTGCGCGGCGGCTCGTGGGCTCCAGGCCCGCGGGGAGGCTTCCTGGGCGAGTTCCGCGACAGCACTGGGCTGACCTTGCTGGGCGCGCGCTACTACGACCCGCAACTGGGCAGATTCATCACGGTCGATCCGATCCTGGACCTGACCGACCCGCAGCAGTGGCACGGGTACGCCTACTCACACAGCAACCCCACCACCTACTCCGACCCCGCAGGACTGCGCGAGTTCGCTTCGGACACCCTCCACGGTGACACCCAAGACGAGATCAGGGCCGCGGTAGAACACACCCACGGACCTGGGTCTGGCGGCCGTAGTCCCGGCGGCGGCTCTGATGGGGGCGGAACTTCCAAACCCAGTCTTGGGGTTGAAACAGTCACAGATGACACCGGGTCTTCTGAATGCGGACGTGACGTTTCACTCCTCGAAGCGCAATCATGTCCAGTGACGTGGGGTGAACCCACACAGCTGCAGAAGTGGTTTGCTGAGTGGGCAGCGACACCACCGACCATTTTGGAAGATTTCGGCTTTGAGCCCCCGAAAGAATGCACTGAAGGAGGAGACCCCAACGCCTGTGCTGCGTGGGAAATGGCCAATATGATGATCTTGGCCATGAGCCCGGGGGGAGCCGCCACCCGTGGCACGACTGCAGTAAGATCAAGTCAATCCACAAGCGCGGGCAGCGCCCTCGTCAAGTACGACCCGATCTTTGCGGCCCGCAACGCGCCGGGCAGTCCGATCGCGAGCATCCCGTCAGGGGCGTCCGTACGGACGCTGAAGCCGCACCCGGGGGCCGGCTCGCAGAACGGGGTCGAGTTCAAGTTCAAGAACGCGGGAGGGACGACGGTTCGCGTACGAGTGCACGACGCCGACGGCACGGCGCCGACCGGTTCCAACGCCGCCTCGGGCGTGACCTATCGTGTTCAGATTGGCGCTCGGTACATGGACGCGCGCGGGAACCTGTATCCGAAAAACGTACATAACGCGAAAAGTCCGCACTACGACCCTGCGGCTGCTAATGCGACACACATCCCCTGGCCGAGCCACGTTCCGCTGCCGTGGTGATGCTCTTATGGTGACGAACACTCAGGAGATCAGGACCATCATCGGGAAGCTCGCTGCTGATGACGGGCGGAGCCGAGGGCTGGCCGCCGACAGCATCGTCGACTGGCCGGACGCTATCGATGCAGGGGCAGGTGGCGTGCTCAGCAGGCTTCTTGAAGTCGCGATCCTGATCGAGGACTCGGACGAGGCGTTGGAGGGCGAACTGCACGCTCTCGCCGAACTTGCGGAGCGGAACCTGGTGCCTGGCGACGTGCTTGCCCGGGTCTCTGCTAGCCGCGAGTGGTCGCAGATGTGGGCAGGCGAGTACATCGAGTTCCTGCGCGAGCAGGCCGGGGGCGCGGGTGCGTGAGTAGCGAAAGGAAGGGGATCGCGAGTCGGGTCCGAGCACTCCTGGCCGTGTTCCTCACGTCGGCCTTCATGCTGCTGGCGGCCCAATTTGCTTTGAGTCGCGCAGGTGGAGGGCACCGCTGTAGGCGGGCCAACACCCACGCGTGACGTGCGATCGACAAGCAACCCGAGGGTCCGCCTGCTCTATGTGAGTGGGCGGGGCTTCAGGTTGTCCTCGCCGTAGGTGACCGCGCGGCAGAGACGTTGTCCCTCCCTGTCCACAGAGATCGGACGAGACCGCTTTCGGCGTGCGAGATCCGAGAAGTCGGGTGAGCCTGATGGACGTAAGGGTTGCGTGCAAGGCGACACGCCGTCGTACACAAGACATGCGCAGTGGTCGGGCGGCATGTGCTGTGTGACCTGAGCAGGGGGTTGAGCATGGCCTCGGAGACGATGGGCACGAAACCCGGAGCGATCCGGGACGGACTGGGCTGGCCGGCCCGTGGAGGAGCCGGCTGGGGGCGGGCCGGGCACCTGGGCTGGCGTGTCTTCGCGGTGCTCGTTCTGGTGATCGCACTCGTCTACCCGTGGGGCCCGGTCGCCACGGCCGACGACGCCGAACCGCCGAGCGGCCCGACGGCGCAGGAGGCCACCGAGGCGCGCGACGCCGTACGTGCCGGGGAACTCGACGTCGCGCAGGCCGAGGCCGCGCTGGCCGGCCTGCGTCAGGACCTGGAGGACGCGCAGATCGGCGTCCAGATGGCGGCCGCTGATCATGAGGACGCCGTCGCCGCCCTGGACGCCGCCGAGGCCGAGGTCCGGGAGGCTCGCGAGGAGGCGGACCGTGCCGGGAACGCGGAGGCGAAGGCGCGCGCCGCGCTTGCCGCCGTCTACCGGGCCGCGCAGCGTTCCGGCGGGGCCGACGCGCTGGGTCCGCTCGAGGTCGTGCTCGAGGCCGAGGACATCGACGACCTGATCGGGCAGGAAGCCGCGGAGCGCGCGGTCCGCCGCAAGCTGGCGGCCGCGCTCACGGAGCACTCCCGAGCCAGGGCCGCCTCGGAGGCGGCGGACGCGCGGTGGTCGGCGGCCCGTGAGGAACGTGCGGACGCCAAGGCCGAAGCGGAGGCCGCGTACGACGCCGCGCAGCGGGCCGTCGCGGAGCTGGCGGCGCGTACCGAGGCCGCCGAACGGGACCGGGCGCTGCTCATCGAACGCCTCGCGGAACTGCGGAACACGAGCATCCGGATCGAGCGCGAACGTGAGGATGCGCGGGCCGCGGCAGCACGGGCCGAGCGCGAGGCCGAGGCGCGGGCGGCACTCGGGGCGGGGCAGCAGGAAGCCGGGGCGGGCATGGGGGACGTCCCGGCGAGCGGCGGGGACGGGGCCGGCAGCGGGGATGGGGACACCGGCGACAAACCGGCGGACACGTCGGCGCCCGCTGACGACCCCGGCTCGGGCCTCGCACCCGCTCCCGAGCCCCCGCCGGCCCCGGAACCTGCGCCGGAGCCCGTACCCGAGCCGCCCGCGCCGGACCCGTCCGGTTCCTGGTCCAGCGCCTCGGCGCAGGGCCAGGCGGCGGTGGCCTGGGCGCGTACCAAGATCGGCTCGCCGTACCTGCTGGGCGCCGAGGGGCCGGCGTCGTACGACTGCTCCGGCCTCACGTCCGAGGCGTGGAGGTACGCGGGCCACTGGATCACCCGGACGTCGCGCTCCCAGTACCTCGCCGTCAGCCACATCGGCTACGGCGAGTTGCGGCCCGGGGACCTGATCTTCTACGGGTCGGACCTGTCCGACCCGCAAAGCATCTACCACGTGGCGATGTACACGGGGAACGGGCGCATGATCGAGGCGGTCATGCCAGGGGTGTCCCTGCGGGAGACCGACCTGCGGCTCTCGGGAGCGATGCCCTACGCGGGCCGCCCGTGAGCTCCCGTCAGTGCTTGTAGTAGCCCGTCTCCTTGGCGCGCTGGAACGAGCGCTCGATCTCGGCCTCGGCCTCGGCGCGGCCCGTCCAGTGGGCACCCTCGACGGACTTGCCCGGCTCCAGGTCCTTGTAGACCTCGAAGAAGTGCTGGATCTCGAGGCGGTGGAAGTCCGAGACGTCGTCGATGTCCTGGCGCCAGGCGGCACGCTGATCGCCTGTCGGCACGCACAGGACCTTGTCGTCGCCGCCGGCCTCGTCGCGCATGCGGAACATGCCCAGCGCCCGGCACTTGATCAGGCATCCGGGGAAGGTGGGCTCCTCCAGGAGCACCATGGCGTCCAGAGGGTCGCCGTCCTCACCGAGCGTCCCCTCGATGAAGCCGTAGTCGTCCGGGTAGCGTGTGGAGGTGAAGAGCATGCGGTCGAGGCGGATACGTCCGGTCTCGTGATCCACCTCGTACTTGTTCCGCTGGCCCTTGGGGATCTCGATCGTGACGTCGAACTCCACGCCTCGTGCTCCTTCTTCGGATGGGTCGCCCCAGGCGATGGCGCCCCGGTGCGTCTGGCTGACGGCGGCGACGCCGCGCGCGTCCAGTCTGCCATGGTGAGGTGTTCCGACCGGTCCGAGTGGCGAACATGTGGCGAGTCCCACTCGCCGGAGTCGGCATAATGCGGGCGGGGCATGCCGGCCCGATGCGGGCTTTGCTTCCCCTAGGCTTGGCTGTGGGTTCAGCATGACGATGAGGGGAAGTCGATGACCAGGTCAGCGCGGCCAGGCACCGTGGTCGTGGTGCTCCTGGGGCTGCTCGGGGGATATCTCGCGTTCGACGCGTTCGACGTCGTGCCCGGAATGCTGACCACCGCAGAACCCTGGCCCGAGGCCGCACCGTTCCCCACCGCGCCGGGCGCCGTCGAGGCGCCGCCCCCCGAGACCGTCTTTCCCGTGCTGCCGCAGTCGGCGCCCGTGCCGGACGCGGCGGCCATCGAGAGCCGGGTCGCGGACCTCGTCGGGAACGAACGGCTCGGCTCGCGCGTCGGCGTCGTCGTCACGGACGCCATCAGCGGCGAGACGCTCGGCGCCGCCGACGCGGACCGGCTCATGACCCCGGCCTCGGCGCAGAAGATCCTTACCGGTGTCGCGGCGCTGTCCTCGCCCCTGGCGGACCGGACCCTCGCCACGACCGTCGTCCGCAGCGAGGACATCGTCACGCTCGTAGGCGGCGGCGACATGATGCTGGCGCCGGGGAAGGGCAAGCCGAACGAGGTGAACGGGCACGCCGGGCTCGCCGACCTGGCCGACCAGGTGGCCGGCGCGCTCGAGGCCGGCGGGACGCAGAGGGTCCGGCTCGCGATCGACGACACCCTGTTCAGCGGGCCCGCCATCGCGCCGGCCGTGCCGAACGCCAACATGGCGTACATCGGACAGGCCGCGCCGCTGGGCGTGAACATCGGCCTCGAGGGCGACACCTACAGCTCCAGCGGCCCCTGGGTCGCGGACCCGGCGAAGCGCGCCGGTGAGGTCTTCGCCGGGCGCCTGCGCGAGCGGGGGATCGAGGTCACGAACGTCGCCCGGGGGACGGCGCCCGAGGGAGCCGAGAAGATCGGCGAGGTGCGATCCGCACCCGTGGCCGAGATCACCGAGTTCTTCCTGCACACCTCCAACAACACGATGACCGAGGTGGTCTGCCGCCTCGTCGCCGTCGAGGCGGGGGAGCCGGGTTCCAACGAGGCCGGGACGCGGGCGGTGACGGAGACCGTCCAGGACCTCGGCGTCGACCTGGACGGGGCCGACCTCAAGGACTGCTCAGGTCTCGGCGACGGATCGCGACTCAGCGCGAAGCAACTGGCCGACGTCGTCGGGCTCACCATCGATCCCGCGCACTCCCGGCTCCGCGACGTCGCCGTCGGGATGCCGATCGGCGGGCTCAACGGCACGCTGTACGACCGCTTCGCGGGAGACAACCCAGCGCGCGGACTGGTGCGGGCCAAGACGGGAAGCCTGAGCAAGACCCGCGCGCTCGCGGGCACCGTCGTCACCGCGGACCAGCGCCAGCTCGTGTTCGTGGTGCTCGCGGACTCGATCCCCGACTACGCGGAGGGGGCCGTGCCGATCTACGACGACTTCGTCGGCTCCCTCGCGGCCTACTCCGCGTCGGCCTGAGACCGCCCGCCGCCCTGGAGATCCCGGAGCGGTCGGCCGGACGTCGAGCAGTCGGTCCCCCGGGGAGCCGACCTCTCGGCATCGGACCGACCATACCCACCGGGCGCGACCCCTCCCCGTGTCCATCGCCGTATCCCACATCACCTACGGTGGAGCGGTGAAGCCCATCGCGCACGCGTCGTCGACAACGGCCGGCCAGCCCGCCGTCGACTGGCACGCGGCCGCCCGCATCGCGGCCCGACTCGCCCCGCCCGGCCCGGTCGCCCCGCGCCAGCGGCTGCACGACCTGGTCGGGGGTCTGCGCGAGGCCGCCGACACCGCCGTCGATCACGTGCAGGAGGTCACGCGCATCGCGCCCGACGCTGCCCCCGCGACCGTCGTGGTCGTGGACCGCGCCTCCTGGGCGCGGGCGAACACGCAGTCGATGGCCACGATGATCGACGGGATCGAGGACGTCGTCCCGCCCGGCCTCGCACCCGTCGTCCAGGTGGCGGGGGCCGCCGAGGTGGGAGCGGTGCTCGCGGCGCTCAGCGGACGTGTGCTCGGCCAGTTCGACCCGTACATGCCCGGTGGGGGACCCGGCCGCCTCCTGCTCGTCGCGCCGAACGTCCTCCAGGCCGAGACCTCGATGGGCGTGCCGGCCCGCGACTTCCGGCTGTGGGTGTGCCTGCACGAGCAGACCCACGCCTGGCAGTTCGCCGCCGCCCCGTGGCTCGCGGACCACCTGCGCGACCGCACCCGGGGCCTCGTCACGGAACTGACCCGCACCTCCGCCGAACTGGCGAGGGCGCGGATCGACCGCAAGATCGTGGTCGTCGGCAAGGCCGTCCTCGACGCGCTGCGGGGCCGGGGAGACTCCCTCGTGGACGGCCTCATCACCCCCGCCCAGAAGGACACGCTCGCCGACATCACCGCCGTCATGGCCCTGCTCGAAGGGCACGCGGACGTGATGATGGACGCCGTCGGGCCGTCCGTGGTGCCGTCGGTGCGGCGGATCCGCGCCCGGTTCGAGCGACGGCGCGACGGCGAGGGCAAGCCCGCGTTCGACGTCGTCCTCCGGCGGCTCCTCGGCATGGACGCGAAACTGGCCCAGTACCGCGACGGAGCGGCGTTCGTGCGGGCCGTGGAACGCACCGTCGGGCGCGAAGGCCTCAACGCCGTCTGGGCCGCCCCGGCGAACCTCCCCGACGCGCGCGAGATCTCGGACCCCCGGGCCTGGGTCCGCCGCATCCACGGCTGACGACCATGTCGAACCGCAACGCTGGTCCCGCTGTCGTCCGCCGAACCGCAGATGTGTGCCACTCGCGTCCGCCGAACCGCAGGACACGCCGCTCTCGTTCCGGCGAACCGCAAGACACGCCGCGCAATTCAGGGGATTGCGGGCGTGTCCCTGCGGTTCGGCGGGTCGGGACGTTCTTCGGCTGCGGTTCGGCGGGGTGTGGGCGGGAGGTGGATCCGTGGCGCAGGTGGATGCGGCCGTGAGGCGGGCTCGGGGTGCCGTGCGAGAGACACTCGCCGGGCTGCCGGCCGGTTCGCTGGTGCTTGTGGCGTGCTCCGGCGGGGCCGACAGCCTCGCGCTCGCGGCCGCGCTCGCGCACGAGGCGCCGCGCGTGGGGCGGTCGGTGCGGGCGCGGCCGCACGGCGTGCGGGCCGGGGCGGTCGTCGTCGACCACGGCCTGCAGGAGGAGTCCGGCGACGTCGCCGCGCGCGCCGCCGAGCAATGCCGCGGTCTCGGGCTGGATCCCGTGGTAGTGCGGCGGACGACGCCGGACATGGGCGCGGAGCGGAGCGGGGCAGACGCAGGTGCGGAGCGGCGCGGGCCGGGCGCCGGCGGGGAGCGGACGACGCCGGACGTGGGCGCGGAGCTGGGTGCCGGAGCGGAGCGGAGCGGGGCGGACGTGGGCGCGCGGGCGAACCCTGGGCCCGAGGCCGCTGCCAGAGAGGCTCGGTACGCGGTGCTGGAGCAGGTCGCGGCCGAGACCGGGGCGGATCTGGTGCTGCTCGGCCACACCCTCGACGACCAGGCGGAACAGGTGCTTCTCGGGCTCGCGCGCGGCGCCGGGGCGAGGTCGCTCGCGGGGATGCCGGCCGAGCGCGGCCGGTACCGGCGCCCGTTCCTCGGGCTGCGGCGGACGGAGACGGAGGCTGTCTGCGCGGCGTCGGGCCTGGACTTCTGGGTCGACCCGACGAACCTCGTGCCGGGCCAGGTACGAGCAGGCAGTCCCGGAGGCAGACCCGCTGCCCTGGCCGAACCCGGGGGACCCGCCGCCCCCGCGGGAGGCGCCGCCCCCGCGGGAGGCGCCGCCCCCGCGGGACCCGCCGCCCCTGCGGCAAGCGCCGGCGTGGCGCCGTTGCGGTCGCAGGTCCGCGGGATCGTGATGCCGGTCCTGGAGGACGTGCTCGGTCCTGGGGTCGCCGAGGCTCTGGCCCGCAGCGCGACCCAGCTCCGTGACGACGCGGACGCGCTTGACGCGCTGGCGGCGGACCTGCTGGCCGAGGCCCGCGTCCGGGACGCGGAGGAGCCGCGTGGTCGGGGGATCTCCGGGTGGTCGGGCAAGCACTCACCCGACCACCCGGAGATCCCCCGACCACAGACCGATGCAGGAGGCGGAGACGCGCGCACCGACGTGATCGGGGACAGCGCCGGGGGCATGGGCGGGGGCGAACTCGGCGATGCCGAGGCCGTTGTGCTCGATGTCACCGTGCTCGAGTCCGCGCCCGCGGCCGTCCGGCGTCGGACCCTGCGGCTCGCGGCGCACGAGATCACCGCCGCTCCCACGACCGCGCGCCACATCGAGGCGCTCGACGCGCTCGTCGTCGCGTGGAGCGGACAGGGCCCCGCCCACCTCCCTGGCGGCGCACGGGTGGAGCGCTCGTGTGGCAGGCTTTTCCTGCGCCGTGAGCATGCGCTGTGAGCATGCGTAGATCACCAACCCTGGAGCGAGCAGTGGACCAGTCCGACGTCGGCACCGACCTCGAGAAGATCCTCCTGAGCGAGGAGGACCTCGGCAAGAAGCTGGACGAGATGGCGGCGAAGATCGACGAGGACTACGCGGGCAGGGACCTGCTCCTCGTCGGCGTCCTGAAGGGCGCCATCATGGTGATGGCCGACCTGTCCCGGCGCCTGCACCATCCGATCACGATGGACTGGATGGCGGTGTCGAGCTACGGGTCGGGCACGAAGTCGTCCGGCGTCGTGCGCATCCTCAAAGATCTGGACTCCGACCTCAGCGGGCGGAACGTCCTTGTCGTCGAGGACATCATCGACTCCGGCCTGACGCTGTCCTGGCTGGTGTCGAACCTGAAGTCGCGCGGGCCGGCGTCGGTGGAGATCGCGGCGATGCTGCGCAAGCCGGACGCGGCGCAGGCCGACGTCGCCGTGAAGTACCTGGGTTATGACATCCCCAACGAGTTCGTGGTGGGTTACGGCCTGGACTACGCGGAGAACTATCGAAACCTGCCGTTCGTTGCCACTCTGGCACCGCATGTCTACGGTGGCTGACGACGACGCGGCGAAGGGCACCGGCCGAGGAACGAGGCCGGAGCCCGCAGCCCGGAGAGGAAGCCGCCGAGTTCGGCACAGCGGCGGCTGACGGCAGCGCGGCGGAGAACGCCGGCCGAGGAAGCCGCCAAGTCTGGCACAGCGGCGGCCGACGCGTCGCGCTCTCGGCGAAACGCGGCGGGAACCCTCAGGGTTTCCGTGTAGTTTCGAACGACAACACTGCTCGCGGTCGACGACGGCGTGGCGAAGGGTACTGGTCGAGAACAAGGCCGGCACCCGCAGCCCGCCGAGGAAGCCGCGGTTCCAACACAGCGGAGGGATGCGGGGCCTCACCCCGTCACCGATGAACATCAAGAAGTTTCTGAGCGGGCCGATCATCTGGGTGATCCTGGCCCTCGTCGTGCTCTCGCTGGCACTGACGTCCCTGCTGCAACCGCAGGTCTCGCGCATCACCACGGCCCAGGGCCTGGAGCTCCTGAACGGGGACACCGTCACCCGGGCGCTCGTGGTCGACGGCGAGCAGCGGGTCGAGCTCGAGCTCTCCGAGGACTTCACGGCCAAGGAGGGCGAGCAGCAGGAGGACGTCGAGCACGGGAAGAGCGTCGAGTTCTTCTACGTGGAGCCGCAGGGCGAGGAGATCGTCACCGCGGTCAAGGAGGCGGACCCGGAACTCGGCTACAACTCCGAGGTGCCGCAACCCAGCTTCTGGGGCTCGATGTTCTCGGTGCTGATCCCGTTCCTCGTGATCGGCCTGCTGTTCTGGTTCCTGCTGTCCCGGATGCAGGGTGGTGGCAACCGCGTCATGGGCTTCGGCAAGTCCAAGGCGAAGCTGGTCAGCAAGGACATGCCGCAGGTGACGTTCGCCGACGTCGCCGGCGTGGACGAGGCCGTCGAGGAGCTCCAGGAGATCAAGGAGTTCCTGCAGGAGCCCGCCAAGTTCCAGGCCGTCGGTGCGAAGATCCCCAAGGGCGTGCTGCTCTACGGCCCGCCCGGCACAGGTAAGACCCTCATCGCGCGCGCCGTCGCGGGCGAGGCGGGCGTGCCGTTCTACTCCATCTCCGGCTCGGACTTCGTCGAGATGTTCGTCGGCGTGGGCGCGTCCCGCGTGCGCGACCTGTTCGAGCAGGCGAAGACGAACTCCCCGGCGATCATCTTCGTGGACGAGATCGACGCCGTCGGCCGCCACCGCGGCGCGGGCATGGGCGGCGGGCACGACGAGCGCGAGCAGACGCTCAACCAGATGCTGGTCGAGATGGACGGCTTCGACGTCAAGACGAACGTCATCCTCATCGCCGCGACCAACCGCCCGGACATCCTGGACCCGGCGCTGCTGCGCCCGGGCCGCTTCGACCGGCAGGTGTCGGTCGAGGCCCCGGATCTCAAGGGTCGCGAGGCGATCCTGAAGGTGCACGCCGCGGGCAAGCCGATGGTCGACGAGGTCGACCTCATCGCCGTGGCCCGCAGGACCCCAGGCTTCACCGGTGCCGACCTCGCCAACGTGCTCAACGAGGCGGCGCTGCTCACCGCGCGCAGCGGCGCCCAGCTCATCGACGACCGCGCCCTGGACGAGGCCATCGACCGCGTGGTCGCCGGTCCGCAGAAGCGCACCCGCGTGATGAACGACAAGGAGCAGAAGATCACCGCGTACCACGAGGGCGGGCACGCGCTGGTCGCGGCCGCCATGCGGTACACCGACCCGGTGACCAAGGTGACGATCCTGCCGCGCGGCCGCGCCCTCGGCTACACGATGGTCATGCCGACGGAGGACAAGTACTCCGTCACGCGCAACGAACTCCTGGATCAGCTCGCCTACGCGATGGGCGGCCGGGTGGCCGAGGAGATCGTCTTCCACGACCCCACGACGGGCGCCGGGAACGACATCGAGAAGGCGACCGGCACGGCCCGCAAGATGGTCACCGAGTACGGCATGAGCGAGCGGGTGGGCGCGATCAAGCTCGGGTCGAGCAACGGCGAGCCCTTCCTCGGGCGCGACTACGGCCACGAGCGTGACTACTCGGAGGCCGTCGCGGGCATCGTCGACGAGGAGGTGCGCCGGCTGATCGAGGCCGCGCACGACGAGGCGTGGGAGGTACTCTCCGAGTACCGCGACGTGCTCGACGACCTCGTGCTGCGGCTCCTGGAGAAGGAGACGCTGAACCAGAAGGAGCTGCAGGAGGTCTTCGCCCCGGTCGTGAAGCGTGAGGCCCGTGACGTCTGGCTCTCGAGCGAGCAGCGGGCCGTGCACACACGTGGCCCGGTCTCCTTGCCCGAGAAGGTCGCGCAGAACGGCGTCTCCGGTGCCGGCGAGGCCGGCGTCGTCCAGGACGAGGCCTCCGGCGGTCCGGCGGTCTCGGGATGAGCTCCGGCCCGATCTCCCCGGCGGCCACGGTCGGGCGGCCCGCGGCGGAGGTCCCGCCGTACGACGCCGACCGTGCCGAGGCCGCCGTCCGGGAACTCCTGATCGCCGTGGGCGAGGACCCGGACCGTGAGGGCCTGAAGGAGACCCCGGCGCGCGTGGCGCGGGCGTACGCGGAGACCTTCGCGGGCCTGCGCCAGGAGCCGGAGGACGTGCTCACGACCACGTTCGACCTCGGACACGAGGAGATGGTCCTGGTCAAGGACATCGAGGTCTACTCGACGTGCGAGCACCACCTGGTGCCGTTCCACGGCGTCGCGCACGTGGGGTACATCCCCAACGAGAACGGCGCCATCACCGGGCTGAGCAAGCTGGCCCGGCTGGTGGAGGTGTTCGCCCGCCGTCCGCAGGTGCAGGAGCGGATGACCAGTCAGATCGCCGACTCGCTGATGAAGATCCTCAAGCCGCGTGGCGTGATCGTCGTCGTGGAGTGCGAGCACCTGTGCATGTCCATGCGAGGCGTGCGCAAGCCGGGGTCGCGGACCGTCACGTCGGCCGTGCGCGGCCAGATGCGCGACGCCGTGACGCGGGCCGAGGCGATGAGCCTGATCATCGGGAAGTGACCATGGGCGCGACCATGGAAGCGCGCGACGCGGAGGTCGCCGGGCTGCCCGAGCTGTCGGGTGCGGGCCGCACGCTGGTGATGGGCGTGGTCAACGTGACACCCGACTCGTTCTCCGACGGCGGCGAGTGGTTCGAGCCGGACACCGCCGTCGCGCACGGCCTGGAACTGCTCGGCGAGGGCGCGGACATCCTCGACGTCGGCGGGGAGTCCACGCGCCCCGGCGCCGGGCGCGTCCCGCAGGAGCAGGAACTGGCGCGCGTGCTGCCCGTGATCGAGGCGCTGGCCGCGCGGGGGGCGATCGTCTCGGTGGACACCACGCGCGCCGCCGTCGCGGAGCGGGCGGTGGCCGCGGGCGCGCGCATCGTGAACGACGTCTCGGGTGGCCTCGCCGACCCCGGCATGGCCCGTGCCGTGGCCGAGCTGGGCGTTCCCTACGTCGCGATGCACTGGCGCGGCCACTCGGACGTGATGGACGCCCTCCAGAAGTACGACGACGTCGTCACCGACGTTCGTGATGAACTTTCCGCCCGCATGGATGCTCTGGTGGGGGCAGGTGTGGATGCTGCGCAGATCGTGCTCGACCCCGGACTCGGATTCGCCAAAGCGGGCGTGCTCAACTGGCCGCTGCTGGCGCATCTGGACGTACTCGGCGGACTGGGCCGGCCGGTACTCGTCGGGGCGTCGCGTAAGCGGTTCCTGGGGCATCTGCTGGCCCGGTCCGACGGCGATCCCGCGCCCCCACGTGCACGCGACGACGCCACGGCGGCCGTCTCGGCGCTCTCCGCGTCCGCCGGCGCCTGGTGCGTGCGGGTACATGCGGTCCGGGCGTCCGCGGACGCCGTCCGGGTCGCCGCGGCGTGGGGCGAGGCTTCCGGGGACTTCACGGACACTCCCGTGGATTCTCTCACAATGGGTGAAACTGGTGCCGGGGGACTTGCGCGGACCTGGCAGGATTCTCAAACGTGCGACGATCACGGGGGGAGCCCACGGTGACCAACTTTGCGGGAGCGGTGCCGGGTCCGGATGGACGACCACTGGACCAGATCCGGATCACGGGAGTCAACGGACGCGGCCGGCATGGCGTGCTGGCGTCGGAACGCGCGACGGGCCAGGAGTTCCGGGCCGACGTCGTGCTGTACGTCGATACCCGCCCGGCCGCCGAAGGCGACGACCTGCGTGCCACGGTCAGCTACGCCGACGTGGCGCAGGAGGCGCACGACGTGCTCGTGGGCGAGCCGGTCGACCTCATCGAGACCCTGGCCGAGCGCATCGCCGCCGTCGCGCTGGGCCACGACCTCGTGCAGGCCGTGGACGTGACCGTGCACAAGCCGCAGGCGCCGATCCCGGTCTCCTTCACCGACGTGGAGGTCTCGATCCGTCGTGACCGTGTCGCGGTGCCGCCCGTGGTGGGTTCCGTCCCGTTCGCCGCCGCGGCGGACGACCGGCGCCCGGCCGAGCCCGCCGGGCGGGACGCCCCGGCGAGCGAGTTCTCCTTCCCGGCCGAGGAGCCCGCCGAGACCTCGGAACCGACGACGAGCGGGACCGCCGCTCCCGCCGTCGATCCGCTGACCGCGCCGATCGGCGACCTCACGACGGACGACGCCGAGCCGGCCGGGTGGTCGGCCGAGCCCGCCGCGAACGACGCGCCGGTGTCGGCGGAGAACCTCGTGATCCCGGAGATCACCCCGGCCGAACCGGCCCCCGCCGGGGAGTTCGGGGCGCAGCCCGCCGATTTCGGGGCGCAGCCCGCCGTGTTCGACGAGCCCGCCGATCCGGCGGACCAGGTCGCGCCGGTGGCCGAGCCCGCCACGCCCGAGCCCGCCGCGGCCCAGCCCCAGGACGCGGGCATGATCGACGCGGTCCCTCCGGCCGGGCACGGCGTGCCTGCCTTCGAGCCGCACGCGGACGCGCCCACGCGACCCGTCGACGACGGCTCCACCGCCCGTCGCCCGGCCTACGACTCCGCGGCGGCCCAGGCGTCCGCCCCGTTCGCGGCCCCGGTGTCCGACGCGCAGGCACCGGAGACCCCCGCCTCGGGCGCCGAGCAGTACGAGCCCGCGCGGTACGAGTCCGAGGAGTACCAGCGCGAGCAGTATCGGCCGGAGGCCTACCAGCCCGAGGTGTATCAGCCCGAGTACGAGCAGAACTCCCAGCAGCAGTTCCGGCCCGAGCAGGGACAGCAGGCGGCCTTCGGCGAGCAGGCGCCCTTCGGCGAGCAGGCGGATCCGGCGTTCGCCGGCCAGGCCCAGCAGGGGTTCGCCGAGCAGCCCGCCCCGGCGGCCGGCGTCGGACAGGGATCGGCGCCCGAGGACCGGCTCGACCAGGTCCCGGCCGAGCCGGTCGAGGTCGTGCTCGCGCTCGGCGCGAACCTCGGCGACCCGCAGGCGACCCTGCGTGCCGCCGTGATGGACCTGGACCGCATCACCGGCCTGCAGGTCACCGAGGTCTCGCCGCTGGCCCGCACGGCCGCCGTCGGCGGACCCGAGCAGCCCGACTACCTCAACGCCGTCGTCGTGGCGCGGACCGGCCTGGCGCCTCGCGAACTGCTGCACGCCTGCCAGGCCATCGAGTACGCGCACGGCCGCTCCCGCGAGGAGCACTGGGGGCCGCGCACCCTCGACATCGACATCATCACCTACGGGCTGCTCACGGCGGCCGCGGACGACCTCGAGGTGCCACACCCGCGGGCCCACGAACGGGCGTTCGTCCTGGAGCCGTGGTCCCAGCTCAAGCCGGACGCGGTGCTGCCGGGCCTGGGCGGAGGCCCCGTCGCGCAGCTCGCAGCCACGGCGGAGGACCGGCAGGGCATCCGCTGGCTCGCGCTGGACTGGCTGACCGAGTCGCACTCGGGCGCCGACCCGACGGGCGACGTCGAGCCGCAGCCGACCGCCTCCCACCGTCCGTACGATCCGCCGGCGCAGCCGCAGCAGCACACCCCGCCGGCCCAGGATCAGCAGGCCGCAGACCAGCACGTCCACCAGGACCTGCCGCCGCGCGACCAGGTCTTCCACGGCGGGCCCGGTCAGCAGCCCGGTCAGGGCCAGGCCGATCCGTACCAGCAGCAGCCGGACCAGTTCCAGCCCCCGGGCCCGTACCAGCAGTCGCAGAACGGGGCTCCGCCGTCGCATCCCCAGGGATTCCCCCCGGACTCCGTGCAGTACCAGCAGGCGCCCGGCTCGGTGCCGCCGCCGGAGGAAGCGCTGGTCCCCGCCCCGCAGGCGCCGTCGGCCGATCACCCGGCGGCGCGGGCGCCGCACACGCCACCCGCGGCGCCACTCGTGCCGCCGGCGGTGCGTGAGACGGCACGCCAGGACGTCTCCGCGGAGCAGGTCCCGGTCGAGCCGGTCCACCCGATGTTCGCCCCCGTGCGGCCGCAGCCGGGCGACGTCCCGTTCGCCCCGGTCCACGCGGCGCCGGTCGACCAGCAGTCCGCACAGCCCGCACAGCCCGCACAACCCGCCGACGACCGGCCCGCCTGGGCACCGGTCCGGAGCGACGAGCACGGACATCGCGGCTGAGATGCAGCGCACCTCGGTGATCGGTCTGGTCGTGGTCTTCGGCGTGGTCGCCCTCGTCGGCTGGCCGGTGCTGCGCGCGATGGAGGCCAACGGCGTGTACCTGCCGACGGTGCCGTGGCTCGTCGACGTGGCGATCGTGGCGCTGGCGGCAGCGGTGTTCTGGCTCGGCTGGACGGTGCGCGCCTACCAGAAGGGGGACCGGCCGTCCCTGGACGGCCTGCGGGCGGCCCGGACGCTCGTGCTCGCCAAGGCGGCGGCACTGACGGGGGCGCTGCTCGGCGGCTGGTACCTCGCGCAGGTGCTGCTCGTGCTGCCGGACCTCGCGGTCGAGCCCCGGCGGGACAAGGCGATCGCCGCGATCATCGCCGTCGTGTGCGCGGTGGGACTGTCCGTCGTCGGGCTCGTCGTCGAGAGGTTCTGCCAGCTGCCGCCGTCCGACGGCGAGGAGAGCGACGCGAACGGCTCGGCGGCCACCGCCTGACTCCCGACACCGAGCCGAGCCCTGGTCGGGGGTTTCCCGTGTGGTCGGTCAAGCACGTACCCAACCACACGGAAACCCCCCGACCAGGTGCCGGGGCACCTTCCCCGGACTCCTCCCGGGATGGTCCCCTGACGCGTCCGGACAGCGTGCGAGGATGACATCATGACCAGCCCCTTCGACCCGGCCGACGTGACCTGGAGCCGGGTCTCGACCCGCCTGACCGCCGCGCGCCTCATCCCGGCGACGATCACGTTCGCCGTCCCCATCGTGGCCGGGACGACGCTGGCGGTCACCATCTCGCCGTGGTTCTGGCTGCTCGCCGGGGCGTTCCTGGTGTTCCTCGTGTGGACGGCGATCGTGGTGCCCCGGCAGGTGCGCGCCATCGGCTACGCGGAGCGCGAGGACGACCTGCTGATCCGCAAGGGCATCCTGTTCCGCTCGCTCACGGTGGTCCCGTACGGGCGCATGCAGTACGTGGACGTCGAGGCCGGCCCGCTGGACCGCAAGCTCGGGCTGGCGAAGGTTCAGCTCCACACCGCGTCGGTGGGCACCGACGCGCAGATCCCCGGCCTGCCCCCGGAGGAGGCGGCGCGGCTGCGCGATCGCCTCGCCTCCCGCGGTGAGGCCCGGCTGGCGGGCCTGTGAACGCGCCGGAAACGACGCCGGACGTGGTGCCGGACCGGGACGAGGGGCTCCACTGGCGCCGGGTGCATCCCGTCACGCCCATGGTCCGGGGCTGGGCGGTCCTGGGCGGCGCCCTCTTCATCATCGGCCAGCAGACGCTGGACGGCGGCCCGAACGAGGGCGGCGTCGTCGGACTGCTCACCAGCCCGTACTGGTGGACCGTGCCGCTGGGCCTGATCCTCATCGCCCTGGCGGGGTTCGGGTTCGCGGCGCTGGCCTGGCGGATGACGACGTACGCCGTCGGCGACGAGACGGTCCACCTGCGCCGCGGGGTCGTGTTCAAGCAGCAGCGGCACGCGCGCCTCGACCGGCTGCAGGCCGTCGACGTGCGCCAGCCGCTCGTGGCGCGGCTGTTCGGGCTGAGCGAGCTCAAGCTCGAGGTGGCGGGCGGCTCGGACTCCGGCATCGCCATCGGCTACCTCCGCGACGCCGACGCGAGCGAGCTGCGCAACGAGCTCCTCGCGCGCGCGGCGGGCCTCAAGAGCCCGGCCTCCCCCGCGGCGCAGGAGCCGGGCGCGACGACGGCGCCGGGGACGGACGGACCCGACGGGGCGACGACGGCTCCGGCCGACCTCCCGGCCGCCGCGCCGGAGGCACCCGAGCGCCCGGTCCTCGAGGTCCCGATGGGGCGCCTCATCGTCTCGCTGCTGCGCACGGGCGTGACGATCTTCTTCGCGCTCTTCATCGTCGGGCTGATCGTGACGGTGATCGTCACCGGCACCCCGCAGGTGGTGTTCGCCGTGATCGCGCCGTTCATCGGGATCGGCGGATACCTGTTCAACCGGTTCTCCACGGAGTTCGCGTTCCGTGCCGCGATCAGCGCAGACGGCATCCGGCTCCGCCACGGCCTGCTAGAAACGCGCGCCCAGACGATCCCGCCCGGACGGGTGCAGGCGGTCTCGATCACCCAGGGCCTGCTCTGGCGGGGCCCCGACTGGTGGCGCGTCCAGGTCAACGTCGCCGGGTACGGCGCGGTCAGCGACTCCGGCACGACCAACGTGCTGCTGCCCGTCGGCACCCGGGACGAGGCGCTGACGGTGCTCTCGCTCGTGCTGCCGGACCTCGGCATCGACGATCCGCGCGCCGTACTCGACACGGGCCTGTCCGGCGATTCCCGGACGCCCGGCCCCTTCACCGGCAGCCCGCCGAGCGCGGTCTGGGTGGATCCGATCGGCTGGCGCCGGCAGGGCTTCGCCGTGACCGGACGCGCGCTGTTGCTGCGCAGCGGGCGCCTGTACCGCATCCTGGCTGTGGTGCCGCACGAGCGGACGCAGTCCCTGGGGATCGCGGCCGGACCGCTGCAACGCCGGCTGGGTCTCGCCTCGTTCGAGGTGCACTCCACGCAGGGGCCGGTCAGCCCGGGTGTGCACCACCTCGCCGGGGACGACGCGGCGGAGCTGCTGGAGGAACAGGCGGCACGGGCGCGCACGGCGCGCGCCCACGCCGGACCCGAACGCTGGATGGAGGAACCCCGTTGACCACACCGCCCACACCGCCCGTACCGGCCGCGGAGTCCGCGACCAGGCCCGGCAGGCTGGGCGTCGGGGTCGTGGGCGCCGGACGCGTCGGCGCGGTCCTGGGCAGCGCCCTGCGGGCCGCGGGACACACCGTCGTCGGCGCCAGCGGCATCTCCGAGGCATCACGCGAGCGCATCGCGACCCTGCTGCCCGGCGTGCCGGTGTGCGAGATCGCGCAGGTGGTGGAGCGGGCCGAGCTGGTGCTGCTCGCGGTGCCCGACGACGCCCTCGCGCCGGTCGTGGCCGGCCTGGCCGACACCGGGGCGTGGCAGGCCGGACAGCTCGTGGTCCACACGTCGGGCGCGGCGGGGACGGCGGTGCTGGAGCCCGCCCGTGCCGCAGGCGCGATCCCGCTCGCGATCCACCCGGCGATGACGTTCACCGGTACCTCGCTGGACCTGGCCCGGCTGGTGGGCTGCACGTTCGCGGTGACGGCCCCGGCGGCGGTCCTGCCGATCGGGCAGGCGCTCGTGGTGGAGATCGGCGGCGAGCCGGTGATCGTGCCCGAGGAGGCGCGGGTGCTCTACCACGCGGCGCTCGCGCACGGCGCGAACCACCTCGTGGTGCTCGTGGCGCAGGCCGCGCAGGCGCTGCAGGACGCGGGAGTCGCCGCCCCCGGCCGGGTGCTGGCGCCGCTGCTGGGCGCCGCGCTGGAATCGGCGACCCGGGCGGCCGACGTCGCGGGCCAAGAAGGGCCGGGGGCGATCACGGCGCTGACGGGTCCGGTGTCGCGGGGCGACATCGGCACCGTGGAGCGGCACACGGAGGCGCTGGCGGACCTCGCGGCGCGGACCGGCGCGACCGACATCCCTGCCGGGTACGCCGAGCTCGCTCGGGGCGCGACGCGCCGTGCCCTGGCGAGCCACCGCATCGGCGACGCCGCGGCGAGCGCGCTGCTCGACGCCCTGGACCGGGCCCGCGCGGAGAACAAGGAGCACTGATGATCTCGATGACCGACGACGCCGGACCTGCCGGCGGCCACGACGCCGACGCGGGAAGCGCGGCTCCCGCGCGCCCGCTGGTGGTCCGCACGCGCGACGACCTGCGCGAGGCGCTGGTGCGGTGGACGATGTCGGCCCCGATCACCAGCATGGCCGGCGAGGGCCCCGCGCGGCGCGCCGTCGTGATGACCATGGGCGCGCTGCACGAGGGGCACCTGGAGCTGGTGCGGCGGGCGCGCGCGGTGGCCGGGACGGGCGGTCAGGTGGTCGTGACGATCTTCGTGAACCCGCTTCAGTTCGGCGCGGGCGAGGACCTCGCCGCCTACCCGCGCGACCTGGCCGGCGACGTGGAGAAGCTGGCGTCGGTGGGTGCCGACGTGGTGTTCGCCCCGTCGCCCGACACGGTCTACCCGTACGGCGACCCGGTCGTCCGGGTCTCGGCGGGGCGGATCGGCGAGCTGCTGGAGGGAGAGTTCCGGCCCGGCCACATGGACGGCATGCTGACCGTGGTGCTCAAGCTGCTGCACCTGGTGCGGCCCGACGTGGCACTGTTCGGGCAGAAGGACGCCCAGCAGCTCCTCGCGGTGCGCCGCATGGCGGCGGACCTGGATCTGGACGTCGAGATCATCGGGGTCCCCACGGTGCGTGACCCGGACGGCCTGGCCCTGTCGTCGCGCAACGCCTACCTGTCCGGCGACGAGCGCGAGCGCGCCCTTGCCCTGTCCCGTGCGCTGCACACCGGGGCGGAGGCCGCGCCCCGCGGCGCCGCCGAGGTGCGGCGCGCGGCGTCGGAGGTGCTGAACGCCGCCGAGGGCGTGGAGGTGGACTACCTCGCACTCGTCGATCCGATTACCGTTGATGATGTGCCCGATGACCATCTGGGTCCCGCCCTGCTCCTGGTGGCGGCGCGGGTGGGCACGACCAGACTGATCGACAACCAGGCTGTCGAGGTGTCGCCGCAGGTCACGTAGGTGATCGGTGAGGCGGCGGGCACGAGAGTCCAGGAGGCACGCATCGTGAACGACATCCCGCACCGGGCACCCGTACGCCGTCCGGCATCGCTGCAGCGACCGATGATGATCGCCAAGATCCATCGCGCCACGGTCACGCAGGCCGACCTGCACTATGTGGGATCCATCACCGTCGACTCCGACCTGATGGACGCGGTGGACCTCGTCCCGGGACAGCAGGTCGACGTCGTCGACGTGACCAACGGGGCGCGGCTCACCACCTACGTGATCCCCGGCGAACCGGCCTCCGGCCAGATCTGCATCAACGGCGCGGCGGCGCACCTCGTCGACCCGGGCGACATCGTCATCATCATCGGCTACGGGATGCTGTCCGACGCCGACGCGCGGACCTTCCTGCCGAGCGTCGTGTTCGTGGACGAGAACAACCGCGTCGTCGAGCAGAGCGACGAGCCGGGCCACGTGCCGGACGGCTACGGCCTGACCGAGAGCGGCCTCCCGATCGAGCCGTACCAGCAGGCCGGGCTCATGCGGACCGCCGCGGGACGGATGGCCGCCGAGGGCCCGGGGGCCGCCGAGGACACGGGGGCCGCCGACGTCGTCGACACCATCCAGAGCATCACGTCGAGTCGCGCGTGACCCTGCCCGCCGCGCGGCTGGCGCGGGCCCTGGCCGCACCGGAGCCGGGCTGGAGCACCCGGGTGGACGCGGTGGTGGTCGGTTCCGGGATCGCCGGCCTGACGGCCGCGCTCGAGCTGCGCACGCGCGTGCCGCGGGTGCTGCTGGTGACCAAGGGAGAGCTGTCCAGCGGCTCGACCGTGTGGGCGCAGGGCGGCATCGCCGCGGCGCTCGATCCGGCCGACACCCCGGAGGCGCACCTGCAGGACACGCTTGCCGCCGGCGGCGGCCTCTCCGACCACGACGCCGTGAAGGTGCTGGTCACCGAGGGTCCGGAGCGGGTCCGTGAGCTCGTGGCGCGCGGTGCGGTGTTCGACGCCGGCCCTGGCGGCGACATCGCGCTCACCCGGGAGGGGGGCCACCGCGCCGACCGGATCGCCCACGCCGGCGGCGACGCGACGGGCGCGGAGATCTCGCGTGCGCTCGTCGCCCAGATCGAGGCGGTCCGCGACGACCCGGGCATCGAGGTCGTGGAGCACGCCCTGGTCCTGGACATCCTCACGTCCGCTCCGGCCGGCGGAGGTGTGCGCCGCGTGGCCGGAGTGACGCTGCATGTGCGGGGAGAGGGCAGCCGGGACGGGGTCGGGGCGGTCCTCGCGCCCGTGGTGATCCTCGCGACCGGCGGGATCGGGCAGGTGTTCCGGTCGTCCACCAATCCGGCGGGCGCCACGGGCGACGGGATCGCGGCGGCGCTGCGGGCCGGGGCGGTCGTCGGCGACCTCGAGTTCGTGCAGTTCCACCCGACGGTGCTGTGGCTCGGGTCGGGTGCGAAGGGGCAGCTCCCGCTGATCAGCGAGGCGGTGCGGGGCGAGGGCGCCATGCTGCTCGACGTCGACGGTCACCGCTTCATGCCCGGCGTGCACGAGATGGCGGAGCTCGCGCCTCGGGACGTCGTCGCGCACGCCATCGTCCGGCAGATGGCCGCGACCGGCGCCGACAACGTGCTGCTCGACGTGCGGCACCTCGGGCGGACGTTCCTCGCCAAGCGGTTCCCGACGATCACGCGGCGGCTCGCGGAGCTCGGCATCGACTGGTCCGAGGAGCCGGTGCCCGTGGCCCCCGCCCAGCACTACCACTCGGGCGGCGTCGTGACCGACCTGACGGGACGCTCGTCGGTGCCCGGCCTGTACGCGGTGGGGGAGGTCGCCTGCACGGGAGTGCACGGCGCGAATCGGCTGGCGTCCAACTCGCTGCTGGAGGGGCTGGTGTTCGCGCAGCGGGCCGCCCACGACGTCGCCGAGCGGTACGCGGCGGGGAACCTGTCGAGCACGACCGAGCCGGCCGCACGGCCCGGCGGGACCGCGCTCGTCGCGGCGGTGGCGCGGTCCCGGGTGCAGAAGGCGATGTCGGACGGTTCGGGCGTGATCCGCACGGCGACGTCGCTCGCCCGGACGGACGAGCGGCTGGCCGCCGTGCGCGCGGACGCGCACGTCGCCGCCGAGGTTGTTGCCGAGCCGCAGGCCGCCGAGTGGGAGACCACGAACGTGCACCAGGTGGCGCGCGCCCTGACCCGCGCGGCCTGGCTCCGCACGGAGTCCCGCGGCGGCCACTTCCGCGCCGACCACCCGGAACGCGACCCGGACTGGAAACGCCGGGTCCTGGTGAGCCTGGACGACGACGGCGTGTTGCGGGTGCGCTGACGCGATGTCCGGCGCGTCGACGTTGCTCTTGGGGTCGTCACTGGCCATGTCCGGCACTCTGTCGCGGCCCCGGGAAGCCGTCAGGGGCAGAGGCCACCGCTGCTTCGGGGCATGAGGTTGGCTACGAGCCAGGAGGTTGCTTACGCCAAGACCGGTCGAGGCGCAAGCAACCTCCTGGTTGGCAACCAACCTCCTGGCTCGGAGTGACGAGCGCACGACCCGCCATAATGGGCGTCATGAACGACGACGCGCAGACGGCCATCGCCCAGGTGGCCGCACAGGAGACCGAACTGGTCCTGACCGCCTTCACATACGACGACGCCTGGCGCCTGGGCTCCCGGCTCACCGAGCTCGCGATCGAGCGGGACCTCCCCGTGACGATCGACATCCGCAAGGGGACGCAGCAGGTGTTCCACGTGGCACGCCCGGGGACGACGCCGGACAACGACTCCTGGGTGGAACGCAAGGTGCGGGTGGTCTACCGGTTCGGCGCGTCGTCGTACCTGGTCGGGCTGAAGGCGCGTGCCAAGGGCGGGGACTTCAACGCCGTTCATGACCTTCCCCTCCAGGAGTACGCCGCGCACGGCGGTGCGTTCCCGGTGCGCGTCGCCGGGGTGGGGATCGTCGGCGTCGTGACGGTCTCGGGGCTGGCGCAGCAGGACGACCACGCCCTGGTGGTCGAGGCGCTGCGCGAGCTGGTCGCCGCGCAGGGACCGCCGTCGGACCGGGACTGACGGACGACGGCGGCACGGCACTCCTCCGGTGACTACCCTCACCACATGGGCTGGGAGTTCTGGATCGACCGAGGCGGAACGTTCACCGACATCGTCGCGCGGCACCCGGACGGGTCGCTGAGCACGCACAAGCTCCTCTCGGAGGACCCGGAGCGGTACGACGACGCCGCCGTGGCCGGGATCGAGCGGATCCTGCGGCAGGCGGGGGCGGGCGCGGAGCTCCGGTCAGCAGGGGTCACGCTGCCCCGGGCCGACGACGGCTCCTCCCGAGCCGGCGAGGCAGCCTCCCGATCCGGTGACGACACCCCGCCCGGCGACGGCGCCTCCCGGACCGGCGACGACCCCGCCCCGCGGCCGCCGTCGGACACGATCCAGGCCGTGCGGATGGGAACCACCGTCGCGACCAACGCGCTGCTGGAGCGCACCGGCGAGCCCACGGTCCTCGTGATCACCCGCGGGTTCGGCGACGCGCTGCGGATCGCCTACCAGAACCGGCCGCGCATCTTCGACCGGCACATCGTCCTGCCTGAGCCGCTGTACACGCGGGTGATCGAGGTCGACGAGCGCGTCACCGCGAGCGGCGAGGTGCTGCGCGAGCCGGACCTGGCCGGCGTCGAACCCGAGCTGCGCCGCGCGTACGACGACGGGTTCCGTGCCGTGGCCGTCGTCTGCCTGCACTCCCACCTGTACCCGGACCACGAGAACCAGGTCGCCGACCTCGCCGAGCGGATCGGGTTCCCGCAGGTCTCCCGGTCCGCCGAGGTCAGCCCGCTGATGAAGCTGGTGCCGCGCGGGGACACCACCGTCGTCGACGCCTACCTCTCACCCGTGCTGCGGCGGTACGTGGACCAGGTGGCCGGGCAGCTGACCGGCGTGCCGCTGCAGTTCATGCAGTCCAACGGCGGGCTCGTCGAGGCGCATCACTTCCGCGGCAAGGACGCGATCCTCTCCGGGCCGGCGGGCGGGATCGTGGGCATGGTGCGGATGTCGGAGCTCGCGGGTCACGACCACGTCATCGGCTTCGACATGGGCGGCACCTCGACCGACGTCTCCCACTACGCCGGCGAGCTGGAGCGGGTGTTCGACGCCCAGGTAGCCGGCGTCCGGCTGCGCGCGCCCATGCTCGACATCCACACCGTGGCGGCCGGGGGCGGGTCGATCCTGCACTTCGACGGCAGCCGGTACCGCGTGGGCCCGGACTCGGCGGGGGCATCTCCCGGGCCCGCGTGCTACCGCAACGGTGGCCCGCTGACCGTCACCGATGCGAACGTGCTGCTCGGGCGGGTCCGTCCCGAGTACTTCCCCGCGGTGTTCGGGCCGGGAGGCGACCAGCCGCTCGACGTCGACGTGGTGCGGCAGAAGTTCGCGGCGCTCGCGGCCGAGATCGGCGACGGCCGCACGCCCGAGCAGGTCGCCGAGGGGTTCCTCGCGGTGGCCGTGGCGAACATGGCGGGAGCCGTCAAGAAGATCACGGTCCGCGAGGGGCACGACGTCACCCGCTACGCCCTGACCACCTTCGGCGGCGCGGGCGGGCAGCACGCCTGCGCGGTCGCGGATTCGCTTGGCATCGAGACCGTGCTGGTGCCGCCGATGGCCGGCGTGCTGTCGGCCCTGGGCATCGGCCTGGCCGACACCACGGTGATGCGGGAGCAGTCGGTCGGGACGGCGTTGTCCGACGACGCGGTGCCGAGCCTGCACGAGGCCGCCGACGCACTCGAGGCCGCGGCCCGGGCGGACCTCGCGGAGCAGGGCGTGCGGGACGACGACGGTGGCGGGGCACCCCGCGTCGTCGTCACCCGGACCGTCCACCTGCGCTACGACGGAACGGACACGACCGTGCCCGTGCGGCTCCGGGACGCAGACGGCCCCGCGCGACTCGGGGGCTCGCGCAGGTCCGGGAACGCCGGTACTCCCGGGGACACGGATGCCGCTCGGGAGCCGCGGAACGCGGCGGTGTCGTCCGCCCCGGCCGCTCCCGGTGGGCACGATGCCTCGATCGCTCCTGACGGGCGCGGCGGTGACCCGGTTCGGGAGATGGTCGCCGAGTTCGAGGCCGCGCACCTCAGCGTGTACTCGTTCCTGCTGGACCGGCCGCTGATCGCGGACGCGGTAGCGGTGGAGGTGGTGGCGCCGTCGTCGGCGGACACCGGCGGTTCGGCGGGCGTGGTCGACAACTCCGTGAGTGATCGGCACGAGGAACTGCCGATCACTGACGCGAGTGCCGACCACGGGGCAGGCCGGTCGGGCGAGGACCGGACGCGCGGCGGGGATGTACCGGTGTTCGCCGGGGGCGAGTGGCGGGAGGCTCCGCTGCGGCAGCGGGAGGAGCTGGTTCCCGGTGATTTCGTTGTCGGCCCCGCGATCATCACCGAGGAGAACGCGACCACCGTCGTCGAAGCCGGGTGGAGTGCCGAGGCCACCGACGAAGGGCACCTCCTCGTGCGCCGCACCACCCCACGCGCCGACGCACGCATCTCCGCCGCCGCCGACCCGGTGATGCTGGAGATCTTCAACAACCTGTTCATGTCGATCGCCGAGCAGATGGGCGCGCGCCTGGAGGCGACGTCGCAGTCGGTGAACATCAAGGAACGGCTCGACTTCTCCTGCGCGATCTTCGATCCCGACGGCAGCCTCGTGGCGAACGCGCCGCACATGCCGGTGCACCTGGGGTCGATGGGCACCACCGTGCAGGAGGTCATCGTCCGTCGCCGGGGGACGATGCGCCCCGGCGACACGTACGCCGTCAACGACCCGTTCCACGGCGGCACCCACCTGCCGGACGTCACGGTGATCACGCCGGTGTTCCGCGAGGGGTCCGACGGCGTGGCGGCCGTCGGCACGGGTGCCGGTGGCACGCCGACCGGCGACGACACCGGCGTCGACGACGAGATCCTGTTCTACGTCGCCTCGCGCGGCCACCATGCCGAGATCGGTGGCATCACCCCGGGTTCGATGCCGGCCGGCAGCATCGAGATCCACGAGGAGGGCGTGCTGTTCGACAACTGGCTGCTGGTCGCCGACGGGCGCATGCGGGAGCAGGAGACCCGTGAACTCCTCACCACGGCGCGCCACCCGTCCCGCGACCCGGAGACCAACCTGGCCGACCTGCGCGCCCAGATCGCCGCAGGCGCCAAGGGCGTCGAGGAGATCGGGGCGATGATCCGGCACTTCGGCCTCGACGTCGTCCAGGCGTACATGCGGCACGTGCAGGACAACGCGGCCGAGGCTGTCCGCCGCGTCGTCGACTCGTTGTCCGACGGCGAGTTCACCTACGAGACCGACCACGGCGCCACGATCGCGGTCCGCTTCCGCACCGACCACGCGCGGCGTCGGGCGACGATCGACTTCACCGGGACGTCGGCGCAGGTGGCGTCCAACTTCAACGCGCCGTCCTCGGTGGCCGTCGCCGCGGTGCTGTACGTGTTCCGCACGCTGGTCGACGACGACATCCCGCTCAACGACGGCTGCCGCCGCCCGCTGGACATCGTCATCCCGCCCGGCACGCTGCTGTCGCCGGAGTACCCGGCAGCGGTGGTGGCGGGGAACGTGGAGACGAGCCAGGCGATCACCGGCGCGCTGTACGGGGCGCTCGGGGTGCAGGCCGAGGGGTCCGGCACGATGAACAATCTCACGTTCGGCAACGCCGACCACCAGTACTACGAGACGATCGCGTCCGGCTCTGGCGCGGGCGACGGGTTCGCCGGCGCGTCCGCCGTGCAGACCCACATGACGAACTCGCGGCTCACGGATCCCGAGGTGCTGGAGACGCGCTTCCCGGTCCTGGTGCGCGAGTTCGCGGTGCGCGCGGGGTCGGGCGGCGCGGGCCGCTGGCACGGGGGCGACGGCGTGGTGCGGGCCCTGGAGTTCCGTGAGCCGATGACGGCGAGCCTGCTCACCGGGCATCGCAGGGTCGCGCCCTACGGGATGGCGGGCGGGGAGCCGGGGTCGCTGGGCCGCAACTCCGTCCGCCGGAAGGGGGCCGACGACGCCGAGCCGCTGGCCGGCCGGGACACGGTGAGCCTCGCTCCGGGCGACACCCTGATCATCGAGACGCCCGGGGGCGGCGGCTACGGCACCCCATGACTGAGGCCGCCGGTGCTGAGGATGGTTCAGTAGGGTCTCGCAGACCTTCCGGCGCCCTTTGAATCGATTCGAAACCCTGTTGAACCCGCCTCAGTCCGGTGAGTGCCCGGGGGATCGGGGCCGGCTCCGTGGCTGCCGACAGGGGTTAGCGTTTGGGCGTGAGGAACTCCGATGCCGTCCCGTCCGTCGTCGAGCCCGTGCTCGATCCCGAGTGGATCGCGCGGACCGTCGCCGTCGCGCTCGACGAGGATCTCGGGCCCGCGCCCGGGCGGGACGTGACCACGCAGGCGACGATCCCGCGCACGGCCACCGGCACCGCGGACCTCGTGGCGCGCGAGGACGGGACCGTCGCCGGGCTCGTCGTCGTCCCCGAGACGCTGCTCCAGGTCGCGGAACGGACCGGCCTCCCCGTCCCGGAGGTCACGTTCGAGGCCCGCGACGGGGACGACGTCGGACGCGGCCAGGTCCTCGCGACCGTGACGGGCGCCGCTCAGGTGCTGCTGATCGCTGAGCGCACCCTCCTGAACCTGGCCTCCCGCGCCTCCGGTGTGGCGACCGCCACCCGCGCCTTCGCCCGCGCCCTGGAGGGGACCGGCACCCGGGTGCTCGACACCCGCAAGACCACACCGGGACTGCGCGCCCTGCAGAAGTACGCGGTCCGGGCCGGGGGCGGCACCAACAAGCGGATGGGCCTGTACGACGTCGCCATGGTCAAGGACAACCACGTCGTCGCGGCGGGATCGCTCGCGGGCGCCGTCGCGGCCGTCCGCGAGGCGTTCCCGGACGTGGAGGTGCAGGTCGAGGCCGACACCACCGAACAGGCGATCGAGGCCCTCGGCGCCGGGGCGGACTTCCTCCTGCTCGACAACATGCCGACGCCGGTCCTTGTCGCGACGGTCAGGGCGGTGCGGGACCGCGAGGGGCGCAACGGCGTGCCGGCGCACGTCGAGCTCGAGGCCACGGGGAATCTCACGCTGGACCGGGCCCGCGAGGTCGCCGGGACCGGCGTCGACTACCTGAGCGTGGGGGCGCTGACGCACAGCGCCCCGATCCTGGACCTGGCACTCGACCTCCGCGACGGGCAGCGCTGAACGGCCGGCGATCGGTGGGGTGCAGGACCCCGAACTTCCCCGAGGCTGTGCGCCCGAACGCTCCGGCGGGACCGGGTCTGCACCACGGGACCGGTCAAGGGCACGTGGCGGCGCGCCGATAGAATCTCAGCGTGACTTCCGAGACCACCACGACCGATCCCGTGCCCGAGACCGACGACCTGCCCGAGCAGACCCGTGTCCGGCGCGAGAAGCGCGAGCGGATCCTCGCCCGCGGTGACGCCGCCTACCCGGTGAACCTCCCGGTCACGCACACGATCGCGGAGATCCGCGCGGGCTACGGCCACCTCGAGGCCGGGGAGGAGACGGACGACGTCGCGGGTGTCGCCGGGCGCGTCGTCTTCCTCCGCAACACCGGCAAGCTCTGCTTCGTCACCCTCCAGGACGGTGAGGGCAACCGCCTGCAGGCCATGCTCAGCCAGAAGGCCGTCGGCGAGGAGCACCTCGCGAACTTCAAGGCCGACGTCGACCTGGGCGACCACCTCTTCGTGCACGGGCGGATCGGGGCGTCGAAGCGCGGCGAGCTGAGCGTCTTCGCCGACGAGTGGCGCATGGCGGCCAAGGCGCTGCGCCCGCTCCCGGTCCTGCACAAGGACCTGTCGGAGGAGGCGCGCGTCCGCCAGCGGTACGTGGACCTCATCGCCCGGCCCGCGGCGCGCGACATGGTGCGGCTGCGCGCCGGCGTGATGCGCTCGCTGCGGGACAACTTCCACCGCCGGGGCTTCCTCGAGGTGGAGACGCCGATGCTGCAGGCCGTCGCGTCCGGCGCCTCGGCCCGCCCGTTCTCCACGCACATGAACGCGTACGACATGGAACTGTTCCTCCGGATCGCGCCGGAGCTGTTCCTGAAGAAGGCCGTCGTCGGCGGTGTGGAGAAGGTCTTCGAGATCAACCGGAACTTCCGCAACGAAGGCGCGGACTCGTCGCACTCCCCGGAGTTCGCGATGATCGAGGCCTACGAGGCTTACGGCGATTACGACACGATCGGCGCACTCACTCAGGACCTCGTCCAGACGGCGGCGAACGACGTGCTCGGGAGCACGGTGGTCACTCTTCCGGACGGTGCGGAATACGACCTCGGCGGTGAGTGGGCACAGATCACGATGTACGGATCACTCTCGGAGGCGATCGGTGAGGAGATCACACCGGAGACCGGTGTTGAACACCTGACCAAGCTTGCGGACAAGGCGGAGATCTCTCTCGACCCCAAGAAGGCGAATCACGGCAAGCTCGTCGAGGAGCTGTGGGAGCACCACGTGGGTGGCGAGTTGTATGCCCCGACGTTCGTGCGCGACTTCCCGGTGGAGACCTCTCCGCTCACCCGGGAGCACCGGAGTATTTCCGGCGCCGTCGAGAAGTGGGACCTGTATGTGCGCGGATTCGAGCTCGGCACGGGGTACTCGGAGCTCGTCGATCCGGTGATCCAGCGGCAGCGTTTCGAGCAGCAGGCGCGGATGGCCGCCGTCGGCGACGAGGACGCGATGCCGATCGACGAGGACTTCCTCACCGCCATGGAGATCGCCATGCCGCCGTCGGGCGGAATGGGCGTGGGTGTCGACCGCCTGCTGATGGCGCTCACGGGTCTCGGCATTCGCGAGACCATCATGTTCCCGCTCGTCAAGCCGCAGGCCTGACGTCGACGGGGTACGGCGCGGGCGGGTGCCGGGGAACGAGGCGTCCGCCCGGGCGGAACACGGGGAGATGTCACGATGAGAACTGACCCGAGGCGATTGTGAGGATCCTGTGGTGGACACATTCGGTGCGGTGATCGCGGGCCTCCTGCCCTCGATCGGTGTAGGCGTTCTGTTCTGGTTCGCGATGCGAAAGATCATGCGTGCCGACCGTGACGAGCGCCTGGCCACGGAGCGTATGGGGAGCCAACCTGGCACCGCGGCGGGGGATTCTACGGTGACGCCTGCGGATTCCGCCTCCGACGGCGTGGTGTCCAGCGACAATCCCTGAGCCGGGGATGAGCCCGGGAACCGGGATCGCGGGATTTCCCGGCCCGATTCCCCCGGCGGACCCCGGAGCGCCGTGACGGTGAAGTTTCTGTGTGTACGAAATCTCGCGGCCGACCCCTTTGTTTGACGGGTGATACACCTGTGCGGCATGCTTTCGACAACACCCAGATGTTTTGTTGAAATGAAAGGGCGTGCGGACAATGGTCCAGAGGGTTCAGCTGGTACTCGAGGACGACATCGATGGCGGCGTCGCCGATGAGACTGTGAGCTTCGGTCTCGATGGCACCAACTACGAGATCGACCTGAGCAAGGAACACGCTGCGGAGCTCCGTGAAGCGTTCGCTCCGTGGGTCGGTGCCGCGCGCAAGGCGAAGTCGACGCCGGCGGCGTCGCGTTCGTCGCGGCGCTCGCGCAGCGCGAACAACACCGCGGCGATCCGCGAATGGGCTCGTGCTCAGGGCCACACGGTGAGCGACCGCGGCCGTATCGCCGCCGAGATCGTCGCGGCCTACGAGAAGGCCAACGGCTGAGAGGCCGTTGAGCAGGTGCCTTGCTGCACTGTGCCCTCGGGCACCGTTGCGTCTCCGGTCCGGGGCGAGCCATAGGCTGGTCTCATGACTTCGGAGCCAGACCCAGGCACCTGCTCACTGTGGATCGGCACCTATCCTCCTCCCGGTGCCGGTCCTGGCAGTGGTGAGGGAGTGTTCCGCGTCGACGCCGACGTCGGCACGGGTGTCCTGAGCGGTGCCCGGCGCGCGATCGCGCTCCCCGCACCCTCCTTCCTCGCCGCGCATCCCTCGGGACGCACGCTCTACGCCGTGGGGGAGACCGGTACCGGTTCGCTGGCCGTGCTCGACCTGCGCGACGACGGCTCGCTCGTCGCGCGGCGCACCGTCTCCTCGGGCGGCTCGGAACCGTGCCACGTCGTGGCCGGCACCGATCACGTGTGGGTGACCAACTACGGCGACGGAGTCGCCACGACGTGGCCCACCGGCGACGACGGCCGGCTGACCGCGAACGCCGAGTCGTTCGGGCACCACGGATCCGGCCCGGTCCCGGACCGTCAGGCGGGTCCGCACGCCCACTCCGCGCACCTCCTCCCGGGCGACGGCAGCACCGCGCTCGTCGCGGACCTCGGTTCCGACGAACTGCGGGTCCACCGGGCCGCCCCGGACGGCGGCAGCGGCTCCGACCTCGCCGCGACGTTCCCGCCGGGAGCAGGTCCCCGTCATCTGGTGGAATTGCCCGACGGCGCCCTCCTCGTGGTCGGCGAGCTCGACTGCCGCCTGCACCTGCTCGTCCCGGACCCGGGCCCGCAGGGGCTTCCTCGCTACCGCCACGCGGACAGCTTCGCGGTCACGGACGCGACCTTCGGCCCCGACGGCGCGCCCGGATTCCCCTCGCACGTGACCCTCTCGCCCGACGGCCGGCACGTGCACGTCGGCGTGCGCGGCCCCGACGTGCTCTCCGTGCTGCGCGTCGAGCGCGCCTTCGCCGACTGGAAGGTCCGGCACGTCACCGACGTGGAACTCGGCGCCGGGACCTGGCCCCGCCACCACGCCGTCGTCGGACCCGATACGTCCGGCGGTGATGCCGGCGTGCCGGCGGGGCACGAGCTGGTCGTCGTCGCCGCGCAGAACACGAGTGAACTGATCTCCGTGCACGTGGACCTGACGTCCGGCACGGGGGAGGTCGTGGCGAGGTTCCCGTTCCCGGTCCCGCCCGCGTGCGTGCTGGTGTCATGATGCGCGTCGCGATGATCACCGTGCACACCTCGCCGCTCGAACAGCCCGGAACGGGCGACGCGGGCGGGATGAACGTGTACGTCCTGGAACTGTCGCGGGCGCTCGCGCGCCGCGGCGCCGAGGTCGAGATCTACACGCGTGCGACGTCGTCGGCCCAGCCCAAGGTGGTCGACGCCGAACCGGGGATCAAGGTGGTCCACATCGCCGCCGGCCCCTTCGAGGGCCTCGACAAGAACGACCTGCCCGGCCAGCTCTGCGCGTTCGCCGCCGGCGTGCTCCGGGCCGAGGCGCACCGCCCCGCCGACTGGTACGACGTCGTCCACAGCCACTACTGGCTGTCCGGCCAGGTGGGATGGCTCGCGACCGAGCGCTGGGACGTCCCCCTGGTGCACTCGATGCACACCATGGCGCGCGTCAAGAACGCGTCGCTCGCGCCCGGGGACTCCCCGGAGCCGATGGGGCGCATCGTGGGGGAGGAGCAGGTCGTCGCCGAGGCGGACGCGCTCGTGGCCAACACGGAACAGGAGGCCGACGACCTCGTGTGCAGGTACGCGGCCGACCGGTCCCGCGTGCACGTCGTGCCTCCCGGCGTGGACACGGGCCTCTTCGCGCCGCTCGAGGCGGCGCTCGACGGACGGGGCGGAACCGGGCGGCGGACCGTCTCGTGCCCCGTGGAGAACGACGAGGAACGCGCCGCGGTCGCCGAGACGCGGCGCGCGCTGCGCGAGCGTCTCGGCCTGCCTGTCGACCGGCAGGTGGTGCTCTTCGCCGGGCGCATCCAGCTGCTGAAGGGTCCGGACGTGCTGGTCCGTGCGCTGGGCTCCTGGCCGACGACGGCGACGGCGAGTGCGGGCGCAGACACGGGCACGGGCACGGGCGCGCGCGCAGGCACGGCGAGTTCGGGCGCGGGCACGGCGTGGTCGGCGGCCGAGGGGACCGCGGCCGGGGCGGCGGGTCGGACGGCCACGCCGGACGCGGCAGCCCGCCCGCTGCTCGTCGTGCTCGGCGGCGCGAGCGGCAAGGCCACGGCCGTGCGCGAGCTCGAGGCGCTCGCCTGGCAGGAAGGTGTGACCGACGACGTGCTCCTGCGGGCGCCGGTGCCGCAGGCCGAGCTCGTGGACTGGTTCCGTGCCGCGGACCTCGTCGCCGTCCCGTCGCACAGCGAATCGTTCGGGCTCGTGGCGGCCGAGGCGCTGGCGTCGGGCACGCCGGTGGTCGCGGCCGCGGTGGGCGGCCTGCGCACGGTGGTGGCCGACGGCGAGTCCGGGGTCCTCGTGCACGGTCACGAGCCCGCCGACTGGGCGCGCGCACTGCACGACCTGCTCGCCGACGACCGCCGTCGTACCCGGATGGCGCGGGCGGCAGCCGCCTCGGCGGCACGGTTCGGCTGGGACCACGCCGCCGACGAGATCCTCGCCGTCTACGAGACGGCACGCAAGCACCACGCGGAGTCGGGCAGGATGGGGGCATGACCTACAAGCTCGTCCTGCTCCGCCACGGCGAGAGCGAGTGGAACGCCAAGAACCTGTTCACCGGCTGGGTGGATGTTCCCCTGTCCGAGAAGGGCACCGAAGAGGCCAAGCGCGGCGGCACGCTGCTGACCGAGGCGGGTGTCACGCCCGACGTCGTGCACACCTCCCTGCTGCGCCGTGCGATCACCACCGCGAACCTCGCGCTGGACGCCGCGGACCGGCACTGGATCCCCGTGAAGCGCAGTTGGCGGCTCAACGAGCGGCACTACGGCGCGCTCCAGGGCAAGAACAAGAAGGAGACCCTCGCGGAGTTCGGCGAGGAGCAGTTCATGACGTGGCGCCGGTCGTACGACGTGCCGCCGCCGGAGATCGAGCTCGGCTCCGAGTACAGCCAGGACGCCGACCCGCGCTACGACGGCGCCCCCGTGGTGCGCACCGAGGCGCTCAAGAACGTGCTCGAGCGGGCGCTCCCGTACTGGGAGTCCGAGATCGTCCCGGACCTGAAGGACGGGAAGACGGTGCTCGTGGCCGCGCACGGCAACTCGCTGCGCGCGCTGGTCAAGCACCTCGACGGCGTCTCCGACGAGGCGATCGCCGGACTGAACATCCCCACCGGCATCCCGCTGGTCTACGAGCTCGACGAGTCGCTGGCCCCGATCACCCGGGGCGGCACCTACCTGGACCCGGAGGCGGCCAAGGACGCCATCGCGGCGGTCGCGAACCAGGGTCGCTGAGTCGGTAGAGGCGGTTGCCTCGGCGGACGACGGCACGGATGCCGTGCGCGAACCTATCTTTCCCGAAGTGGAGGGCCCCCTGGGGCCCGTGAACGGGTTCGCGCACGGCATCCGTGCCGTCGTCCGCCGAGGCAACCGCCTCACTGACTGTGCAGTCGCCCTCACTGCCTGCTGCGGTTACTGGTTGTGCTGGTGGTCTTCCGGGAAGTCGCCCGTGACCAGGAACGAGACGCGCTTGGCGATCGATACGCCGTGGTCCCCGAAGCGCTCGTAGTAGCGGCCCACCAGCGTGATGTCGACCGCCTCCTGGACGGTGCCGTCCCAGTCCTCGCCGAGCAGGGCGCCGAACGTCTCCTGGTGCAGCTCGTCGAGCAGGTCGTCGTCGCGCTCGATGGCCTGCGCCATCTCGAGGTCGCGCGTCTCCAGGAGGAGGGTCGTCCGTTCGGCCACGTGCACCGCGGCCTCGTCCATCCTCGCGAAGATGTCCGCGGCCGCCGGGACGATCGCCTTCGCGGGGTACCGGCCCCGTGCCACCTGGGCCACGTGGCGGGCCAGGTCACCCATGCGCTCCAGCGAGGCGCTCATGCGCAGTGCGCTGACGATGGTGCGCAGGTCGGTCGCGACCGGCGCCTGCTGGGCGAGCAGGTGGACGCAGCGCTCGTCGAGGGACGCCTCGAGCTGGTCGATGGACTTGTCCGAGGCGATCACCTCCTGCGCGAGCTGCAGGTCCGCTTCCCTCAGCGCCTTGCCGGCCCTACTGATCGCTGACTCGACGAGTCGGCTCATCTCGGCGAGGTCGTCGCCGACCTGTCGCAGCTCGGCCTCGAAGATCTGTCGCATCGCTTTCCTTCCACAGGAGTGCGCCGTGCATAGCGGGCTGGCCGCGTTGGCGCGACGCCGGCCGGCTCCTCCGGCGCGACGCCAAGCGTCGCACTCGAACGTAAACCCTCAGGTTAACGACTTCCTGTTACAGGATGAACTCCTGGTGACGTCAATCGGGCTAGTCGGCTCGATGGCGAGTATCCGCGGCGGCACTGCCTACTCTGGGTGGGTGGACGGATTCATCCAGGGGGTCTCGGTGCTCGGCGCGGGCATCGTCGGCGTGGTCGTCGGCGTCGTCTCCACGCTCGCGTTCCGCATCTCCGAGCGACGTCAGCGCGGAGGACCGGAGGCACCGGCCGCCGAGCTCGACGACGGCCTCGTCCGTGTGCTCTCCGTCCTGCGCTCCGCCGCGGTCGTGGTGGACGACGACGACGAGGTGATCCGTGCGTCACCCCCCGCCTACGCGCTCAACGTGGTGCGCAACGACGCGATCGCGCACGCCGCGATCCGGGAGATGGTGGCCCAGGTGCGGCGGGACGGCATGATCCGGGAACGTGAGCTGGAACTGCCGCGCGGCCCGGTGGGCAGCGGCACGGTGCTGCTCCAGGTGCGCGTCGCGCCGCTGGGCAACCGGGTCCTGGTGCTCGCCGAGGACCGGACCGAGGCCGCCCGCGTCGAGGCGATCCGCCGCGACTTCGTGGTCAACGTCTCGCACGAGCTCAAGACCCCGGTCGGTGCGCTCGCCCTGCTGGCCGAGACCGTGGCCGACGCCGCCGACGACCCGGTCGCCGTGCGGCGGTTCACCGAACGCATGCACCGGGAGGCGCAGCGCCTGTCCGAGCTCGTGCAGGAGATCATCGAGCTGTCCCGGCTCCAGTCCCAGGGCGCCGTGCAGAAGGACACACCCGTGTCCGTGCGCGCGGTGATCGACGAGGCCGTGGACCGGGCCAAGACGGCCGCGCACGCCAAGAACATCGCCATCACGTCCGGCGGCGCGCTGGGCAGCGTGGTGTATGGCGACCACAACCTCCTGGTCACCGCCGTGCGCAACCTGCTCGACAACGCCGTCGCCTACTCGGGACCGGCCACCCGCGTGGGGGTGGGCGTGACGGAGCGCCGCGGGCTGGTCGAGATCGCCGTCGTGGACCAGGGTGTCGGGATCGACGAGAGCAAGCAGGACCGCGTGTTCGAGCGCTTCTACCGGGTCGACCCGGCCCGCTCCCGCGACACCGGCGGCACCGGCCTCGGACTGAGCATCGTCAAGCACGTCGCGGCCGACCACGGCGGCGATGTCACGATGTGGTCGGAACCCGGCCGCGGATCGACGTTCACCCTGCGGATCCCGTCCGCGGGCATGAATGCCGACGCACTGACGACCGAGCCGGGGGCAAGGCCCGCGGCCGGTGATGTGAGAGCCGGGACGGACCCGGTGGCGACGAACGAGGAGGTAGGCGCGTGACGCGCATCCTGGTGGTCGAGGACGAGGAGTCGTACCGCGACCCGTTGACCTACCAGCTCGCCCGCGAGGGGTTCGAGGTGGTCGAGGCGGCGGACGGTAACTCCGCGCTCGCGGCCTACGACGCCGACGGGGCCGACCTGGTGCTGCTCGACCTGATGCTCCCCGGCCTCTCCGGGACGGAGGTGTGCCGGGAACTGCGCGCGCGCGGTGACGTGCCGGTCATCATGCTCACCGCGAAGGACTCCGAGATCGACAAGGTGGTCGGGCTGGAGCTCGGCGCCGACGACTACGTGACCAAGCCCTACTCGTTCCGGGAGCTGCTCGCGCGGATGCGCGCGGTGCTGCGCCGCCGCCAGCCCGTCGAGCAGACGGCGGACGACGCCGCGGGCGTCCTCGAGGCCGGTCCGGTCACGATGGACGTCGAACGACACACGGTGACCGTGAACGGCGACACGATCTCGCTCCCGCTCAAGGAGTTCGACCTGCTCGAGCTGCTGCTGCGCAACGCGGGGCGCGTGCTGACCCGAGGGCAGCTCATCGACCGGGTCTGGGGTGCCGACTACGTGGGCGACACCAAGACGCTGGACGTGCACGTGAAGCGCATCCGCTCGAAGATCGAACCCGACCCGGGGACCCCGCGCTACCTGCTCACGGTGCGTGGGCTGGGGTACAAGCTCGCGGACTCCGAGGAGTAGCCGGCGCTCGGGGCGCGCGGGCCGGCAGGGATCCGGTCCGCGCGGCCGCCGGGCGGGGTGCCCGGGTGGTCTCGTGGCGGGGTGTTGCGGGCCTGGGCTCGCCGCGGTCGGCGGCTTCGAAGGAATGCGTTGTCCGTGATGCCGGTCTTGCGGTATGTGGGATGTCACTGTCGGTGTTCACCTTGTGTTCGCTTTTGTCCTTACTGGTATTCACCGGGCGTCCCTAGCGTCATGGAACATGACCCTCTCCAGCAGCCGTGCCGTCGCGATCGTCGCCGCGGGCGCCCTCGTCCTTCCGCTCGCCGGATGCAGCCAGATGCTCGGTGCCACCTACGTGCCGCCTGCGCCCATCGAGGTGGCGGGTTCGTTCGGGGGCTCCGGCTCCTCCGCGATGCAGGTGGCCATGGAGGCGTGGACCACGGCGTACGTGGCCGACAACCCGGGCGTGACGGTGGAGTACGACGCCATCGGCTCCGGTGGCGGGCGCGAGGAGTTCCTCGCCGGGCAGGTGGCGTTCGCCGGGTCCGACGCGGTGTTGTCGGAGGACGAGCTGGCGGCTTCCTCGGAGGTGTGTGCCGGCGGGAACGGGATCGACCTGCCCGTGTACATCAGCCCGATCTCGGTGGCCTTCAACCTGGAGGGCATCGACAGGCTCAACCTCGCGCCCGACGTGATCGCGAAGATCTTCACCGGCGAGATCACGACGTGGAACGACCCGGCGATCGCGCAGGCCAACGCGGAGGTGAGCCTGCCGGATCTCCCGATCACGGCCGTGCACCGCGAGGACGACTCCGGGACCACCGACAATTTCACGGACTACCTGCGCCAGGTCGCGCCCGAGGACTGGCCGTACCAGGCCGACGGCGTGTGGCCGATCGACCACGGGAGGGCCGAGCCCCAGACCGGGGGCGTCATCGGCTACGTGCGGGACAACCAGGGCTCCATCACGTACGCGGACGCGTCAGCGACCGAGGGGCTGGGCAGCGCGGCGATCCAGGTGGGCGGCGAGTTCGTGGAGTACACCCCGGAGGCCGCCGCGTCGATGGTCGACGTCTCGCAGATCATCGACGGCCGGACCAAGTACGACCTCGCCTACGAGATCGACCGGAGGACGACCGAGACGTACGCGTACCCCCTGGTCCTCGTGTCGTACGTGGTCGTGTGCTCCCGGTACACCGACAAGGCCACCGGGCGGTTCGTGAAGGACTTCATCACCTACATCTCCTCGGCCGAGGGGCAGCAGCATGCCGCGGAGGCGGCGGGCAGCGCGCCCGTCTCCGAGTTCGTGCAGCGCAGGGTCGAGGAAGCGGCGGAGTCGATCTACCTCGGCTGAGGCGTACCGATCGGCGCCGGCGAGGTGTCACTCGTGCTCGTACCGCTGCGCAGGGCCGGTCGTACCGCCTCCGCCGGGCCGAGCGGAACGGTCCGGGATCGCAACGGGGATGAATTGCGTAATCGCTCATGGTCCGACGGCGGTCGTGGTTGAGCAAGGCGAGTGGTCGACCTCACGCCGTTCTCCCGCCACTGTTCATCTTCCGTTCACTTGAACCTGGGCGCGAGGTCATTCCATCTCCCTAGCGTCACGGATGACGCCGGCGCTCGCCGTGCGCAACGAACTGAACAGGATGGATCGACACGTGAAGATCAGCCGATTCCCCCGCGTGGGTTCCGCTGTCATGGCCGGTGCGCTCGCCCTGAGCCTCGCTGCCTGCGGCTCCGACCCGGGCGCTGACGACGGTGAGACCGGCGGCACCGACGAGACGGCGGACAGCATGGGCCTGTCCGGTCAGCTCGACGGTGGCGGCGCGTCCTCGCAGGAGAACGCCATGGACGCGTGGCGGGCGGGCTTCCAGGAGGCCAACCCGGACGTGACCGTCAACTACGACCCGGTCGGCTCCGGCGGTGGCCGCGAGAGCTTCGGCTCGGGCGCCTACCTGTTCGCGGGCTCCGACGCCGCGCTGGACGAGGACGAGATCGCCACCGCCGAGGAGGTCTGCGGCGAGGGTGGGGTCATCCAGTTCCCCGGCTTCATCGCCCCGGTGACCGTCGCCTACAACCTTGAGGGCGTCGACACGCTGAACCTCGCCCCGGAGACGATCGCCGGGATCTTCAAGGGCGACATCACGAACTGGAACGACGAGGCGATCACGGCCGACAACGAGGACGCCGAGCTGCCCGACATGGACATCACGGTCGTCCACCGCTCGGACGACTCGGGAACCACCGAGAACTTCGTGGAGTACCTGGCCACCGTCGCGCCTGACGTTTGGGACTTCGAGGTCGAGGGCGTCTGGCCGGTCGAGGGCCAGGAGTCGGCGCAGGGCAACTCGGGCGTCGCCAACGCCGCGCAGTCCGGCGAGGGCACCATCGCGTACGTCGAGGCGTCGCAGATCGGCACGCTGAGCACGGCGGCCGTCGGTGTGGGTGACGAGTTCGTCGAGTACAGCGCGGAGGCGGCGGCGGCCGTCGTCGAGCAGTCGCCGCGCGTCGAGGGCACGGGTGAGCACATCTTCGCCTTCGAGCTCGAGCGCGACCTCCCGGGCACCTACCCGATCGTGCTCGTCTCCTACGAGCTCGCCTGCCTCACCTACGCGGACGAGAACACCGCCGAGCTGGTGAAGGGCTTCGAGACCTACGTCCTGAGCGAGGAGGGCCAGCAGTCCGCCGCCGACAACGCCGGTTCCGCCCCGATCTCGGACACGCTGCGCAGCGAGATCCAGCCGTCGCTCGACGCGATCTCGGCCGGCTGATCCTGGCAGACTGAGCACGACACCGGCGCCGGTGGCCGGTCCGGGCCGCCGTCTGGCGGGCCCGGGCCGGCCACCGGCGCAGTCGTGAATACTTGACCTCACGCAAGAGCGCACCCCCTGAGGAGCGAGAGTGACGACCACCGATAGTCCGCCCGTCGACGAGGTGACCCCGCCACCTCGTCCCCGCGCGACGCGCCGCCGCAGCACCGGCGATACGGAACGCGGCTTCAGCCGCGTGTTCCGCTGGATCGCGATCGGTGCGGGCGCAACGATCCTCGCGGTGCTGGCGGCCGTTGCGCTGTTCCTGCTCTTCCGCGCGTGGCCGGCCCTGACCGCCGGTCCGGCGGAGCTCGCCGAGGCCGTGCCGCGATACCCGGACGACACCTCGTTCGTCGAGTACGTGGGGCCGCTCGTCTTCGGCACGCTGCTCGCCGCGGTGGTGGCCCTGGTGCTCGCGACGCCGGTGGGGATGGGCATCGCGCTGTTCATCTCGCACTACGCGCCCCGCCGCCTGGCGCAGATCCTCGGCTATCTCGTCGACCTGCTGGCCGCCATCCCGTCCGTCATCTACGGCCTCTGGGGCTTCCTGATCCTCGCGCCCGCGCTGTTGCCGGTCTGGAACTGGCTCAACACGTATCTCGGCTGGTTCCCGCTGTTCGCCGGCGAGGTATCGACCACGTCGAAGTCGATCGCGACCGTCGGCGTGGTGCTGGCGGTCATGATCCTGCCCATCATCACGGCGGTCTCGCGCGAGGTCTTCCTGCAGACCCCCAAGCTGCACGAGGAAGCGGCCCTGGCGCTCGGCGCCACCCGCTGGGAGATGGTGCGTGTCGCCGTCCTGCCGTTCGGGCGCTCGGGCGTGATGTCGGCGGCCATGCTGGGCCTCGGGCGGGCGCTCGGCGAGACGATGGCCGTGCTGATGATCCTCTCGCCGGGCTTCACGTACTCCTTCCACCTCCTCGAGGCAGCGAAGCACCAGACGATCGCCGCGTACATCGCCCTCGACTTCCCTGAGGCGTCCGGCCTTGCCGTGAACGCCCTGATCGCGACCGGCCTCGCCCTGTTCGTGATCACCCTGGCCGTGAACATGTTCGCGCGATGGATCATCGCGCGCCGCAAGGAATTCTCGGGAGCGAACTGATGAGTACAGCCACTCCTGCCGCGGACGCCACCGAGCGCACCCGCCAGCTCCTGACCTCGGCCGAGCCGCGCCGCAAGGCCACCGACCGGCTCATGACCGGCGTCATCTGGTTCTGTTTCCTCCTGGCGATGGCCCCCCTCGTGTCGCTGTTGTGGACGGTCGCCAGCCGCGGCGCCGGCCGGATGAGCGTCGACTTCCTCTCGCTGTCGATGCGCGGGATCTTCGGCGGCAACCCCGACGGCGGCATCTATCACGCCATCATGGGCACGCTGATCATCACCGGCTGGGCGATCGCGATCTCGGTGCCGATCGGGCTGATGACCGCCATCTACCTGGTCGAGTACGGGCGGGGGCTGCTCGCCCGGGCCGTGACGTTCTTCGTGG
The DNA here is from genome assembly GCF_054782975.1 of Myceligenerans halotolerans. Taxonomy (NCBI): domain Bacteria; kingdom Bacillati; phylum Actinomycetota; class Actinomycetes; order Micrococcales; family Promicromonosporaceae; genus Myceligenerans; species Myceligenerans halotolerans. Next base: position 51,932 of record NZ_BAAGRL010000012.1, read on the forward strand.
ACGTGATGACCGGCATCCCGTCGATCGTGGCGGGTCTGTTCGTCGTGGCGCTGTTCACGCTGATCTTCGGGCCGGCCGCTCGTTTCGGGTTCATGGGCGCCGTCGCGCTCTCGGTCCTGATGATCCCGGTCGTGGTGCGATCCGGCGAGGAGATGCTCAAGCTCGTCCCGAACGAGCTCCGCGAGGCGTCGTACGCGCTCGGCGTGCCCAAGTGGCTGACCATCGTCCGCGTCGTGCTGCGGACCTCGGTCGCAGGCCTGACCACGGGCGTCCTGCTCGCCATCGCGCGCGTCATCGGTGAGACCGCACCGCTTCTCGTCGCGGTGGGTGTGACCGACTCGATCAACTTCGACGCCTTCGACGGGCGCATGATGACGCTGCCCGTTTTCGCGTACCGCCAGTACTACGCGGGCTACGCCACGTGCCAGCCGGACGACATCGACTGCATCGTCGACATCGGGTTCCAGAACGCCTGGGGCGCCGCTCTGGCACTCATCGCGATCGTCATGCTCCTCAACATCACGGGCCGCCTCGTCAACCGGTGGTTCGCCCCGAAGCTGCGCTGACGCGCAGGACCTCACCTCGCCCAGCGCAACACGAAGGATCCTTTCCATGGCCCAGCGCATCGACGTCAAGGACGTCAACATCTACTACAGCGAATTCCTCGCGGTCGAAGGCGTCTCGATGAGCATCGAGCCGCGCTCCGTGACGGCCTTCATCGGGCCGTCCGGCTGCGGCAAGTCGACCTTCATCCGCGCGCTCAACCGCATGCACGAGGTCATCCCCGGCGCGTACGTGGACGGCAGTGTGGAGCTCGAAGGCGTCGACCTGTACGGGCCGGACGTCGACCCGGTGGCGGTGCGCCGCAACATCGGGATGGTGTTCCAGCGGCCGAACCCGTTCCCCACGATGTCGATCCGGGACAACGTCCTGGCCGGCGTCAAGCTGAACAACCGCAGGATCTCCAAGGCCGACGCCGACGACCTGGTGGAGTCGTCCCTCCGGGGCGCGAACCTCTGGAACGAGGTCAAGGACCGCCTCGAGAAGCCCGGTTCCGGCCTGTCCGGCGGTCAGCAGCAGCGCCTGTGCATCGCCCGGACCATCGCGGTGAAGCCGCAGGTGGTCCTCATGGACGAGCCGTGCTCGGCCCTGGACCCGATCTCCACCCTGGCGATCGAGGACCTGATCCAGGAGCTGAAGAAGGACTACACGATCGTCATCGTCACGCACAACATGCAGCAGGCCGCCCGCGTGAGCGACCGGACGGCGTTCTTCAACATCGCCGGCACCGGCAAGCCCGGCAAGCTCATCGAGATGAACGAGACGGCGACGATCTTCAGCTCCCCGTCGGAACAGGCCACCGAGGACTACGTCTCGGGCCGCTTCGGCTGACCTGTGTCTTCCGGAGCCGCCGGGCTCCGTCGTCCTCGGCTCGTTCCTCGCCTGCGGGCGCCGTCGCTACGCTTCCGGCGGCCCGGGACCGGTTCGGTGGGCGTGAACGTGCGGAAGGCCCCCAGGGATCCTCGATCCCCGGGGGCCTTCGGGCGCTACCGCTCGGCGCCCTCCAGCGACTCCGTCACCGGCTCCTCGGACTCCAGGACGCACTGGATGGTGCGGTCGTCCTGCCGCCAGCTCTCCTTGGTCGGGTAGAACGACCAGAAGTACAGCTCGGACTCCGAGTACGGCACGCCGACGAAGTTCTCGAACTCGCCCTCGCAGAACGTGTCGGCCTCCTCGGTGACGTCGTCCTCACCGGGGTACGCGCCGTTCGCCAGGTCCTTCTCGGCGTAGATCTCGCCGGTGTGCTCCTGGTCGCACGGCATGACGGGCAGGTCCGTGAACGTGGCCTGGTTCTCGAGTTCGGCGATGTCGAGGCAGTCCCCGATCTCCACGGTCATCGCGCCGGCGTCGGCCTCCTCGATGATCTCGCCGTTCTCGTCACGGGGGGCCTCGTCGGCACTCCCCTCCAGGAAGTCGTCGATCGCCGAGCACCCCGAGAAGAGACCAACGGCGAGAGCGGCGCCGACGACGGCGGTGACGCCGCGAACACGGCGAGCGGCGGGGGACTTGGTGCGCAGAAGCAAGACGTTCGAGCCTTTCGGGGGGTCACTCCGCGTCGGCGGGGTGGGTGAGCCTGGACAGGTCGCCTGACAAGACCCTATCGACCGGAGATGTCGAGAGCGAGCAAAATCGATGTGCGTGTCCGATGCGCTGCGACGTCCGCGTGGGCGACGTCCGCACGCGGCCTACTCGTCCGGCGTCGGGGAGCTCACCGGTGACGGGGACGTCTCCGGCGACGCGGAGGCCTGCGGAGACGGGGAAGCCGTCGGCGACGGCTCCGGCACGTAGTCCGCGTACTCGGGGAGTTCGCCGTTGAGCACCGGCAGGTCGAAGGTCCGGGACTCGCCGCCGGCCTCGAGGGTCGAGGGGACGCTGGAGCCCGGTCCGGCGGAGACGACGTCGAGCAGGACCGTCTCGCCGCTCTCGCCGCCGATGTAGAGGGTGTCGCCCGCCCCGACCTCGAAGGTGACCGGCGTGGCTCCCTCCGGGGCGAGCGTGAACGTCGCGCTCTCCTGCGTGTCGTTGGCGAGCGCGCCGAGCAGGGTGCCGGCCGCACCTTCCTCCGCGGCCACCACCATGAGATTGAGCCCTCGCAGGTCGGTGAACTCGCCGACCTCCTGCGCACCCACGGACACCATGACGCCGTCGGACGGCGAGTAGTTGAGCGCGGTGGTGGTGGGGGCGCATGCCGACAGGAAGGCGGCACCCGCCGCGGTGACGGCCGCGACCGCGACGGTGCGGGCGCGTCGGTGGGCGGTGGTGCGACGGGACACGGTCTACTCCCTGGAGGTCAAGGCGGTGATCGGGCAACATCCTAATGGCCCGGGACCGCGACGGTGCGTCGCGGGGAGCCGCCCGCGGCAGGTCGGTTCGTGGTGTGTGTCACCCGCCACGCGGACGACGACGGCGACTCCGCACGGCCACTCGTGGAGAGAATTGGGCGGCCGCCATTCTGTACGAATCAAAAATTGGGTCAAGAGTGGGTGATCGGATCGATATGAACGATCTCGCCCAACGCCGCGAGCTCGCGCCCGGCCCGCGAAAATGTGGCATCTGACCTGCGATGACGTCAATGTCAGAGCAGCTTCCGAACCGGGTCGGGTCAAGAAAATCGGGGACCGCAACGTGGTAACCTTGTGTCCTGGAAAGGGGACATCTGCAGATGACGTTCACAGTAGGCGAGACTGTTGTCTACCCGCACCACGGCGCGGCGCTGATCGAGGAGGTCAAGACCCGCAAGATCCGGGGCGAGGAGAAGATGTACCTCAAGCTCAAGGTCGCCCAGGGTGATCTGACGATCGAGGTCCCGGCGGAAAACGTCGACCTCGTCGGGGTGCGCGATGTCGTCGGCCAGGAGGGCCTCGAGCGAGTCTTCGAGGTGCTGCGTGCGCCGTACACGGAAGAGCCCACCAACTGGTCGCGCCGGTACAAGGCGAACCTCGAGAAGCTGGCGTCCGGTGACGTGATCAAGGTCGCCGAGGTCGTGCGGGATCTTTCCCGCCGCGATGCCGACCGCGGACTCTCCGCGGGCGAGAAGCGCATGCTGGCCAAGGCCCGTCAGATCCTGATCTCCGAGCTCGCGCTCGCGGAGAAGACCGAGGAGGAGAAGGCCGAGGCCATCCTCGACGAGGTCCTCGCCGGCTGATCACCTTCGACCCTGTCGGCGGGGTCCTCACATGACCACGCTCGCGATCCTCACCGCCGCCGGATCCGGCGCACGTCTCGGGCGTGACTTGCCCAAGGCACTCGTCGATCTCGGCGGTTTCCCGCTCGTCCTGCATGCCGCGCGCCGACTCGTCGGGTCCGGCGTGGTCGACGCCCTCGTCGTCACCGCGCCCGACGGCTTGCGGGACGTCGTCGACGAACTTCTCACCACCGATGCGTATATGACGGTCCCCGTCACGGTGGTCGACGGCGGCGCGACGCGCCAGGCGTCCGTCGCCGCCGGCCTTGCCGCGGCCGGTACGAGTCACGATGTCGTGCTCGTGCACGATGCCGCCCGTCCTCTCGTTCCCGCGGACCTGGTCCGGCGGGTCGTCGCCGCCGTCCGGGCGGGCCACGACGCCGTCGTCCCCGGGCTTCCCGTCACAGATACCGTCAAGCAGGTGGTTCCCGGCGACGACGCCGAACTCGTGATCGGTACTCCGGACCGTGCGTGGTTGCGAGCCGTGCAGACGCCCCAGGGCTTCACGCGGGAGCTGCTGGAACGCGCGCACAAGGCAGGTCAGGACCGGTCGGGTTCCGAGGCCGCCGCCGCGACGGACGATGCCGGGCTCGTCGAAGCTCTCGGCGAGCCGGTGCACATCGTGCGAGGCGACGCCGCAGCAGCCAAGATCACGACGGAGCGCGACCTGCGCATCGCAGCCCTCGAGCTGACGGACTGAGTGGGAGGATCAGGCTTGGACGTCGAACTCGCACCTTCGTGCCCCGTGCCGCACATCGGTATCGGAACGGACGTGCACGCCTTCGCCGGGGAAGGCAGCGACCGGGAACTGTGGCTCGGCGGCCTGCACTGGCCCGGGGAGCGAGGCCTGGCCGGGCACTCCGACGCGGACGTCGCCGCCCACGCCGCGGCCGACGCGCTGCTCTCGGCGGCGGGGATCGGTGATCTCGGGACCAACTTCGGTACGGCCGAGCCGGAATGGTCCGGCGCGCCCGGGACGAAACTGCTGGCCGAAGCCGCTAGGCGAGTTCGCGCCGCAGGGTTCACCATAGGGAATGTGTCTGTTCAGGTGATCGGGAATCGTCCGAAGATCGGTCCGCGTCGCGCGGAGGCAGCGGCCGCGCTCGGCGGCGCCGCGGGTGCGCCCGTGAACGTTTCCGCGACGACCACCGACGGGCTCGGCCTCACGGGTCGTGGCGAGGGCGTCGCGGCGATCGCCACGGCGCTGGTGTTCACCGCGCCGTCCACACCTTCTGCGTCGGACGCGGCGATGCCGCACGGGGAGATCTCATGACCGAAGCGCGTGTGAGCAGGCGCAAGACACTCGAGGAACGTCGCCAGGAGATTGTCGAGGCCGGGCTGCGCGTCGCGCTTCGTGAGGGTGTGGAAGCGGTCTCGGTACGCGCGGTGGCGCAGGAGGCCGAGATCTCGCTCGGCACCGTGCACTACTGCTTCGAGGACAAGGCCGACATGCTGCGGGCGATGGGGCGCGCGATCGCCCTGACGGCCTCGGAGCCCGCGCTCGCCGCGCTCGACCAGGGACACGACCCGGAGGCACTGGTCTCGGCGTCCGCGCAGTCAATGCTCGACGGCCTCAAGCAGAACCAGCACATGCGCCTCCTGACCTTCGAGTTCGCGCTGGCCGGGGTCCGCTCCCGCGTGCTGCGCGAAGTGGCGCAGGCGCACCTGGACCAGAGCTATCGGTTCACCAAGGAGTACCTGAACAAGCTCGCCGACCGCGGCGGCGCCCGGTTCTCGGTGGACGTGGACTTCCTGGCGCGCTTCGCCGCGCAGCAGATCGACGGGATCGAGATCGGATGGCTCGTCGACCGGGACGACGAGGCGGCCCAGAAGGCCTTCGACGAGCTGGGGCGCCTGGTGCTCCGCTACCTGGTTCCCGCGTTCGACCGGAAGTGAACGCCGGCGTCCGATCGTAGGCGAGCCGGCCGTCCGATCGTCAGGGAGAGCAGGGCAGGAGCACTCGACGAGTTCGCGCCGAGTCCGCGAGGGGCCGTGAACTCGAGCCCGGCCCTGTTCGCGGCGCCGGAGCCGTGGGATAGTGCCCCAGTGTCCGATGTCGTTCACCGCGCCCCCACATCCCAGCCGTTGACCTGGAGCAACTGGGCCCGCACCGCGACGTGCAGCCCGGTCGGCCGGGCCGAGCCCCGGTCCGAGGCCGAGCTCGCCGAGGTGGTCGCCCGGGCGGCCGCCGACGGCCGCTCCGTCCGGGCGGCCGGCGGCGGTCACTCGTTCACGCCCGCCGCGACGACGTCGGGCGTGCTGCTGAATCTCGACCACGTCAGCGGCCTCGAACGCGTGGAGCGTGTTCCCGAGACCGGGAACACCCTGGTCACCGTCGGCGCCGGCGTGCGGCTGCACCAGCTCAACCGCCTGCTCGCCGAACGCGGGCTCGCGATGCGCAACCTCGGCGACATCGACCGCCAGTCCATCGCGGGTGCGATCTCCACGGGTACGCACGGCACCGGCGCCCGCCTCGGCGGGCTCCCGACCCAGGTGCGTGGCCTCCGGGTGGTCGGCGTGGACGGCGCCGTGCACGATGTCGGCCCCGGCGACCCGCTCTTCGAGGCGTCGCGCCTCGGTCTGGGCACCACGGGCGTGCTCAGCGCCGTGACGCTGGAGGTCGTGCCCGCCTACGACCTGCGTGCCGAGGAACGGCCCGTACCGCTGGCCGAGGCGCTGGAGTCGCTCGACGGGCCCGACGGCGTCGTCGCGACGAGCGACCACTTCGAGCTCTACTTCTTCCCCGTCACCGGACGAGCGCTGACCCTGCGGAACACCCGCGTCGAGCCGGCGACGGTCGGCAGGCTCGCCCGGGCCGGCCGCGCGGCACGGTCGTTCCTGGACGAGGAACTGCTGTCGAACGGCGCGTTCGAGATGGTCAACCGGGTCGCCACGGCGTTCGGCGGGCTGACACCGCGGCTCAACGCGGTCTCCGCCCGCGCGCTGTCGGCGCGCACCTACCAGGCGCCGTCGTACCAGGTGTTCTGCACGCGGCGGCGGGTGCGGTTCCGCGAGATGGAGTACGCGATCCCGCGCGAGAGCGTGCGGGACGTCATCACCGAGGTGGACGACTGGCTGCGCACGTCCGGGGAGAACGTGCCGTTCCCGATCGAGGTGCGGTTCGCCGCGCCCGACGACGTCTGGCTCTCCACCGCCCACGGCCGCGAGACCGCCTACGTCGCCGTCCACCAGTACTGGCGCCTGCCCTACTCCCGGTACTTCGAGGCCGCCGAGCGGATCTTCGTGACCGCGGGCGGGCGCCCGCACTGGGGCAAGCTACACACCCGCGACTCGGACGACCTCGCCCCGCTCTATCCCCGGTTCGACGACGCCGCGCGGGTGCGCCTCGAGCACGACCCGGAGGGCGTGTTCCACAACCGCTACACCCGGAAGGTGCTGGGCTGATGAGTTCCCTGACGGCACGCCTGGAGGCCGCCACCGCACACCTGCCGGCCCCGGTCGCCGTCGTCGACCTCGACCGGTTCGACGCCAACGCCCGCGACCTGCTGTCCCGTGCCGGCGGCATGCCCGTCCGGTTGGCCAGCAAGTCCGTCCGCGTCCGGGCCCTGGTCGACAGGGCGCTCGGCGCGGGATTCTCCGGCGTCATGGCCTACTCGCCGCGCGAGGCCCGGTGGCTCGCCTCCCAGGGGTTCGACGACGTGCTGGTCGGCTACCCGAGCGTCGACCGGACCGCGCTCGCCGAGCTCGCCGCGGATCTCGTGGCACGGCGCGCGGTGACACTGATGATCGACTCGCCGCTGCACCTCGACCTGATCGCGGAGGCGGTCGACGCGGCGAGGGCCGCCGCCGGAGCCGTCGCCACGGTCGCCACCGTCGGTGCCGGGAACGCCGGCGGGCCCGGCGCCGAGAGCGCGGACACCCCGGGCGGGACCGGCACGCTGATGCCCGAGGCCCCGGGAACCCCCCGGGAGGAGATCCCGTCCCTGCAGGTCTGTCTCGACGTCGACGCGAGCCTCCGGCTCGGCTCGGCCCACCTCGGCGTCCGCCGCTCGCCGCTGCGGACCCCCGACGACGTCGGCCGGCTCGCCTCCCGCGTCGCCCGCACCCGGGGCGTGCGCCTGCGCGGCCTGATGTTCTACGAGGCGCAGGTCGCCGGGCTGCCCGACTCGAGCCCGGCCGTGCGCCTCGTGAAGCGGCTCTCGGTGCGGGACCTCGACCGCCGTCGGCCCGAGCTCGTCGCGGCCGCGCGGGACGCCGTCGGGCACGACCTCGAACTGGTGAACTCCGGGGGAACGGGATCGCTGGAGACGTCCGCGGCCGCACCCGGCGTCACCGAGGTGACCGCCGGCTCGGGCCTGTACACGCCCGGCCTGTTCGACGGCTACCGCGCATTCCGGCCGCGGCCCGCCGCGTTCTTCGGGCTCGACGTCGTCCGGGAGCCCGCACCCGGCTGGGTGACCGCGTTCTCCGGCGGCTATATCGCGTCCGGACCCGCCGCGACCTCGCGGCTGCCGCGCGTCGTGACACCCGGCTGGCAGCTCACCGGATCGGAGGGCGCCGGCGAGGTCCAGACGCCGCTGCGGTCGCGCCGCCGCGGCGGCCCCGGCAGGCAGGAGGCGCTGCGCGTCGGGGACCGCGCCTGGTTCCGCCACGCCAAGGCCGGCGAGCTCATGGAGCGGTTCGACGAGGTCCACCTGGTCCGTGGCGACGGGATCGTCGCGACCGTCCCCACGTACCGGGGCGAGGGCAAGAACTTCGGCTGACCGGTCCCGGTGGCTTCGGGCAGGATGGGGGCATGTCTCAGCTACATCACCGGGTGCGACCCATGCGGGGACGTGACCCCCACGAGCCCCATCGCGCGGCCACCCCGCTGGAGCTGCTGTTCGACCTGGCGTTCGTCATCGGTTTCGGGGTCGCCGGCGAGCAGGCGGCACACCTCCTCGCGGAAGGACACACGGGCCCGGCGGTGATCGGGTTCGCCTTCGCGACGTTCGCGGTGTGCTGGGCCTGGATCAACTTCACCTGGTTCGCCTCCGCCTTCGACACCGACGACTGGTTCTACCGCGTCACCACGATGGTGCAGATGACCGGTGTCGTGATACTGGCCCTCGGCCTGCCGGAGATGTTCCACAGCCTCGACGCGGGCGGGCTGCTGCACAACGAGGTCATGGTGGCCGGCTACGTCGTCATGCGCCTGGCGATGCTCGTGCAGTGGCTGCGCGCCGCACGGCAGGCGCCCGAGCACCGGCCGGCCTGCCTCGGGTATGTGTGGACGCTCCTGGTCAGCCAGATCGGCTGGATCGCCCTCGCCGTCGCACCCACCGGAGCGGCGGCGTTCTTCGCGATCGGCGCCGTGCTCGTGGCCGTCGAGATGGCCGGGCCGTGGATCGCCGAGCGGGTGGTTCCCGCCACCGTCGCGCAGCAGGGCGGGGCCGAGGACCGCGACGCGCGCGATCGCGGGGCGTGGCGCGGTACGCCGTGGCACGCGCACCACATCGTGGAACGCTACGGGCTGCTCGCCATCATCACCCTCGGCGAGGGCGTCATCGGCACGGTGGCCTCGCTGAGCGCCGTCGTCGAACACCAGGGCTGGACCCTGGACGCGGCCCTCGTCGCGTTCGCCGGGATGGCGCTCACCTTCGGCCTGTGGTGGACCTACTGGATGACGCCGGCCGCCGCGATGCTCGGCGCACACCGGGAGCGCTCGTTCGTCTGGGGATACGGGCACATCTTCATCTACGCGGCGCTCGCGGCGGTGGGTGCCGGACTGCACGTCGCCGCCTACTACCTCGAGGGGGAGTCGCACCTGGACGCGACCGGGACGGTGCTGGCCGTCGCGGTGCCCGTCGCGGTCTTCATCCTGGCCGACTACCTGATCTTCACGGCCGTGACCCGCAGCGCGGACCGCCTGCACGTGCTGCTCGTGGCGGGCGCCGCCGCACTGCTGACTGCCGCGGTGGTCGCGGCCGCCGCCGGGGTGGGGATGGCGTGGTGCCTCCTGCTGGTGATGCTGGCGCCCGCGGTGAGCGTGGTCGGGTACGAGGCCGTCGGACACCGTCACGTGGCGCGGTTGGTCGACGCCGTCTCCTAGTCCGCCGTGGCGCCCCGGGGTCGGGCGCGGCACGCGCACGCGCCACGCGGGGGGCGGACCCTCCGCCGGTGTCGCTCCCGAGTTCCTCAGGCCTGTCGCCGCTGCCGGGCCACCTCGTAGAGGGCGATGCCGCCCGCCACCGCCGCGTTCAGGGACTCCGTGGTCGCCGCGATCGGGATGGACGCCACCGCGTCGCAGGCCTCGCGTACCAGCCGGGACAGGCCCTTGCCCTCCGAGCCCACCACCAGGACCAGCGGGTCGGTCGCGAAGGCGACGTCGCCGACCTCGGTGTCGCCGTCGGCATCGAGGCCCACCACGAAGCAGCCGGCCTTCTTCAGCGACTCGAGCTCCCGGGCCAGGTTGGTCGCCCGGGCGACGGGGACTCGCGCCGCCGCGCCGGCAGAGACCTTCCAGGCCGACGCCGTCATGCCCGCCGCCCGCCGCTCCGGCACCAGCACACCGTGCGCCCCGAACGCCCCGGCGGACCGGAGCACGGCGCCGAGATTGCGGGGGTCGGTCACGCCGTCGAGCGCCACGACGAGCGGGGGCTGCCCCGAGGCCGACGCCGCGTCGAGCAGGTCGTCGGCGTCGGCGTACTGGTACGGCGGGACCTGGATCGCGATGCCCTGGTGCACCGCGTTGTCCGTCAGCCGGTCGAGCTCCAGCTTGGACCCCTCGACGAACTTCAGGGATCGTGCTGCCGCCAGCTTCAGGATCTCCTCGGTCCGGTCGTCCGAGTCCAGGCGGGACGCGATGTACACGCAGGTCACCGGCATCCCGGCCCGCAGCGCCTCCAGCACGGCGTTGCGCCCCGCCACGATCTCGGTCGCGTCGCCGCGTCGCCGGGTCTTCGCGGCGGGTCCGCGCGCCGGCCCGCCCTGCTCCTGCCGGGCGGCGCGCCTCTCGGACGCAAGCTTGCGCTGGTGCGCGGGGTGGTAGACACGGTCCTCCGCCTTGGGCGTCGGTCCCTTTCCGCGCAGCGCCCTGCGGCTGTGGCCGCCCGTGCCGACCTGCGGCCCCTTCTTGGTACCGGTCTTGCGCGTCGCGCCGCGGCGCTCCGAGTTTCCTGCCATGGTGAGTTCCTTCCGGCCGCTACGCGGCGGTTGCGACGGCCAGTTCCGTCCGGTGGCGGTCGGGTCAGGACCCGGCCAGCGCCCAGCGGGCGCCGTCGGCGGAGTCCTGGACCTCGATCCCGGCGGCCGTGAGCCGGTCCCGGATGGCATCCGCCGTGGCCCAGTCCTTCGCGGCACGCGCTGCCACGCGTGCCTCCAGCTCGGCCGTGACGAGAGCGCCGAGCGCCGTCGCGTGCCGGTCCCCGGCCGGTGAGGCCCACTGCGGATCCGCCGGGTCGAGCCCGAGCACGTCCAGCATCGCACGGATCGCCACCAGCTCGGTGCGGGCGGCCTCGTCGTCCCCGGACGCGAGCGCGCTGTTGCCGGCACGCAGGTGCTCGTGCACGACGGCGAGCGCGGCCGGGGTGTTGAGATCGTCGTCCATGGCGGCGGCGAAGTCCTCCGGGACGTCCGCCTTGGCGATCTCGTCGGCGGGCACGGAGCCCACCGCCTCGGTGGCCCTGGTGACGAACCCCGTCAGCCTGTCCCAGGTGGTGTGTGCCTCGTCCAGGGTGTCCGGCGTCCACTCAAGCATCGAACGGTACTGCACGGACACGAGCGCATAGCGCACGACGGCGGTCGGGGCCTGGTCCAGCAGCTCACTCACCAGCAGCCCGTTGCCGAGCGACTTGGACATCTTCGTGCCCCGCTGCGTCACCCACGCGACGTGCATCCACGAGCGCGCGAAGGCGTCCCCGGCGGCGCGGGACTGCGCCTGCTCGTTCTCGTGGTGCGGGAACCGCAGGTCGAGACCCCCGCCGTGGATGTCGAACTCGGTGCCCAGGTATCGGCGCGCCATCGCGGAGCACTCCAGGTGCCAGCCGGGACGGCCCAGGCCCCAGGGCGTGTCCCAGGCCGCCGTGGCCGGTTCGCCCGGTCGCGGGGCCTTCCACAGGGCGAAGTCGTGCGGGTCTCGCTTCTGCGCGGCCACGGCGTCCGCCTCCGAAGGCGCCACGCAGTCGTCCTCGACGCCGAGATCCTCCAGCTTCTGCCGGGTGAGCTCGCCGTAGGCGGGCCACGAACGCACGTCGAACCAGACGTTCCCCTCCGTGGTGGCGTACGCGTGACCGGCATCGATCAGGTCCCGCATCAGGGCGATCATCTCGGGGACGTGCCCGGTAGCCCGCGGCTCGTAGGTGGGTGGCAGGACGCCGAGCGCGTCGTAGGCGCGCGTGAAGACACGCTCGTACCGGCCCGCGTGCGCCCACCACTCGACGCCGGCCGCGGCCGCCTTGGCGAGGATCTTGTCGTCGATGTCGGTGACGTTCCGGATGAACGTCACCTTCAGGCCCTGGCGCGTGAACCAGCGGCGCAGCACGTCGAACGCGACGGCCGGGCGCAGGTGGCCGACGTGCGGAGCGCTCTGCACGGTGGCACCACACAGGTAGATGCTGACCTCACCCGGGTTGACGGGGTCGAAGTCACGCACTTCCCGCGTGGCGGTGTCGTACAGGCGAATGTTCACCTGACCAGCCTACCGGCGGGCCCCGCAGCGCGCGGCGGGTTATCCACAGTCGTACGTCACGTCGACAGGTGGAAGTAGTCCGACTCCGGATCGTCCTCCGCGGGCTGTTCGCCCGGGGGAAGGCCGAGGAGGGCCTTCTCGTCGGGGCGGTACCGCAGCACGTCCTCGACGTAGGAGGCGACCGCCTCCGGGAGCGGGATGTCACGTTCCGCGCGCTCGGAGGCGTACCAGCGGTGGTCCAGCACCTCGTGGAAGATCTGCGCGGGCTCCAGCTTGCGCCGCAGCTCACGCGGGACGGCGTTCACGGTCGGCTCGAAGACCTTGCGCAGCCAGTCGTGCGCCACGAGCTGCTCGCCGTCGTTCTGCCGGCCGGTCGCGGCGGCGTACGAGTCGAGGTCGTTGAGCAACCGGCGCGCCTGGTTCTCCTGGACGTCGAGCCCCGTGAGGCGGAAGAGCCGGTTGGAGTGGTGGCCGGCGTCGACCACCTTGGGCTGGATCCGCACAGAGGTGCCGTCGATGTCCGTGGTCATCTCCAGCTCGCCGACGTCGAACCCGAGGCGGTTGAGGCGCTCGATGTGCGCGTCGACGCGCCAGCGGTCGCCGGCGACGAAGTACTCGGCGCCCGTCAGCGCGTCCCACAGCTCGTTGTACCGCTCGACGAGGGCGTCCCCGATGCCGATCTCGTCGACCTCCTCGTGCAGCATCTCGCCTGCTGCCAGGTCCATGAGCTCGCCGATGATGTTGGTGCGGGCCAGGTCGATGTCGTAGTTGCGCTGGCCCGGGGTGAGCTGCCGGTGCAGGTCGCCGGTCTCGGCGTCGACCAGGTAGGCGGAGAACGTCTCGGCGTCGCGCCGGAAGAGCGTGTTGGACAAGGACACGTCGCCCCAGTAGAAGCCCACCAGGTGCAGGCGGACGAGCAGCACCGCGAGGGCGTCGATGAGGCGGGTGGCGGTGTCCGGCCGCAGCGCCTGGCTGAACAGCGCGCGGTACGGCAGCGAGAACTGCAGGTGCTCGGTGACCAGGACGGCCTCGAGCCGTTCGCCGTCCGCGGCACGCCGCCCGGTGATGACCCCGACGGGCACCACCGACGGCACGTCCAGCCGGTTCAGCCGGCGCAGCAGCTCGTACTCGCGGTAGGCGACGGACTCGCCGATCTCCTTCACGGCGAGCACGCGCCCGGAGAGCCGCACGAACCGGACCACATGGCGGGAGATACCGCGGGGAAGGGCCGCCAGGACGTCCTCGGGCCATGAGACCAGCGGGGTGTCCCAGGGCAGGTCGAGCAGCGCGGGGTCGGGCCGCGCTGCGGTGATCTGCAGGTTGTGTGTCATGAGGGCTCCCGCCAGAGACGCGCCGAGGCAGCAAGTCCCGTCGGGGACCTACTGCCTCGGCGTCGTGATCAGGGAAGGGCTCAGCCCAGGCGCTCGCCCGTCGAGGCGGAGAACGCGTGGGTCTGGTCCGGCTTGATCGTGACCGAGATCGTGTCGCCCTTGTCCGGCACGTTGCGGGGGTCGATACGCACGATCACCTGGTTGCTGTCGCCGGCGTGCAGGTCGCCGCCGTTCTTCAGCGAGCCGTAGACGAACGCGTCGGAGCCGAGCTCCTCGACCAGGGTGACGTCGACCTCGAAGGCGCCCTCGCTGCCCGAGGAGACCACGCTGAGCGACTCGGGGCGGAAGCCCAGGGTCACCCGGCCGCCGTCGGCCGCCGTGATGCCGTCGGCGACCGCGCGCTCCAGTGCGAGCGACGCGCCGCCCACCTGAGCCTTGCCGTCCGTGACGTCGAACGTGCCGATGTTCATGGCCGGCGAGCCGATGAAGCCCGCGACGAACACGTTGTTCGGCTTGTCGTACATCTCGCGCGGGGTGCCGACCTGCTGCAGGATGCCGCCCGCCAGCACCGCGATGCGGTCACCCATGGTGAGCGCCTCGGTCTGGTCGTGCGTGACGTACACCGTGGTGACGCCGAGCCGGCGCTGGAGCGAGGCGATCTGCGTACGGGTCTGCACACGCAGCTTGGCGTCCAGGTTCGACAGCGGCTCGTCCATGAGGAACACCTGCGGCTGGCGCACGATGGCGCGGCCCATGGCGACACGCTGGCGCTGACCACCGGACAGCGCCTTCGGCTTGCGGTCGAGGTACTCGGTGAGGTCGAGGATCTTCGCCGCCTCCTCGACCCGCTGGCGGATCTCGGCCTTCGGCGTGCCCGCGATCTTGAGCGCGAAGCCCATGTTGTCCGCCACGGACATGTGCGGGTACAGGGCGTAGTTCTGGAAGACCATCGCGATGTCGCGGTCCTTGGGCTGCACGTCGGTGACGTCACGGTCACCGATCATGATGGCACCGCCGTTGACGTCCTCGAGGCCGGCGAGCATGCGCAGCGACGTGGACTTACCGCAGCCCGAAGGGCCGACGAGGACGAGGAATTCGCCGTCCTCCACATGCAGGTCGAGCTGATCGACCGCGGGCTTCTCCGTGCCCGGGTAGACGCGCGTCGCCTTGTCGAAGGTGACCGTAGCCATGGTGAGACTTCCCTCCACCGGCAGGTACGTGCCGGACGATCCGTTGTGTCGGGTGTCGTTGCTTCCACTTGCGTGTCGGCGGTGACACAGATTGCAGCGTGATAGTACCCCGTCAGGGAGGCAGTTCACTATCCGCTGGTCAAGAGGCCAGGTGATGGCGCCCGACAGTGGTCACGAGCCGGTCAGCTCATCGGCAATCCGCTCCAGGACGACGGCGAGCGTGTCCGCGTCCGGCAACCGGTGCTGGGCCAGGGTGTCACCCGTGCCGACCTTGACCGCGAGGTCTCCGGCCTCCAGCGCGGCGAAGGCGTGCTCGTCCGTCGTGTCGTCGCCGGAGTAGAAGATCCGGACGGTCTGCGCCCCGGTCTCGTCGGCGACGACGTCGCGCAGCTGCCGCAACGCCTCACCCTTGGACGTCGACACCACGGACACCTCGACCACGTCCTTGCCGTGCATGGGCGGCAGCCCGAGGTTCGCGGCGACCTCGTCGGCCGCCATCATCACGGCGGCGGCGTCGTCGGCCCCGGCCAGGCGCGTGTGGATGACGGCGGCCCCCGGCTTGGTCTGCACCCACACGCCCTCACGGTCCGCGGCGGCGGACTCGAACCCGGCGATCAGCGTGTCGAGCTGGGTGTGCTGGGCGGGGGAGAGCTGGAGCGGAACCGACTGGATGCCGTCGTCCGTGGCCCGGCCCGTCTCGGCGCCGTGCGAGCCGACAAGGAACGTGCCGGGGGGCGCCTCGGTCACCTCCGCCAGGTCCTCCAGGTCGCGCCCGGAGACGAGCGCGAACCGAACGGGCATGTCGTCGGCCAGGCCCGCGATCCGGTCCACGGCCGTGCGGGCGGCCGGCGTCATCCTGCTCGCCTTCGGGTCGTCGACGAGCTGGGAGAGGGTGCCGTCGAAGTCGCAGGCGACGAGCCAGGCGACGGGTGGCTTCGCGTTCCTCCGACGACGGCGGACGGCGGGCTGCGCGGTGAAGGCCCGGACCGAGTCGGCGAGGGTCCCCGTCGGTTCCATGTTGCGCGGCTCGGCCGAGACCGGCGGCTGCACGGCGTAGAGCACGGAGAGGAAGGACTCCGACCACTTGGCGACGTCGTCGGTCATGATCTTGCGGCGCAGCCGGCGCATCCGGCGACGCTGTTCCTTCGGGTCCATAGCCGAGGCCGCGACGATGATGTCCTTCATCCCGTCGATGTCGTGCGGGTTGATCAGCAGCGGTCCCGGCGACAGCTCGTCCGCCGCGCCGGTGAACTCCGACAGCACGAGCACGCCGCGCTCGTCGCTCCGGGCGGCGACGTACTCCTTCGCCACGAGGTTCATGCCGTCGCGCAGCGCGGTCACGAGCATGACGTCCGCCGCGAGGTAGAGCGCGGCCATCTCCTCGGGCGGGTAGTTGTGGTGCAGGTAGTGGATGGCGGAGTGACCGAGCTCGCCGAACTCGCCGTTGATGCGGCCCACGAGGATCTCGACGTGTTCGCGCAGGTCCTGATAGGCGCCGACGTTCTCCCGGCTCGGGCTGGCCACCTGGACGAACGTGGCCCGCGTGACGTCCAGCCGGCCGTCCTCGAGCAGCTCGCCGTAGGACTTGATGCGGTGACGGATGCCCTTGGTGTAGTCGAGACGGTCGACGCCCAGGTACACGATCTCCGGGTTGCCGAGGTCGGCACGGATCTCCTTGGCCCGGTTCTGCACCTCGGGCGTGCGGGCGAGCTCGTCGAAGCGGCGCGAGTCGATGGAGATCGGGAACGACTGCGCGCGGACGTGCCGGCCGGGCCTGCCCTCGGCGTCGGGCATCGTGATGACCGGCCCGCGCGTCGTGTAGTCGGTGAGCCGGCGGACCGCCCGCACGAAGTTCGCGGCGTCGCCGTTGCGCTGGAACCCGATGACGTCTGCCCCCAGCAGCCCGTCCACGATCTGCCGGCGCCACGGCAGCTGCCCGAACAGCTCCACCGGCGGGAACGGGATGTGGTCGAAGAACCCGATGCGCAGGTCCGGGCGCAGGTCCCGGAGCATGCGCGGGACCAGCTGCAGCTGGTAGTCGTGCACCCAGACCGTCGCGTCCGCCGCGGCCTGCTCGGCGGCGGCGTCGGCGAACCGCTGATTGACGCGCCGGTACGCGTCCCACCACTGCCGGTGGTACGTCGGCGGCGCGATGACGTCGTGATACAGGGGCCACAACGTGTCGTTGGAGAAGCCCTCGTAGTAGCGCTCGATCTCGTCGGCGCTCAGCGTGACCGGCACCAGACGGACGCCGTCGGCGTCGAACGGCTCGTGGGCGAGGTCGGGCGCGCCGGACCAGCCGACCCAGGCGCCGTTCTCCTGCCGCATCACCGGCTCCAGGGCTGTGACGAGCCCACCCGGTGAACGTTGCCAGGTCAGGTCCCCGGTGGGACTCACCGAGAAGTCGACGGGGAGGCGGTTGGCCACCACGACGAGGTCGTATCCGTCTTTGCCTGGCAACGATCTGCACCTCAATCTGTCATTGACTGCGTTGACTCGTACTTGCCTCGTTCAGGGTAGCGAGACCCGGGAAGGTCGCGCAGTAACGTCCATCACCTCATTTCGGACGAAACCGGTGTTCCGTTGCTGGTCAGGAGGGTGAATACGGGTGAGTTGCCGGGCGATGGCCAGGTTCGCCCGCTAGCGTTTGGTCCATGGGAGCAGAGGGGGCCGTCGAAGGCACCGAACAGCGGACGGACGCGGGCGCCGTCTCCGTCCGTGAGCGTGCCGCCGGCTCCGTCGTCGGCGGGTACACGGTGACCGGCCGGATCGGCAGCGGCGCCATGGGCACCGTCTACCGCGCGACCGACGACGGCGGCAACGCCGTCGCACTCAAGCTGCTCACCCCCGGACGGGACGAAGCCGGCGCGCGCGATCGGCTCCGCCGCGAGGCCAGGGCGCTGCAACGGCTGAAGCACCCGGCGGTGGCGAGCGTCATCGACGTCGAGCTCGACGGGACCGACGCGTTCATCGTCACCGAACTCGTCGAAGGCCCCACCCTCGAGGAAGAGGTCGACGAGCGCGGCCCGCTCGACCCCCGCGACCTGTACGAACTCGCCGACCAGCTCGCCGATGCCCTCGAAGCCGTGCACGCGGCAGGCGTCGTGCACCGCGACCTGACGCCGTCCAACGTGCTCATCTCCGCAGCCGGCCCCGTGCTCATCGACTTCGGCCTCGCGCACGCCCGCGGCGACGCGCGCGCCACCCGCACCGGCTTCGTCATGGGCACACCGGGATACCTCGCCCCCGAGCTGCTCGACGGCGGCGAACCCGCCCCCCACACGGACTGGTGGAGCTGGGCCGCCGTGCTCGCCTTCGCGGCGACCGGCCGCTCACCGTTCGGCGTCCGGCCGCTCGAGCTCGTGCTGCGACGCTCCCGGGAAGGCGCCGCCGACCTCGCCGGGCTCGAACCGCGCACCTCCCGGGCGCTCGCCGCGGCGCTGCGGCCCACGCCCGTCGAGCGCTGGGGCCCCACGGAGGTCGCACGGTCGCTGCGGGCCGCGTCGGACGCGTTCATCGCGGCGGCACGTGCCGCCGACCCAGGAGCCTCGGCCGACGACGTCGGCCAGCGACGAACCCAGGTGATGGCCGGCCCGACGGCGGTCGTGGAACCGGTCGCGCCGAAGGCCGAGCCCGTCACCGCGGTGGTCGCCCCCGCCGGACCGTCCGGCCAAGGGCGCTCGGTGCGGAGCCACCCCGTCGGAGGAGCACCGGGCACCACGCCGCCGAGCGCGGGAAGCCCGGGCTCCGGCGGCCAGGTCGCCACGCAGGAGGTTCGGCCGAGGCCGGCGCCCGCGGGCGTCGTCGGCCGGATGACCCGGTATCCCGCACGGACCGGCACCGTCACCGCCGTGGGCGGCGCCCTCGTCGCGCTCGCCGCGACCCGGCCCGGATGGGCGCTCGCGGTGTTCGTGGTGCTGTGCGTGCTGTGCCGGGCGTCGGGCGCCGCGCTGAACGAGCTCTGGAACTGGCGGATGCGCCGCGGGGCCGCGTCGGGCGGGAAGGGGCGTGCGGTGCTGCTGATGCCCTGGTACCTGGTGCGCTCCGTCTTCGGGGTGCTGCCGGCGCTGCTGATCGCGTGCGCGGTGGGGGCGATCGTGGCCCTCGGCGGGTTCTGGCTGTTCGCGCCGGGGCGGGTGATCGTGCTGCCGCTCGACGATCTCGCGTCCCGCGCGGTGGGCGGGACGAACGACCCGATCGTCGACACGTGGGTGCTGGCCCTGGCCATGCTCGTCACGATGTTGCTCACCTGGTGGGGGCCGGTGGCGCAGCTCACGCGCGAGGGCAGCAGGCCGCTGCTGGCCACGGTGGCGCCGGGATGGGTCGGCGCGGGGATCCTGGTCGTGTTCTCGCTGGGGGTGGTCGGGCTCGGTGCGGCGGCGATCGTGGGCGATCCGCTGGTGATCGACTGGTGGCCGCTCACGGAGCGGCCCGACGTGCGGTGATCGTGGCCGGGCGGCCCGCGCGCGGCCTGTGATTGCCTCGTTCGGTCGTCTGTCACAGCCGGGCCCGTTGAACGGGCGTGACCCGGGGACCGCCGTCGTGCGCGAGGAATCGGGGACGCACGACGGGGGTGTACAACGACCGTCACGGAATAGTGATGTGATGCCCAGGTCGCTCCCAGGACGCAGTGGATAGGCTGTGGTGCGCCGGCGAGAGACTGCCGGGCGGCGCTGCCACCGTGGCGCCGGAAAACTGCTGGCCGGTGGGCCGTGCACCGAGGAGAAGGACTCGATGTCGAACATGACCAAGGCACAGCGGCGTGAGGCCGCCCGCGCCGAGGCTCTCGCGATGCAGAAGAAGGCGCAGGGGCGCGAGCGGATCGTCCGGATCGCGATCCTGAGCATTCTCGGACTGTTCATCGCCGGTCTGGGCGTCGCGATCTGGCTGATCTTCGCGGAGTCCCAGAAGACGCCGATGGAGCGGGCGGACAGCGTCCCGGCCGGCGTCGTGGACGAGACGGGCATCCCGGTGGACGAGTCGGGCACGGCGGGGTCCGTCGTCGAGGGCGCGACGCAGCTCGACGTCTACGTCGACTTCATGTGCCCGGTGTGCGGCCAGTTCGAGGCGCTGAACGGCGCGGACATCGCCGCGATGCGCGAGGCCGGCGAGGTTTCCTTCGTGGTGCACCCGGTGGCGATCCTGGACCGCCTGTCCAACGGCACCGAGTACTCGACGCGCGCGGCATCGTCCGTCGCGTGGGTGGCCGACCAGGCGCCCGAGTCGTTCATGGAGTACCACGACCTGCTGTTCGCGAACCAGCCCGCCGAGAACTCGCCCGGCCTGAGCGACGAGCAGCTCGCCGCCTTCGCCGAGCAGGCAGGCGTCCCGGCCGATGTCGCGCAGGGCATCGCGGACGGTCAGGCCATGGCGAGCTACCGCGACTGGGTGACGGCATCGACCGACCAGGCGACGTCGGCGGAGGAACTGGCCAACCCGCAGACGGGCCAGTTCGGAACCCCGACCGTCATCCTCGACGGCGAGCGGTTCGAGGACTGGGGGACGCCGGGCTCGCTGATGACGGCGGTCACCGGCGGGGACTCGGCCGGCGATTCCGGCGACGGGTCCGCCGACGAGGAAGAGTCCGGGGACAGCGCGGACGAGTGATCCGGGCCTGACCGACCTCGAGATGTGGAGCGGGACGGCTGCCGAGACGCCTTGTGCGCCTCGGCGGCCGTCCCGCTCACGAGGTTGCGGTGTGCATTAGGCTGTACTCCGCTCGGGCCACCCATGGCCCTGGCATCGCCGCCTTAGCTCAGCTGGTAGAGCGCTCGCCTTGTAAGCGAAAGGTCGTCGGTTCGAACCCGACAGGCGGCTCCAACGGCCCGGAATCTCAAGGATTCCGCGCCGCTGTCTGTTGTCGGCGTCGCGTGGGTGGCGGAGCAGGAGGTTGGTTACGCCTCAGGCCCTCGAGGCGTAACCAACCTCCTGGTTCGTCGGCAGCTCACGGGCGCGGCCAGGGTTCCGCCGTCGGCCACTTCGCGGTGCGGCCGTCGCCGGACGACCTGCCGGTCACGCGGCGCTTCACCCACGGGCCGACATGTTCCCTGGCCCAGACCGCGTTCCCTCTCGTGGTCTCGGCAAGGGTCTGCCGCGGCGCCGGGGGGAGGGGCTCGTCCCAGGCGGCGTCGTCGGGCATCAGGCCGAGCCCCACGAGCGCGGCGTTCTTGACGCGCTCGTGCCCCTCCGGCAGGAGGTGGATCCGGTCCCCGGACCACATGCGCAGGTCGAAGAGCGAGCGGATGCCCCACAGGTCGAGCACATGGGCGTTGTGGCGGCGCGCGATCGACCAGACGTTCGCGTTGTAGACGCCGACCCGGCTGTTGGTCCACGCCAGCGTGCCGCCCGCCTTGAAGCCGGTGCCCATGAGAACGTCGGCGCCGGTGGCGCGGATCCTCGCGACGGCGTCCTCGAGCGCTGAGCAGATGGTCTCCAGGTCCACGCCGGGCCGCAGGATGTCGTTGCCGCCACCGATGAGAGACACCAGATCGGGTTTCATGCCGAGCGCGGCGTCGAGCTGCTCGGCGATGATCGGGCGCAGCAGCCGCCCGCGGATCGCGAGGTTGGCGTACGCGATCACCGGCTCGCCGGCCGCGGTGCGCCGATCGCTCAGCGACGTCGCGAGGCGGTCGGCCCAGCCGCGCTGCGTGTCCTCCAGGCCGGGGTACGGGTCCCACAGTCCTTCGCTGAACGAGTCGCCGATGGCGACGTAGCGCGTCCAGCGCGGGGGCACGTCGTCCCGCGTGGTGGCCGTGCCGCTGCTCGACGGTGCCGACGGTGCCGACGGGGCGGGCGACGCTGCCGGGTGGGCCGGCGACGGCGCCAGGCTGGTCGATGCGGGACGGACGGGTGGCGCTGCCGGGCGGGTTGTCGACGCCTCTGGACCGGTTGACGACTGTGTCGGACGGGCCGACAACGCGGCGGACGCCGGGTCGGCCGACGTCGTGGGGTCGGACGGTGCCGTTGCAGGCACCGAGTCGGGCGAAGCTTCGGGATCCTGGGAAGAAGTCGCGCTCACGTCGCACATTCTTCCTGGGACTCCAGGTTCTGTGTAGTCCAGTACCAGGTAACCGAGGGTGAGACGCGCCACGGGAGGCGTCGGGCAACCGCGAGCCGCCATTGACTTCGGCCCGTGGCGAAGGACGCCGCCCGCGGCGACCTGGCGTTCCGCCCGGACGAACCCGGGAGCCCGCCGCGGGCGGCGCGATGGGCCTACGGCAGGTGCCAGTCGATCGGCGTCGTGCCCTGTTCCTCCAGGAGCGCATTGACGCGGGAGTACGGCTTGGAACCGAAGAAGCCGTTGCGTGCCGACAGCGGCGAAGGATGGGCGCTCTCCACGACCGGGACCTCGCCGAGGAACTTCTTGAGACTGCGCGCCTTCGCGCCCCAAAGCACCACGACCAGCGGGCCGCCTCGCGCGGCGAGAGCCTTGATCGCGGCCTCGGTGACTTCCTCCCAGCCCTTGCCGGCATGCGAGTCCGACTTGCCCGGCTGGCAGGTCAGCACCCTGTTGAGGAGCATGACGCCCTGGTCGGCCCAGGGGCGCAGATCGCCGTTGGACGGCCTCGGGACGCCGAGGTCGGTCTCCAGCTCCTTGTACATGTTCAGCAGCGACGGCGGCAGCGGGCGCACGTCCGGCTGGACCGAGAACGACAGGCCCATCGCGTGGCCCGGCCGCGGGTAGGGGTCCTGGCCGACGATGAGCACCTTGACGTCGGCCAGCGGCCGCTGGAACGCGGCGAGCACGTTCGGGCCGGGCGGGAAGTAGCCGCGTCCGGCCGCGTTCTCGGCGCGCAGGAAGTCACCCATCTCATGGATGCGCGACTCGACACTGGACAGCGCCTCCGCCCAATCGGGCGAGATGACCTGCGACAGCGGCTTGCGGGCTGGGGCTTCGTCGGTATCGGGCGTCATGGTCTCCACGCGTCGGGACACTACTCGGGGACACCGACAAAGTGCAGGTCCATCGGCAATCAGCAGGACAGCGCCTTGTGTCGGCCGACTGTTGATGAGCGTCGGCAGGGCCTCGCAGACCTCGCAGGCCGGACCGGGGGGTGTCAGACGGTGGTCGTAGTGTGGCCCACATGAGCGAGATGCTGGTCGAGTCCCTGGATGCAGTCGACGTCGAGCCCACGGGCGCGGTCGTCGCGGAACCGTCGTCGGACGAGGCAGCGGGTGAGCTTTCCGACCTCGAGCGCGAGATCCTCGCGTTCGAACGCAAGTGGTGGAGGTTCGCCGGGGCCAAGGAGGAAGCGGCCCGCGAACTGTTCGGCGTGACCTCGACGCGGTATTACCAGGTGTTGAATGCGTTGATCGACACACCTGCGGCGCTCGCCCATGACCCGATGCTGGTCAAGCGATTGCGCCGGGTGCGTTCGACGCGCCGGCGTGCGCGATCGGCACGGCGGCTCGCGGACGAGAAGCCTTGAGCGCCCAGCAGTCTGGGCTACCCTGTCCGCCGTGACCAACAGCACGTACCGCTACCCGCCCGACGAGTTCGACGTCGCCGTGCCTGGCGGCGCACCTGTTGGCGTGCATCGCGCGCCGCGCAGCGGCTGGAGTTCGGCCTGGCCGTTCATGCTGGTCGCGCTGGTCTGCGCCGGCGTCGCATGGGGCGGCATCACCCTCCTGTCCGGCGGGGGGAACGACGGCAACTCGGCAGCGGAGCCGACCGCCAGCGTCTCGCCCGGCCCGTCTGCAAGCCCCAGTGGCGACGCTGAGGGTGAAGGCGGCGGTCAGGACGGGGGTGAGGACGGTGAAGGCGGCGGCGAGCCGAGCGGCGAGCCGTCCGACGGGGAAGGCGGTGGCGGCGGGTTGCCCGGCGACCCCGCGCTCGCGGACATGGCCGTGGTCATCGGCGTGTACAACGACGGTGCCGGCCCAGGTATGGCGGGTACGACAGCAACGAATCTTCAGGCGGAAGGATTCACCGGTGAGATCCACCCGCTCGATGCGGGTGCCGCGAATGGGCCGGCAGCTGGGTCGGTCACCGCGAACACCGTGTTGTACGGCGGAGACCGGGCCGATACGGCTTCCGCGGTCGCGGAGGCGCTGGGTATCTCCGGCGCCAACGTTCAGGAGTCGGCTGACGTGGCTGCCCACCCGACAGAGGGCGTCTGGGTCATCGTGGTGACTCCGCCGGAAGGTTGAGCCGGTCCGGCGACTGATGTGAAGCAGCACCGGCCGACGCGCCCGTCCCGTTCCTCGGGGCGGGCGCTTCGGCTTCCGCGGCATCGTCCAGGCATCGAACAGTGGAGCCCAGCGGTCACTATCGCCCGGCCGCCGGACACGCCTGCAATTCTCGGCATTGTCAGCGTGTCCCTACGGTTCGGCGTCGGATAGGTGACGAGGTTGCGCAGTCGTGCATTGCACGCGGTGCGGCATTACATCGTTGGCGCGGCTTGGATTTATTGGTCGAATCCAATGGTCGTCGAAACGTTCCGGATGGTTGCAGAAATTCGCCCACTGTGGGTCGTCGACATACGCAACTCCGGGTGTTGATGGCCGTCGTCGTGTGACGCCGACCCCCTGACCTGCGCGTTCGCCCAGCGCAGAATCCGTCAAATAGCGATTTACCCCTTCCATAGTGTGACTTGGAGCACTAGCCTCGAATCACCACGGGTCGAACCGAGTGGCCCGTGCGAGATGCAAGGAGAAGTGCATGGCCCAGGGCACCGTCAAGTGGTTCAACGCAGAGAAGGGGTACGGCTTTATCACCCCGACCTCCGGCGGGCAGGACCTGTTCGTCCACTACAGCGCGATTCAGGTGGACGGTTACCGCACCCTCGACGAGGGACAGGCGGTCGAGTACGAAGTGGGGCAGGGTCAGAAGGGCCCGCAGGCAGAGATGGTCCGCCCGCTCTGATCTGAGTCCCCGGACCGGTTTCCCCCTGGCCGGTCTCTCCGATCGACGGGACGGCGTGCGGCCCCGACCCGCTCGCCGCCCGTCCCGTCATTCGTCCCAGGCTCCGACCCATGAGGTCGGGGCCTCTTCGCGTGCGAGCGCGACGGTGCCCTGTCGAGGTGTCGTCGACTCACCGGACCGCTGCTCACGGGCGCCGCCCGGAAGCCACCCGCAGCACCGGCCCGTGGTTCGATGAGGTCATGACCGTGCTGGATGCCGTCGTCGTCGGCTCCGGGCCCAACGGGCTCGCTGCCGCCGTCACGCTCGCCCGCGCCGGGCTCGGCGTCCGAGTGCTCGAGGAGCAGTCCTCGATCGGCGGCGGTGCGCGCACGCTCAGCGGTGCGGACCTGGCCGAGTCGGCGCCGGCGCCGGAGCCGTCCGGCACGTCCCTGCCTCTGCTGGGCTCGGACCGTACGACGGGCGCGGACCTGCGCTTCGACCTGTGTTCCGCGGTGCACCCGATGGCGTGGGCGTCGCCGTTCTTCCGGGCGTTCGGCCTGGCGGACCGGATCGAGCTCCGCACGCCCGAGATCTCCTACGCCCAGCCGCTCGACCCGGCCGGTGGATCAGGTGATCCGCGTGCCGGACTCGTGTTCCGCGACCTCGACCGGACGGTCGCAGCCCTCGGGGCCGACGGCGCCGCCTGGCGCGCGCTCGTCGGCCCGCTGGTCGACCGGTGGCCGTCGGTGACGGCCCTGGCCATGGGCGACAAGCGCGGCCTTGTCACACCCCTGGCCGCACACGGCCTCGGCCGAGAGGCCGCTGGCGCGCTACGGGCCGCGCTCGCCTTCGGGCCTGCGCTGATCGAGCAGGGGACCGGCCTCTGGAACCGCCGGTTCACCGGCGACGTCGCCCCGGCGCTCCTCACCGGCGTCGCCGCGCATGTCATGACGCCGCTGCCGTCGCTCGCCGGCGCCGGTACCGCGCTCCTCCTCGGCGCTCTCGCACACGGCCCGCTCGGCTGGGCGCTGCCGGTCGGCGGGTCGGGGGCGATCGTCGACGCGCTGGTCGCGGACCTCCTCGCGCACGGCGGCGAGATCGAGGCCTCGCGTCCCGTCCGCACCCGGGCCGACCTCCCGCCCGCCCGCACGTACCTGTTCGACACGGCGCCCGGCGTCGTCGGGAAAGTCTTCGGCGATCGCATGCCGCCGCGATCCGGCGCCGCGTTGCGGCGCTATCGGTTCGGGGGCGGGGCTGCCAAGGTCGACTTCGTGCTGAGCGGTCCCGTGCCGTGGTCCGTGCCCGACGTCGGACGCGCGGCGACCGTGCACCTCGGCGGGACCCGCAAGCAGATGGCCGAGGCGGAAGCCACCGTCGCCGCCGGCCGCCATGCCGCACACCCGGTCTGCCTGCTCAGCGACCCGACGGTGACCGACCCGGCGCGCGAGATCGGCGGCCTGCGCCCCCTGTGGGCCTACGCCCACGTGCCCGCGGGGTCAGAGCGCGATGTCACCGAGGACGTCATCCGGCAGGTCGAGCGGTTCGCGCCGGGGTTCCGCGACGTCGTCGTGGCCGCGCGCTGTGTGCCGGCCGCGTGGATGCCCGCGCACAACGCGAACTACGTGGGCGGCGACATCGGAGCCGGGGTGGCCACCATGCCGAGGATGCTCGCAGCGCCCGGCCCGGTGGGGACGCGCTGGGACCCGTACTCGACCGGGGCCGAGGGCATGTACCTGTGCTCGGCGGCGACTCCTCCCGGACCGGGGGTGCACGGGATGTCGGGCTGGCACGCCGCCCGTCGCGCCCTGCTCCGTGAGTTCGAGATCCGCCGCCCGCCGGATCTGTCGCCGCCGTCGACCTGACCATGTCGTCGGCAGCACGGTGACGACCACGCCATCGTGTGTGGTGGTTGCGCAACCACCACACGCAATGGCGTGGTCGTCGCGTCGTCAGTGTGTTTCGCGTCGTGCTCGGCCGCTCGGCCGCTCGGCCGCTCGGGCCGGGGTGAGGCTCGGTATCGATGTCAGCTCGGCGGGCGATGGGAGCGGCGGCGGGTTGGGTGTGGCGGCGGGTTGGGTGTGGCGGGGATCGGGCCAGGCTGTGGCAGGCGTGGCTGTGGCGGGAGCGAGTCTGCTTGCACTCTCGGGGGGAGAGTGCCAATAATGTCTTAGCACTCTCGTGCTGAGAGTGACAGAAGGGCCGGTAGGTGAGGTCTGTTCCCCTGGGCGAGACGTGATCGTCCAGGGAGCGGCCGTCCGTCGCGGGCGCCGAGCCGGTTCACGAAAGCCACCAGCGGAGGATCCATCCCCATGGCCAAGATGATTGCCTTCGACGAGGAAGCTCGTCGGAGCATGGAACGCGGGCTCAACCAGCTCGCCGACACTGTCAAGGTGACGCTCGGCCCCAAGGGCCGCAACGTCGTGCTCGACAAGAAGTGGGGCGCCCCCACCATCACGAACGACGGCGTCTCCATCGCGAAGGAGATCGAGCTCGAGGACCCGTTCGAGCGGATCGGTGCCGAGCTCGTCAAGGAGGTCGCCAAGAAGACCGACGACGTCGCGGGTGACGGCACCACCACTGCCACCGTGCTCGCCCAGGCGCTCGTGAAGGAAGGCCTGCGCGTCGTCGCCGCCGGTGCCAACCCGATCGCCGTCAAGCGCGGCATCGAGAAGGCCACCGAGGCGGTCACCGAGCAGCTGCTCAACTCGGCCACCGAGGTCGAGACCAAGGAGCAGATCGCCTCCACGGCCGCCATCTCGGCCGGTGACCCCGCCATCGGCGAGCTCATCGCCGAGGCCCTCGACAAGGTGGGCAAGGAAGGCGTCATCACCGTCGAGGAGTCGAACACCTTCGGCCTCGAGCTCGAGCTCACCGAGGGCATGCGCTTCGACAAGGGCTTCCTCGCGCGCTACTTCGAGACGGACCCCGAGCGCCAGGAGGCCGTGCTCGAGGACCCGTACGTCCTGATCGTCGAGTCGAAGATCTCGAACGTCAAGGACATGCTCCCCGTCCTGGACCAGGTCATGAAGCAGGGTCGCGCCCTGCTCATCATCGCCGAGGACGTCGAGGGCGAGGCCCTGGCGACCCTGGTGCTGAACAAGATCCGCGGCACCTTCAAGTCCGTCGCCGTCAAGGCCCCGGGCTTCGGCGACCGCCGCAAGGCCATGCTCCAGGACATCGCCATCCTCACGGGTGGTCAGGTCATCTCCGAGACCGTCGGTCTCAAGCTGGAGAACGCCACGCTCGACATGCTGGGCACCGCCCGCAAGGTGGTCGTCACCAAGGACGAGACCACCATCGTCGAGGGTTCGGGCGACGCCGAGCTCATCTCGGGCCGCGTGAACCAGATCCGCAGCGAGATCGAGAAGTCGGACTCCGACTACGACCGCGAGAAGCTGCAGGAGCGCCTCGCCAAGCTGGCCGGCGGCGTGGCCGTCATCAAGGCCGGTGCGGCCACCGAGGTGGAGCTCAAGGAGCGCAAGCACCGCATCGAGGACGCCGTCCGCAACGCGAAGGCCGCCGTCGAGGAGGGCATCGTCGCCGGTGGTGGCGTGGCCCTGATCCAGGCCGGCGCCATCGCGTTCGAGAAGCTGGACCTCGAGGGTGACGAGGCCACCGGTGCGCAGATCGTGCGTGCCGCGATCGACGCCCCGCTCAAGCAGATCGCCGTGAACGCCGGCCTCGAGGGCGGCGTCGTGGCGGAGAAGGTGCGCGGGCTGGAGCCCGGCATGGGCCTGAACGCCGCGACCGGCGTGTACGAGGACCTGCTCGCCGCCGGCGTGAACGACCCGGTCAAGGTCACGCGCTCCGCGCTGCAGAACGCCGCGTCGATCGCCGCGCTGTTCCTCACCACCGAGGCCGTCGTGGCCGACAAGCCGGAGAAGGCCTCGGGCGCTCCGGCCGGCGACGGCGGTATGGGCGACATGGGCGGCATGGGCTTCTGAGTCCACGCCACCCGCGTTCGACGGAGGCCGTCTCCCCGCGAGGGAGGCGGCCTCCGCCGCGTCCGGCCTGGGCGGCGGAGACACCACCGTGCACGATGTCCCGAGACAGGACAGGGAGTTCGAACTGCCGATCGCCCACGAAAGGACCGACCGGGTGAGAAGCCGCCGGCGCACCACACCCGCCTGGGCGGTCCGCTCTGGCCGGGCGGATGCTGGTCGGGGGGGGGTTTCCGCGTGGTCGGGCAAGTGATCGCCCGACCACACGGACCTCCCCCGACCATGCGCAGAGCGCCCGACCGCGCGGGATCGTGAGCCCGCCCCACTCAGCTCACAGTCAGCCGAACAGGCGGGTCGCGGCGAGTTCCGCGTCCGTGTAGGTCCGGGCCGCCTGGGCCAGCGCCACCTGGATCGCGTCCAGGGCCGACTCCACCTGGGACTGGGCGGCCCGCCACTGCGTGACGGTGCCTGAGAACGCCGTCGCGGCGCCGCCGGTCCACGTGCCCTGTAATGCATCGAGATTCCGCATCATTCCCTCGACCTCGGCCCGCACGGCCGTCACCGACGCGGCCACGGCTCCGCTCGCCGCGTTCATCTGCTCGCTGTCCACCTGGTACTGCATGGTTCCCCCACTTCCGCGGTCACCGGGACCGCCGTCGTCGTGCGTACACCTGATCCGAGCCGTCCTGACCCGTCCGATCCTCGGTCCGACGTATCCGCCTCCCGATCTGCGGGTCGACGGATCTGCATTGCAGTTCCGCGATCCGGCGGATCTGCCTGCTCCGGCCCGGCCGAACTGCCGCGGTCCGGCGATCCGTCCCCGATCCTCGGCCGACAGGCCTTCCCGCCGATCCAGGGACGGTGAATCGCTGCGCCGGGCCGGCAGCTCTCGAGCTCGGGCGGCCCGTGCAGCACGCTAGGTCTTGCTTTGCCTGCCCGCTCCGACGGGCCGGCGGCCTGTGGATGACTCGCGCCCTGTGGTCGGTGTCGAACCTGCGGGTTGGCGTCGTAGTAGTCCGTCGAGCAGGCTTCCCACTTGCCGCGCCGCTCGCCGCGTCAGCCTCCGCCCCACACACCGCCCGCGACGGGTGCCGAACATTCACGGCGCTCTCAGGAAAGTGTCAGACTCGCGCCGCACACTGAATTCATGGCGACACCAGAGGCGCGGCTCGTCGTCGTCGACGACGAGCCCAACATCCGCGAACTCCTTGCCACGTCCCTGCGATTCGCGGGTTTCGAGGTGCATGCCGCGGCGGACGGCAACGGCGCGCTCCAGCTCGTCCGGGACCTGGACCCGGACCTCGTGGTGCTGGACGTGATGCTCCCCGACATGGACGGTTTCACCGTGACGCGCCGCATGCGCGCCACGGGCAAGCACGCCCCCGTCCTCTTCCTCACCGCCCGCGACGACACCCAGGACAAGATCCAGGGGCTGACCGTCGGCGGCGACGACTACGTGACGAAGCCCTTCAGCCTGGAGGAGGTCGTCGCGCGGATCCGGGCAGTGCTGCGCCGCACCGGTACCCCGGTCCCCGAGGACGAGGCGATCCTGAAGGTCGGCGACCTCGAGATGGACGAGGACTCGCACGAGGTGCGGCGGGCCGGCATCGAGATCGACCTGTCGCCCACGGAGTTCAAGCTGCTGCGCTACCTCATGCTCAACGCGGGCCGGGTGCTGTCCAAGGCGCAGATCCTCGACCACGTCTGGCAGTACGACTGGGGTGGCGACGCGAACATCGTCGAGTCCTACATCTCCTACCTGCGCCGCAAGATCGACCACCTGACCGTGGACGGTGCGGGTGGGCCGGTCGAGCTCCCTGCGCTCATCCACACCAAGCGGGGAGTCGGGTACCTGTTGCGCCCGGCGGCCTGATCCCATGGCCGACGACACCCGCCGGTCCGCCGCGGCGCCACCCGGCGAGACCCCGCGGGGCGACGAGGCGTCCGCCACTGACGAGGTGCCCGCGATCGGCAACTCGCCCACGACCGGTAAGGCGTCCGCTCCCGGCAAGGTGCCCGTCACCGACAGAGCGTCCGCGACCGCCGAGCGGTCGCCCATCACCTTCGACGCGTCCTCCGACATGACGATGACCGGAACCGAGGCCGGTGCCGAGACTCCGCCCGGCACGACTCTGCCCGGCGCGACTCCGTCCGGCACGGCGGCGTCTTCCGCGGCGTCCGGCCGCCGGCCGGCACGCGCGGAGGACGTCGAGCCGGCGCCCGGCGGTGGTCTCGGCGGCTGGATCGCCGCCGTCCCCCTGCGGGCCCGGCTCGTGGCGATCACGGCCTTTCTGCTGGCCGCCGGCCTGATCATCACGGGCTTCCTGGCGCGCGGGATCGTCGGCGAGTATCTGGTCGGCCAGGTGGACGCACAACTGGAACGGCAGGGGCCGACCCTTGCCAAGGACGTCCTGAACTATGGAACCGCGACGACCCTGCCGAGTGACTATTACATCGAGTACCGGTGGGCGGACGGCAGCTTGCGAACCCCGCGCGACGAGCGCGCGGTGGAGATCTATGGCATCCCAGACATACCAGATCTCACGTATGACGAGACGGTGGAGCGCAAGGGGGAGCCGTTCACGGTCCGTGCGATCAAGGGCTCGGAAGCCGCGACGAGATGGCGTGTCTACCCGCTGGTGAACGCGGACACGACGGACAGCAGCGCGGTCCAGAGCGCGTTCGTGGCGCTCCCCCTCGCCAGGGTCGACGCTGCGCTAGAACTCCTCTCCCGCATCCTGGTCCTCGCCGGTCTCGGGATCGTGCTTCTCGGGTTCGCTCTCGCCTGGATCATGATCGAACGCTCCCTGCGCCAGCTGCGGGAGATCGAGACCGCCGCTGCCTCCATCGCCGCCGGCGACCTGTCCCAGCGGGTGCCGAGCCCGCCTCCGTCCACCGAGGTCGGGTCGTTGGCCGAGTCGCTGAACACGATGCTGGCGCAGATCGAGACCGCCTTCTCCGCGCGTGAGGCGTCCGAGGCCCGCATGCGGCAGTTCGTCTCCGACGCGTCGCACGAGCTCCGCACCCCGCTCGCGACCATCCGCGGGTACGGCGAGCTCTACCGGATGGGTGCGCTCGACGGTCCGGACGGTCCCGACGGAGAGCGCGTCGCCGACACGATGGGCCGTGTCGAGGACGCCGCCCGGCGCATGGGCATGCTGGTGAACGACCTGCTCGTGCTCGCCCGCCTCGACGAGGGGCGCCCGATCGCCCGCGCGCCGGTCGATGTCGTCGTCCTCGCCCGGGAGAGCGCGCAGGACCTGCACGCCCTCGACCCGTCGCGCGAGGTCCGCCTGGTCGGCCTGCCCGCGGCCGACGACGGCGGAGGCGGCGGGGTTCCGCGTGAAAGCGGCCGACTCGCCGCCAGCGGCTCCGATGCCTCCGACGACGGCGCCGGGCAGAGTCGCGCCCACCGAAGTGACCCGGCTCACCGGACTGACCGGGCCGGCCCGACCGATACGGCCGGCCCCTCTGATCCCGCGAGTCCTGCCGATCCAGCCGACCCGGCGGGCCCTGCCGACCCCGCCACGTCCGCCGTCGTCGGCCCCGTGATGGTCGAGGGCGACGACGACCGGCTGCGGCAGGTGCTCACGAACCTCATCGGGAACGTCGCGCGGCACACGCCCGCGGGGTCTCCGGCCGAGATCGCCGTCGGGCACGGGCCGGACGGGCAGGCCGTCATCGAGGTGCGCGACCACGGGCCCGGCGTCGCCGACGAGCACGCAGAGCGGATGTTCGAGCGGTTCTACCGCGCGGACTCGTCGCGCAACCGGGAGTCGGGCGGGTCCGGGCTCGGCCTGGCGATCGTCTCGGCGATCGTGGAGGCCCACGGCGGCCGCATCGACGTCGCCCCGACGCCCGGCGGCGGCCTGACGGTTCGCGTCACCCTGCCCGGCGGATGATCGGTCCGTCGTCGAGTGATCGGCAGTTCGAACTGCCGATCACTCGACGACGGACCGATCACAGCTCCGGCCGGTCGCGCCGGGACCGGTCGGAGCCGGCGTCATACCGGCGAGCAGGGGCGGAGCGTGCGCCGGACAGGGGCGCGCGGTAATAGGCTGGGTGTGGTCAGCCCCACACCTGGCCTCCAGAGACACGTACCCGAATCGAAGGTCTGATCGCATGGGCGTCATGGCGCCGGAGTGGTACATCTCCTCGTTCGTCCGGAGCGCTTCCGGGATCGGCGCGACGGCGCCCACGGAGGAGATCGAACGGGTCGGGGAGGACCTGGTCGAGCGCTGGTCGGGCGCCGACCGGCACTTCCACGACCTGCGGCACCTGGGGGCGGTCCTGCACCGGGTGGACGAGCTCGCCGAGGAGACGCACTCGCCCGACGTCGTCCGGCTGGCCGCCTGGTACCACGGCGCCGTGTTCGACGCCGCCTCCAAGACGGCGTACGCCTCCAAGGGCGGGGAGCAGACGTCGGCCAGTGCGGAACTGGCGCGCGCCGAGCTGACCGGGCTGGGCGTCCCCGCCAAGTTCGCCGATCGTGTCGCGAACCTGGTCAACGGGCTGCTGCGGCATGCCCCGGACGTGACGGACGTCGACGCGTGCGTCCTCAACGACGCCGACCTGGCGATGCTCGCGGCCGAGCCGCAGCGCTACAAGGAGTACACGGCGCGGGTGCGTGCCGAGTACGAGCACATCCCGCTGCGCCACTACCTGGCCGCTCGGATCAAGATCGTGTCCAAGCTCCTGGCGCGTGAGTCGTTGTTCTGCTCGCCGATGGGCGCGGCCTGGGAGGAGGCGGCGCGGCAGAACCTCGACGCGGAGCTGCACCGGCTGCGCAAGAAGCAGGCCGCCCTGGAGGCCGACAGCAACTGACGTGACTGACGGAACCGGCCACAGGCGCGGGGCCCGAGGCCGCCGATCCCCGGCCACGGGTCGCCGACCCTGGCCGCCGGAAGCGTAGCGATGGAGCCCGCAGGCGAGGTGCGAGCCGAGGACGACGGAACCCGGCGGCCCGGGAGTGACAGTACTTGCCCGGGAATTACAGGTACTTGACCGGGTCGAACTCCTCGATCGGGATGATCCGCACGCGTGGCAGGAGCGTGGTGAACGCGTCGGCATCGCCCTCGAGGTCGTACATGTGCAGGCCGTGGCCCTCGAGCTCGGCGAGGCGCGCGTTGACGAACTCCCGGAAACCCAGCAGGCCGACGCGACGGTCCTCGTCGTCGAGGAGATCCTCGATCTGCGGCAGGAAGTCGCCGTCGTGGCTGGCCAGCAGCACGTCGCCGGGGCGTTCGCGCAGGGCCTCCAGCGTCCGCTGGATACCGACGTCGACCACCTTCTCCGAGCCCTGGGCGGCCAGGGGGATCGGCCGGTATCCCATGGCGAGCAGGGCCTGGACGAACGGCATCGGCATCTGGCCCGACGTGGCGTTCAGGAAGAACAGCGCCACGACGTCCTGCGACCAGACCTTCTGCGCGAACGCCGAGATGCGGTCCCAGCGCGGTCGCTCGTCCGGGGCAGGCCTGCGGTTCAGGACGTTCATCCCGAGGGTCGCGTCGATGTTCTCGCCGTCGACGATGAGGTAGGTGCGACGCGGCAGAGCCTGCGCTGACGGAGCGGACATGGACCCCAGCGTAGTCGTGGATGTACGTTGAGCGACCGTGCTTGACTCCGAGTTTTCCGACAGCCCCGTGGCCCTGGCCGTCGCGCCGCGGATCACGGTGATCCAGAACGACCATGACGTCCCCATGGACCGCTTCGCCGCGCGCCTGGGACCGGGCGTGCGCCTCGTGCTCGCGTTCGCCGGCGAGGCGATCCCCGCGGTGGACGACGTCGGCGACGCGCTCGTCGTGCTCGGCGGGACGATGTCGGCCTACTCCGACGACGAGGCGCCCTGGCTGCCCGCCGTCCGCGACCTCCTCGCCGGCGCCGCGCGCTCCGGCGTGCCGACGCTCGGCATCTGCCTCGGCGGGCAGCTGCTCGCCGTCGCGGGCGGGGGATCAGTGCAGGTGGCAGCGCCTCCGGGACGTGAGGCGGGAGCAGCCGCCATCGCCTGGCGCGAGGCCGCGCTCGCCGACCCCGTCACCGGCCCCGCGCTCGCGTCGGGTTCCGGGAGCGGGGACGCCGAAGGCGCTCACGCGGCCGGTCCGGACACCGTCGCCGTGACGCGGGCCGTGAGCATGCACGCCGACGCCGTCGTCGAGCTGCCCGACGGCGCCACGTGGCTGGCCTACAGCGACATGTACCCCTACCAGGCGTTCCGCTGGGGCTCGGCGCTCGGCGTGCAGTTCCACCCCGAGGCCGGCCCGGACCTCGCGGCCCGCTGGGCGGCCCAGGCGGACGACGTCGACGACGCGGCCGTGATCGCCGACATCCAGGCGCACGCCGACGAAGCGGCCCGGTTCGGCGACAGCCTGGCGGACGCGTTCGTCGCGGCGATCCACCCCACGAACGCGCGGAACTGATCGCGCGGGAAGCGCCCCGCCGAACCGTCACCTGGGATCGCTGCGGTCGGCCGCCTGTCGAGCGGTCGGTCCGTTGTCCGTGCGGTCGGCACCTCGAGGGACCGACCGCACGGACAACGGACCGACCACACATCCGTGTGCCCTGACTGCTCGGCGGCGGCTCAGACCGCCCTGCCGGAACCGAAGCCCCCGCCGCCGAAGCCTCCGCCGATCCCGCCGGTCCGCACGTGGTGCGGCGAGCGCGTGAGCAGGCCCAGCAGGCCGCCCCGGGTTCCGGCACCGGCGCCGTGCCCGCGCCGGCCCTCGAGCGTGAGGGTGATCCCGGCGAGCGGCATGCCCCGGGGCGAGTCGCCGGCCGCGGCGTCCCGCATGGCGGCCGTGAGCGCCTGGTAGGCGTGCGTGTCGGCCCGCTGCGCGAGATCCAGCGCGGCGGTGCGGTCCGCACGCGCCCGCGCGTTGCGTGCCGCGGACGTCAGGCGCACCGCCTCGGAGTGGCGCATGCGCGCATCGGGTCCGACGGCGCCCCGACGGGTGGTGATCAGCGTGTCGACCTGGCGGAGCCGCACCTCGAGCCGGCTCAGCGTGTCGCGGACCAGCGCCGCCGCGCGGGCGTCGATCTCCGAGGTGTCCCGGTGCCGCGCCAGCGCGCGGTCCAGGGCGGCCTCGGCCGCGGCGATACGGGCCAGCAGGGCGAACGGGTCGGCCGTGTCGCGGGTGACCTCCACCTGCTTGAGCGCGGCCCGGGCCGTGGTCCGGGCCATCGCGGCCTGCGGGTCGCCGCCCGCGATCCGCTCGGTGTCGGCGACGTCCTGGGTGAGCGACGCGACCGCCTTGTCGAGCCGCGGGAGGGCGTCGGTCAGGTCGGCGCGCGCCGACTCCGCTTCCCGGAGCAGCCGCTCGGCCTGGCCCAGCGCGTTCTGCGCACTGCGGGCGGCCGCCGCGGCGAAGGCCCGGTCCCGCTTCGCGCTCGCGGCACGGCCCGTGTCGATCGCCCGCCGCGCGTCGTCGACGAGGTCGTCGGCCAGCTCGGCGTTGTCGGCCACCGGCTTCACGGCGTCCGCCGGGAACTCGTCGGAGAGGGCCGACAGCTCCTCCCGGGCCCGCTCGATCCGCCGGTCGAGCTCACCGGCCCGCTGCCAGGTCTCGTCGAGGAGCCGGTTCGCGCGGGGCTTCAGCCGGCGGAGGTCCTCGAGCGGTGCCGTACCCGAGTCGAGCAGCGCCGACGCCTCGGCGCAGCCGACCAGCACCCGGTGCGCGAGGTCGCGCGAGGACGCCTCGTCGGCCGACAGGAGCTCGACGCGCAGGGCGAAGGCCTCCTGCGCCCGCTCGGCGGCGTCGGCGAGGACGACCTCGAGGTCGTGGATGCCTCCGCCGTGCGACTGCCCTCGTGCCAGCTCCAGCTCCTGCGCCGAGGTGCGCAGCGCGTCGTCGAGCGTGACGAGCACCTCGTCGACCCGGGCGGCGAGCTCGTCGTCGGACAGGCTGTCGTCGGGGACGTCGCGGTCCGTACGGGAACGGTCGGCCGGCTCGTGGCCCGGGCGGGAGGGGTCGGCGAGGCTGCCCTCGGCCGGGCTGTCGCCCTCCAGGTCCGACGGCGCGCCCGCGGCGGCCGGTACTGCGGAGGAAGCCGCGGCCGGAGCCCCTGCGGCCCGATCGCCCGCAGCGGGATCGCCTGCGGCAGGATCACCTGCGGCGGGACGGGCTGTGCCTGGACCGGCAACGCGCGGATCGCCAACGCCCGGACCGGCTGCGCCCGGACGTGCAGCACCCGGTTCGCCGGCAGCGCCAGGACGCGCGACCTCCGGACTACCGATGCCCGGACCACCACCGACCCCCGGACCCGCCACCGCCGGAGCGGCCACAGCCGGACCGGCGGCGGGCCAGGCGGGAGCGGCCGGCGCGG
Source organism: Myceligenerans halotolerans (assembly GCF_054782975.1). Lineage (NCBI taxonomy): Bacteria > Bacillati > Actinomycetota > Actinomycetes > Micrococcales > Promicromonosporaceae > Myceligenerans > Myceligenerans halotolerans. The sequence goes on from NZ_BAAGRL010000012.1 coordinate 88,931, forward strand.
CGGTCGCGAACGCGTGCGCGGACGCGGCGGGAACCGCGGCCGCCGCACCGCCGGCCTCCAGCGCCGCATCGCCGGTCTCCAGCGCGTTCCTCGCGCCCGCTCCGCCCAGCCCGATCGAGCCGCCGACGGCGACGGGCGTTCCCCGCTCCTCCGGAGCGTCCCAGCCGTCCCAGCCGTCCTGGTCGTCCTGCGACTCCGGGTCGGCGGACAGGGCCGGCTCGCCCCCCGGCCGCCGGTGGCGCAGGTACCACCAGCCGGCGGCGAGCGCGGCACCGAGCGCGACGACGCCCAGCAGCGCGAGGACCGTCCACCAGGGCGACCCGCCGGAGTCCTGCGTCTCGAGCGCGGCGTCCGCGGCCTCGGTCGCGGCGCCGGCCCAGTCGCCGTCGGCCACGGCGCGCTGGGAGGCGGCGATGATCGACGCGTGGTCCCGGCTCGACACCGGCCCGTTGACGTCCACCGACAGGCCCTGGATGTGGTCCGCCGTCGCGATGGCGAGCAGCAGTTCCTCCGGTGTGAGGCCCGACTTCGTGGCCGTCGCGTCGGCCCAGTCCTCCGGGGGGATGCCGTCGAACGTCTCGAGGTACACCACGAAGAGCCGCAGCGACGTCTGCGCCTCGACGGCGGCGACCGCCTCGGCCACGCGCTCGTACTCCGCGGTGGAGAGCACTCCCGCCTCGTCCGTGACGGGCATGTCGACGACTATCGGCATGGCTGACGGCAGGATGTCCTGCATCGTGGCGGCCTGGGCCTTGGCGGACAGGAGGGCCGTGCCGGTGGGGGTCGGCTCGGAGGGCTGGTCCTGGTCGGCGCCCACGACGCCGGCCTCGGCGTGGTCGGTCAGCGACGCACCGCCGATGGCGAACGCCGCGCTGAACAGCCCGATGAGGACACCGCCGGCGATGACGCCCGCGAGGACGGTGCGCCGGGAGGACGTCGTCCCGGCGCGCGCATCCGGGGCCGGATGATCGGGAGGGGCGAGGGTCTGGGTCACGACAATGATGGTCGCCCGCGGCCGGGTGGCCCGCAAATCAGAAAGGGTGATATGTGAGTGGTGTCCACTACAATCACCCGGTCACGCCGCCAGCAGGTCCTCCGCGTCCACGATGCGGTACGCGTAGCCCTGCTCGGCCAGGAAACGCTGCCGGTGCGCGGCGAAGTCCTGGTCCACCGTGTCGCGGGCGACCACCGCGTAGAAGTGCGCGGTACGACCGTCCTCCTTGGGGCGCATGATCCGGCCCAGCCGCTGCGCCTCCTCCTGCCGGGACCCGAACGCCCCCGACACCTGGATCGCCACCGACGCCTCCGGCAGGTCCACCGAGAAGTTCGCGACCTTCGACACCACCAGCCGCGAGATCTCGCCGCTCCGGAAGGCGCCGAACAGCTTCTGCCGCTCCCGGACCGTCGTCGCCCCCGTGATGAGCGGCGCGCCCAGGTGCGCGGCCAGCTCCTGCAACTGGTCCACGTACTGCCCGATCACGAGCACCTGGTCGTCCGGGTGCCGCGCGACCAGGGCCTCCACCACGTGGTTCTTCCCGGGCACCGACGCGGCCAGCCGGTACTTGTCCTCGGGCTCGGCCGTCGCGTACGTCATGCGCTCCGACTCCGGCAGCGTCAGCCGCACCTCCACGCAGTCCGCCGGTGCGATGTAGCCCTGCGCCTCGATGTCCTTCCACGGCGCGTCGAACCGCTTGGGTCCGATCAGGCTGAACACCTCGTCCTCCCTGCCGTCCTCCCGGACCAGCGTGGCGGTGAGGCCCAGCCGGCGCCGTGCCTGAAGGTCCGCCGTCATGCGGAAGATCGGCGCCGGGAGCAGGTGCACCTCGTCGTAGAGCACGAGGCCCCAGTCGCGGGCGTCCAGCAGCTCGAGATGCGTGTACACGCCCTTCCGCTTCGTGGTGAGCACCTGGTAGGTGGCGATGGTGACCGGCTTGATCTCCTTCTTCGCGCCCGAGTACTCGCCGATCTCGTCCTCGGTCAGCGTCGTGCGCCGCACCAGCTCGTCGCGCCACTGCCGGGCGCTGACCGTGTTGGTCACCAGGATGAGCGTCGTCGTCCCGGCCCTCGCCATCGCGCCGGCCCCGACGATCGTCTTGCCCGCGCCGCACGGCAGCACCACCACGCCCGACCCGCCGTGCCAGAACCCCTCCACCGCCTGCGACTGGTACGGCCGCGGCGCCCACTCCCGCGGTTCCTCGCCCGGCGCCCGCGGCGTGGTGACCGGCGTCAGCGCGATCGGGTGCGCCTCGCCGTCGACATATCCCGCGAGGTCCTCGGCCGGCCAGCCGAGCTTGACCAGCACCTGTTTGAGATGGCCGCGCTGGGAGGGGTGCACCACCACGCTCGCCTCGTCGATCCGCTCCCCGACCAGCCCCGCCGTCCGCTTGCTGCGCAGCACCTCCGTGAGCACCGCCTTGTCGGTGGCGGCCAGGACCAGGCCGTGCGTCGGGTGCTTCTGGAGCTGGAGGCGGCCGTACCGGGCCATGATCTCCGCGACGTCGACCAGCAGCGCGTGCGGCACCGGGTAGCGGGAGAACTCGAGGAGCGTGTCGACCACCTGCTCGGCGTCGTGCCCGGCCGCGCGCGCGTTCCACAGCCCCAGCGGCGTCAGCCGGTAGGTGTGGATGTGCTCCGGAGCGCGCTCCAGCTCGGCGAACGGCGCGATCGCCCGGCGCGCGTCCGCCGCCTTCGGGTGGTCCACCTCCAGCAGCAGCGTCTTGTCGCTCTGGACGATGAGCGGGCCGTCGGCCATGGGGTTCTCTCTCTCGTTCCGTCGTGGTCGGCCGGTTGTCGGATGATCGGTCCCCCGAGCGACCGATCATCCGACATCGGACCGATCATCCGACAAGGGACGCATCTACAGCTCGTCGTCGGCGGCCGAGACACGGGCGACACGATGCACCGCCACCGTGATCTCGGCGTCGCGGGCCGGATCGACGGCACGCAGCCGGCCGCCTTCGAGGCGCAGCGGGCGCAACGTGCGCCGCTCGAGCTTCCCGGCCGCGCCGACCACGTCGACCCGCACCAGCAGCCCGTCCCGGACCGCCTCGCGCAGCAGAGCCAACCCGTCCGCGTGCGGTTGTGTTCCCGCGGGCGTGTCGGTGCCCGACGGCGGACGCGGCGAGGTCGCGTGCGTGGCGTCCCCGGAGCCCGGGGTGCCCGGCCCGGGCGCCCGCCCGTCGGCGTCGTCCACGCGAAGCCCCGCGACGAGCGCGGGCAGGTCGGGCTCGGAACGCACCGGCGGGCCCGCCGCGACAACACCGCCCCGCGCCGCGTGGGGGGCCGTGCGGGCCGACCACGAGGCGGGCGGGCGCGCGCCGCGCGGGTCCCCGGCGCGGCGGTGCCGCACGTCGAGCACCCGGCCGTCCGGCCCCTCCAGCGCGGAGACCACGCCCCGCTCACGCAGCGTCTCGTGCAGCAGCGCCGGCGGCACCGACGCCACCAGGACCGTCGGCGCGAGCCGGACGAGCCCCAGATGCGCGAGCGCGGGGTCACGCTCCAGCCCCGCGAGCGTCACCTCGTCCGCCGCGCGCAGGTACGACGACGCCACGCCCACCCGCACCGCCCCGTGCCGCCGGGCGGTGTCGCGCACCAGGTACTCCAGGGGCTGCGGCACCGGAACCGGCGAGTGCCGGGCGAGCGCCGCGAGCAGGTCGTCCGCCGAACGCCCCCGGTCCAGCGCGCGGGTGACCGACGCCGCCGAGAACCGCACCGTCGTGGCCGCCCCGCGCGACTCCGTGTCCGCCGCGATCTCGACCAGGCTCGCCAGTTCCCGCGACGGCCGTCCCGGCACGACGCCGGTGAGGTCCCCCTGCAGCAACATCTCGTCGACCTCCGCGGGAAGCACCCCGCGCAATGCCGCGACAAGCGGATCGCTCCCGCCCGCCGGCCGGGACGCGCCCACCGGCCGGGAGCCTCGCGGACCGCCAGGGCCGTCCCGCCCGGGCGGGACGCCCCCGGCCGCCGCGTCGGCGGGAACGACGGCGGGCGCAACGGCCAGCAGGGCCCGCCCCGGAGGGGACATCGCGCCGGCACCCGTCAGCCCCAGCCACGACGCCTCCGACAGCAGCCCGCGCACCGCGCGTTCCGGCGGAGCGTTGCGGGGCGCCTCCCAGGTCAGCACGGCGACGACGTCGTCGGGCGACAGCGCATTCTCGCGCGCGGCGAGGACCCGCAGCACCGCGGCCCGCAACCGCGGCGCCCACCCACGCTCCAGGCCGGGCGAGAGCACGGACCGCAACGCCCCGGTCTCGTCCCGCGTCCCGGCCCGCCACGGGGTGCGCTGCGACGAGACCCACGCGCGCGCGAGCACGGCCCAGCGCTCGGCGTCGTCCAGCTCGGACCACACCGCGTCCAGCGGCACGAACGACGGCTCGACCTCGCCGTCGTCCCGGATCAGCCCCGCCTCGCCCGCGATCTCCGCGACGAACGACGCCGCCTCCTCGTCGCACTCCAGCCGCATCGCGAGCCGGCGCAGGTCGCGCACACCCAGGCCGCCCGACCGCAGCACCCGAGGCGGATCGTCGGACCAGGCGGACAGCAGCACCGTCACGCGCCGGACGAGCTCCAGCGCGGCGCTCGCGGACTCGGCGGCGACGGTCTCCGCGGGGACGGATCTCCCGGTGGGCTCGGGGCGCAGCGCGGGCGCGCGGTGCGTGCGCCCGTCGCGGAGCGCGAGGCCCACCTCCCTGGTCAGGAGCACGTGCTGGGCGTCGGCGCGGGCCAGCAGGCCATCGGCCACCAGGGCGTCGACGGCCTCGCGCTGCCGGGTGCCCGCGGGCGGGAGGCGCCCCGCGGGCGGACCCCACACGAGCGCGTCCAGGACCGCGCGCTGGTCCGGCGAGGTCGTGCAGATCCGCTCGGCCAGGGACCGGCCGGGATCGATCACCGGGCCGCGGGCCGCCGGGCCGAGCCCGGCGGGGTAGTGCCCGAAGATCTCGTCCAGCCCGGGGGAGGGCCGCAGGACGCCGTCGTCGTCCCAGAGCAGGGCGGCGGTCACCGCGATGTCGACGGCCTCGTGGAGCTGCTGCCGGGCGTCGACCGACGGCGTCCTGTCGCCGGGTGGGGCGGTGTCCGTCCCGCCCGTCCCGCCCGTCCCGCCCGCCCCGGCGGGCGATTCCGGCGCGTCGGCGCCGAGGGCGCGCGCCAGTTCGTCGCGCGGGATCCCGCCCAGCGCCGTGACCGCCTCGACAGCCTGCAGCACCAGAGCGTCCACGCGGGCCAGGGCGCGTTCCAGCGAGGTGTGGCTGGACGCGCGGGCCGCCAGGGACCGGAGCGTGGCGGGGGACGGGACGGCCAGGTCACCGCGTGCGCGCAGGAGCGCGACGAGCGCGGTGTCCGAGCGCTGCCGGAGACCCTCGGCGAAACGCCGGGTGGCCGATGCGGGCGCCTCGGGAAGCGATGAGGCCATCCTGCCAATGCTACGTGCCGTACCTTGGGGTTCCTTCAGGCGGGATCCGAGGGGTCCGGCCCGGTCCAAGGGGCTCGGCCCCGCGGTTCCGGGAAGGATGCGCCGAATGGATGCGACGTACCTCGCGCCGGACCGGTAACCTTGTTCTCTGGTCAGCAGTTCCCTACGCGTGCGTAGGACGAGCTGCGGCCGCCCCAGTCCATCACGGCGAGCCGGCTCGCCGCGTAGCAGGAGAAGGTTCAGGTGCCCACCGGCAAGGTCAAGTGGTTCGACGCCGATCGTGGCTTCGGTTTCATCGGGAGCGACGACGGCGGTGAGGTGTTCCTCCATGCCTCTGCGCTGCCCGACGGCGTGGTGCCCAAGCCCGGAGCGAAGGTCGAGTTCGGCGTCGCGGACGGGCGCAAGGGCCCGCAGGCGCTGGCCGTCCGCGTCCTGGACGCCGCGGTGCCGTCGGTCGCCAAGAACAAGCGCACGTCGCCGGACGACATGGCCGTGATCGTCGAGGACCTGCACAAGGTGCTCGATGCCGCGGCGGAGAGTCTGCGCAGGGGGCGCTATCCCGCCAACTCGGAGAAGATCGCGAAGATGCTGCGCAAGGTCGCGGACGACTTCGCAGCCTGACCGACCACCCGTGAGGCTCACTGTGACGACGACAGCACCCGCCCGGCGCGCTACCGCCCGCCGGACCACCAGGACCAGCCGCGACACCGTACTGAACGATGCCGTCGAACTGGCGCGCGCCGCGGCCCAGGAGGTCGCGGAGGACCCGTCCGACGTCGGCGAGCACCTCGGCACCTCCCTGGAGGCCGACCGCGTGGTGTCGCACCGCTTCGCGGCGACGATGAGGGGCTACCGCGGCTGGCACTGGACCGTGACGGTGGCCCGCATCCCCCGCAGCCGTACGGCGACGGTCTCCGAGGTGGAGCTCCTGCCCGGCGACGAGGCGATTCTCGCGCCGGCGTGGGTCCCGTGGGCCGAACGGCTGCGCCCCGGAGACATCGGCTCGGGCGACGTCCTGCCGTTCCGCGCCGACGACCCGCGCCTGGAGCCCGGCTACACGCCGACCGGTGATCCCGACGTCGACGAGGTGGCGATCGACGAGCTCGCGCTCGCCCGCGCACGCGTCCTGTCGCCCGAGGGGCGCGACGCGGCGGCCGAGCGGTGGTACCGCGGCTCGCAGGGGCCGACGTCGCCCGGCGCGGTGGCCTCCGCGTCCGAGTGCCTGAGCTGCGGCTTCCTCATCCCGCTCGCCGGGCCCATGGGCCAGCTCTTCGGGGTCTGCGCGAACGAGTGGTCGCCCGACGACGGCAAGGTCGTCTCGCTCGACCACGGCTGCGGCGCGCACTCGGAGACCGACGTCGAGTCCCGCGCGAGCGACTGGCCGGACCAGGCCCCGCTCGTGGACGACGGCGCGATCGAGGCCGTCGCCGCCGAGGACTGACAGTGCTCTCCGGCGCCGGCGGTTCGCGTCCCCGGTCTTCGCAACCTTGTCCGGCGGCCCGGAACCGGTGGCGTCGGACCGGGACGTGACGGACGTCGGCGCCGGCCGGGAGAGACCTTCTCGGATGACCGCTCAGCTCTTCTGCCGGCGGGCCCAGAGGATGCCCGGCGCGCCCAGGGCGAGCCCGGTGCCGCAGATGGCGACGGCGGACCAGTTCCCGGTGCCCGCCAGGACCATCACGAGCGAGACGACGAGCGCGACGGCCCAGATCGCCATGCCGGCGAGGAGGGCGCGGGCGAGGTTCGCGCGCGGGGCCGGCGGGCTGGGGCGGCGTCGTTCCGGATGCGCCAGGAGCTCAACGATGGTGGGCACGGATCCAGTCTAGGGAGCCTGTGCGGCCGGCCGGATGTCGTGTGGTCGGTTCCCCGGGCGGCCCCGGGCGGCCCCGGGCGGCCTCGGGCGGCCTCGGGCGGCCTCGGGCGGCCTCGGGCGGCCGACCATCCGACATCCGGCCGACCACATCCGCCCGGGTGGGGTCGTCGTCCTGTCAGCGCGGTGGCCAGAGGGGGCGTGGGGCGATCGCGCGGAGGAGTGGTGCCAGACCGCCCGTGATCTGGTCGAACGAGGCATGGTAGGCGGCTCCCGAGCGCCCGTAGGGGTCGACGACGTCGTCGTCGTGCGGCTCTCCGGCGTGCCGGCGGCGCTGTCCGAGAGCGAGGGGGACGAGCGCGGCGAGCCGGGCGGCGTCGTCGGGCAGGGACGACGGGTCGAAGTCCCCGGGCGGGACGGTGCTCACGAGGCGGCCGAGCTCGCGGAGCGTGAGGGTGCGGCGTACTGCGGCGGGAACCTGGTCCACCACCCAGGCGCGGTGCCGCACGGTGAGGGCGAGGATCAGGTCCGCCTCCTGGATCATCGCGGGGGTCGCCTGCCGGGCGGCGAAGCGGGTGACGTCGCCGCCGGCGGCGGCGACGAGCTCGGCCATTCGTTCCGGAACGGGGCGGCCGACCAGGGCGCTGGTTCCCGCGCTCGCCACATGAACGGAATTGTCGAGCCGGCTTGTCAGCAATGCCTCGGCGGCGGGCGATCGGCAGATGTTCCCGGTGCAGACCGTGAGCACGTTGTACGGCATGGCGCCGACCATACAGGTCGCGCGATACCGCTATCACGCTTGCCCAGGACCGGTCGTGAGACCGCCGGTAACGTATCGGGCGGCGGCATATTCGGCAGGAGATATCAGCCTTGAAGGTCTGATGTGGCAGACGTGCGGAATGTCGGATCGAGAATTCAGATTCCGGGCAGGGGGCCTGTGACACATCCGGGGTGGGGCGAGAAATGGGCGGGCGCGCCGCGGCTCGTCGTGGAGCCGGGACGCCGGACCGGAGCGGAGCACCTGCCGGCATCGGCCGGTGGCACCGGTAGTGGGGTGCGGCCACCGCATGGGCAGGTCCCCTTCTGGAACGCGCGACGTCGTCGGGCACTGCGCGTCGCCCTCCTGGCGGTCGCCGTCGCACTGTTCCTTCTCACCCTGATGGTCGCCTGGGTGGCCGTCGACGCCCTGCGGGCGCGGGCCGCGCTGGCCGGCGCCGCCGCCGACATTGCCGCGCTGCGGGAGGACGCCCTGTCCGGGCGGACCGACGAGCTCGACCGGCAGATCGCCGACCTCCAGGAGGACGCGAGGCGGGCCCACGACGCCACGCGCGGGCCGCACTGGTCCGTGGCCCGCGAACTGCCGGGGGCCGGCCCCACGGTCGAGGCGGTCGCGACCATGTCCGAGGTGATCGACGAACTCGCGCGCAGCGCACTGCCAGATCTCGCGCGGAGCGCGGAGCTCACCGACCCGGGGACCTTCGTCCCCGAGAACGGACGGGTCGACCTGGAACCGCTGCGCCGCGTGGCGCCCTACCTCGTCCGCGCCGACCGGTCCGTGGGCCTCGCCACCGAGCGCGTCGAGAGGCTGGACGGGGTGATGCTGCCGCAGGTCGGCGCCGCCGTCGACGGCCTCCGCGACGAGCTCGACGGCCTGCGGACGACGACGGCGACGGCCGCGCGGGCGGCGGACGTGCTCCCACCGCTGCTCGGGGCGGACGGACCACGGGACTACCTCCTCCTCGTGCAGAACCCGGCCGAACCCCGCGCCCTCGGCGGCATCGCGGGCACCGTGCTCCTGCTGCGCGCCGTCGACGGCGAGGTCACCCTCGTGGACCAGCTGCCGGGCGGCATGCTCGGTCCGTACGACGAGCCCGTGCTCCCGCTGACCCCGGACGAGCAGTCGGTGCTGGGCACCCGTGGCGAGGTCGGGCGCTGGATGCAGAACGTGACCATGACGCCGGACTTCCCGCGCACGGCCGAACTGGCGCGCCAGATGTGGATGCGCGAGACCGGACAGCGGGTCGACGGCGTCCTGACGACGGACCCGGTGGCGCTGGCGGCGCTGCTGCGCGGCAGCGGGCCGGTCGACGTGTCCGAGGGCGTGCGGATCGCCCCGGACGAACTCACGGACTACCTGCTCCACGACGTGTACTTCGAGCACGAGGACCCACGCGCACAGGACCTGATCTTCGCGCGCATCGCCAGGCAGGCGTTCGACCGGATCCTGGCCCCGAGCGGCGAGACCGCGGAGGGCATGGTGGCGGCGCTCGCCGACGTCGCACGCCAGGGTCGGTTGCTGGTGTGGTCGAGCGACGACGCCGTGAACCGGCGGCTGGCCGGCACGGTGGTCGACGGCTCCCTGACCGGGGTCCGCGACGGCTCCCCGGTGGTGGGCGTGTTCACCCAGGGGATCAACATGGCCAAGATCGCCTACCACCTCGACACCAAGGTCGACGCGGCGGTGGTCGCGGAGCGCGCGGACGGCTCGCGCGAGCTGGCCGTGACCGTGACGTACACGTCGACCGTTCCGGCGGACCAGGTCGCCGCGATGCCGGAGTACTTCGTCGGGTACGACGAGGAGAACCCGGGAGAGATCCGGCTGCGTTCCCTCGTGTACGCGCCCGCGGGCGGATGGATATCCGGTGCGCGTTCGAATGATCGGGAAACAGGACTTACCCCAAAGAAGCAGGGCGAATTCTCGGTGGCGTCGCGAGACATTGAGATTTCGCCCGGCGAGACAGCGTCTGTCACCTATGCCATGATCACCGGGAAGCATCAATCCGGAGACATCATTCTTCGTGTCACTCCGGGCCCCAGGCCCGCGGATATCACGATTTCGAATGGCCTCCCGGGTGCAGCTGAATGACGTGGATCGGGCGCCGGCTGGAATAGGCAAGGCTCCGAGAGTCAGGTGCCTTAAAGCACCTTCACGCAGCAGAACGCAATCACAGGGGAAAGAGCAATGCTTCGACGCATTATCGCCGCTGCCTTCACGCTCGCGGCTCTCACCATGCCCGCCGGCGCGACGAGCGCCGTGGCCGACGAGTACGGCCCTGCCGACCACCCGTGCACCATCGAGCTGAGCAACGGGGTCGTCCCGGCGAACGCGACCGCCACCGTCCAGGTGACCTGCGACGAGGACGCCATGGAGACGTTCGACGCGGCCGGCGGGGGCACGGTCGCGACGCCCGCGATGGCCGACGGGGACGTCCTGGCGACACCCATGGTGGCCGGCGAACTCACCATGGCGACCCTCATGGCGGCGGCCGGGCTCGCCATGGCGCCCGACCACGAGACCGTGACGCTCATGGTGGCCGACGACGACGGCGAGGTCGTGCACAGCACAGCCATGGGCGCCCCCGTCGACGGCCCCGCCGAGCCCGAACTCCCGAGCCTGCAGCCGGGCGACTACACGCTCATGCTGGCCGACGAGGACGGCACCGAGTGCGCCGACCGGGCGCACCTGAGGGTGGCGCCGATGCCGCCGGGCCGCGACGTGACGCCGGGCGGCGGGGCCCTCGCCGCGACGGGGGCGACCGGGCTCCCGTACCTGGCCGTGGCCGGCGGCCTCCTGGTGGCCGGTGTCACGGCCCTCGTCGCGCTCCGCCGGGCCCGCGGCAGGGCCTGATCCACGAAGCCGGCACCCACGCGTTCTCCTCCGGCCGCGGTGATCCCGGTCGACCTGACGTCAACCACCGGGCCGTGTGCCGCCCTCTTCAGGGTTGCCCGCACGCGGCCCGGTGACCGTACGAATGATCTCGGGGTGGATCGTGACGATCGAAAGAAACGCCGTACCGGTCCCCGACCTGGACCGCGAGACCGAGGCCCTAGAAGAGCAGTTCTCCGGGCCGCCGGCACGCACCGGGAACCGGCACGCGTTCCGCGTCGACATCCCGCGCCCCCGGCGCGGAGCCGCCGCCACCTGGCAGGACGGCCTCAACACACGAGCGCTCACCTACGACCTGATCGCCGTCGGCCTCGGCGTGGGCCTCGGGTACTTCCTGCGGTTCGACCGGGCCGTCGAGGTGGAACTGCTCGAACCGCGCGGGGGGCTGTACGTGCTCCTCAGCGTCGTGCTCGTCGAGGGCTGGGTGCTCGCCCTCGGCCTCGCCGGGTCCCGGCGGCCCGAGATCATCGGGTCCGGCCGCGAGGAGTACCTGCGCGTGGCCCGGGGCTCCCTCGGCATGTTCGGGCTCGTGGCCGTGATCTGCTTCCTCGCGAAGTTCGACCTGGCGCGCTCGTATGTGGCGGTGACCCTCCCGGTGGGGCTCGCGCTGCTCCTGCTCGGGCGATGGCTGCTGCAGCGGCGGCTGCACGAGCGGCGGCTGAAGGGCGAGTGCCGTCGCCGTACCGTGCTGGTCGGATCCCGCGAGGCCGTCCGCGACCTGGGGCGGCGCATCGAGCGCGCGAGCGGCGCCGGGTTCGAGGTAGTCGGCGTGTGCGTGCGCGGCGGCGTCGGATCGGCGTCGCCCGTCGACGGCGTGCCGGTGCTCGGCACCGTCGAGCAGGCCGCCGACGTCGCGGCGAGGGTCGACGCCGACGCCGTGGCGGTGACGGCGCACGAGGACGCCACCCCCGCCGCCCTGAAGCAGCTCGCCTGGGACCTGGAGCCCACGGGCGCGAAACTCGTCGTGGTACCCGGCCTGGCCGACGTCGCCGCCCCGCGTCTCGTCATCACGCCGGTCGACGGCGCGCCGATGGTCCAGGTCACCCACCCCGGCTACACGGGACTGCAGCACGGCGCCAAGCGGGCGTTCGACGTCGTCGGCGCGGCCGTCATCCTGGCGGTGACGCTCCTGCCCCTCGTTGTCTGCGCCCTGCTCGTGCGCCTGACCTCGCGCGGGCCCGCGCTCTTCCGCCAGCAGCGCATCGGGCTGAACGGCGAGCCGTTCACGATGTACAAGCTGCGATCCATGCGCCTCGGCTCCGAGGTACGACTGACCGAGGCGCTCGGCGCCGAGGCGGGCATCTTCTACAAGCCGAGGAACGACCCCCGCGTGACGCGGGTGGGACGCTTCCTGCGCAAGTACTCGATCGACGAGTTCCCGCAGCTCGTCAACGTCCTCAAGGGCGAGATGAGCCTCGTCGGCCCCCGCCCGCAGGTGGCGGACGAGGTACGGCAGTACGACGCCATGTGGAAGCGCCGCCTGTACGTCAAACCCGGGCTGACCGGCCTGTGGCAGGTGAGCGGGCGCAACGACCTGCCCGTCGACCAGAGCGTGCGGCTGGACCTGTACTACGTCGAGAACTGGTCCCTGCTCGGGGACGTGGGGATCCTCCTGCGCACGGCACGGGAGGTCTTCATGCCGAGCGGGGCGTACTGAGAGGAGAGCCCGTGGGCACAGACGGCGATGTCGCCCTGATCACCGTGACCTACAACAGCGCCCGGACGCTGACGGAGTTCTGGCGAGAGCGACCCTTCGGCCGATATCCGTGGATCGTCGTCGACAACGCGTCGTCCGACGGCTCCGCGCACGTCGCCCGGGAACTGGGCGCTCGCGTCCTGGAACTGCCGTCCAACCAGGGGTTCTCGGCGGCCAACAACGTCGGCGCCCGGGCCGTCGACACCGAGGTGCTGGTCTTCTGCAACCCGGACGTCACCGTCACCGAGGACGGGATCGCCGCGCTCGCCGACGGCGCCCGCCGCCACGGCGGCATCATCGCGCCACAGCTGATCAACGCCAACGGGACACCGCAGGAGAACGGCCGCGGCACCCCGTTCCTCACGAGGAAGCTCAGGCACCTCTTCCGCCTCCCGGACGAGCGGTACCAGCGCTTCGCCCGGCCCGGCGAACTGGTCGCCGTCGTCTGGGCGATGGGAGCCGCGCTCGCGATCACGCGGCGCGTGTTCGAGGCGCTCGCGGGCTGGGACGACGGGTTCTTCGTGTACTACGAGGACGCCGACCTGGGGGTGCGGGCGTGGGAGCAGGGCCGGAGCGTGCGGGTCGACGGGGACGTGCGCTGGCAGCACGGCTGGGCCCGCGAGACCGGGCGGGGCATCTCGGCGCGCGCGTGGAAGCTGGAGCTCGCGGGCGCCTGGCGCTTCTACCGGAAGCACCCGTACTGCCTCGTTCCGGTGGGCCGGCAGGCGGAGCGGCTGCACCGGATCGACTCGGCGGGCGCGATGATCGGGGTCCGCGCATGAGCGGCGGCACGGACCGGACCGGAGCGGCGCGCCGCAGGTGGAGCGCCACACCGCAGGTGTCGCTCGTCATGACGGTGCTGGACGAGGAGCGCGACCTTCCGGCGTTCCTCGAGTCGCTGTCGGCGCAGACGCTGCTGCCCGACGAACTGGTGGTCGTCGACGGCGGTTCGGCGGACGCGACCGTCCCGATCCTGGAGACCTGGGGTGCGACGGCCGCCGTGAAGCTGACGGTGATCGAGGCGGCCGGCGCCAACATCTCCGAGGGCCGGAACCTCGCCGTCGGACGGGCCCAGCACGAGCTCATCGCCGTGACCGACGCGGGTACCTGCCTCGACGCGGGGTGGCTCGACGCGCTGGTCGCGGCGAAGCGGGACGACGTCGACGTCGTCGCCGGGTTCTTCGAGCCGATGTGGACGTCGTGGAACGAGCGGCTGTTCGCAAGCGTGCTCATGCCGCTGCGCGACGAGGTCGACGCGGAGACCTTCCTCCCGTCGAGTCGCTCGCTGCTCGTCACCCGGGACGCGTGGCGAGCGGCCGGAGGCTACCCGGAGTGGCTCGACTACTGCGAGGACCTGGTCTTCGACCTGGCCATGAAGCGGGCCGGGCTCCGGTTCGCCTTCGCACCCGAGGCGGTCGCCCGCTGGGCGGCGCGGGACACCTGGCGTGCGTACGCGAAGCAGTACTACCGGTACGCGCGCGGCGACGGGAAGTCGGGCCTCTGGCCCCGGCGGCACGCGCTGCGCTACGGGGCGTACGCGATCGGGGCGGCCGGCATGTTCGCTCCGTTCCCGGCGGTGCTCCGGCCGCTGCTCGCGCTCGGCTTCCTCGGCTACTGCGCCAAGTTCTTCCGCCGCGCCTGGCGGCGGCGGCCGCCGGGGGCGCTCGCCACGCTCCGCTTCCTGGCGGCGGTCCCGGCCGTGGTGGTGACGGGCGACCTGGCGAAGATGGCCGGCTACCCGGCGGGGCTGGCCTGGAAGCGCAGATCGCGCTCGGGGGAGTAGGCCAGCATCAGCACCGTGGCGAGGCACATCACGAAGAAGAGCTCGTTGTGGCTGGAGTAGAACGTCGTCGCGGCCATCAGCGCCACGAAGAAGCAGGCGAACATCAGCTCACCCCGGCGCAGCAGGCGGACGAACGCGTGGACCGCGAGGATCACGAACCCGGCGGCCACCCACAGCGGGAACTCGACCAGGATCGACCCGAGGCTGGAGTGCATCGGCGCGGTGCCCTCGGCGATCGCGGCGAAGGGCAGCCGATAGAGACGCAGGTCGACGTCGCTGTTGTCCAGGGTGCCCGCGAACCCGCCGGGCGTGATCCCGAACAGGACGTTCCAGAGGTTCTCCATCTTGAGCTGGGCGCCGGCCAGGAGCAGGTCCAGGTGGCTCTCCGTGGAGGCCGCCGCCGCGCCGTCGTCGGCGAGCACGCGCGTCAGCCCGGCGCTGAACCGGTCGCCGGCCAGGAGGCCGACGGCGACGGGGGCGGCGAACGCGACGGCGAGGACGAGGTGGGAGAGGTAGACCTGCCAGGCCGCGCGCGCGTCCCCCCGCACCTGCCGGTAGGTGAGGACGAGCGCGACGAGGAGGAAGGGCGCGAACGTGTAGGGAAGGCGGGACGGCGTGATCAGGGCGATGCCGAACAGCGCGAGCGCGACGACGATCCGGTGCGGGCCGCGACCGAAGCGCAGCGCCGCGAAGGCGAGGAAGCACGCGGCCACCGAGCCGTGCGACTTGTCGTCGAACCCGAGCGTCGGGAAGGTGACACCCCGGGCGACCTCGAGGACGTAGGCGACCAGGAGCACGACGAGGCTGAGCGGGATCGCCCGGCGCACCCCCTCGGCGAATGCCGGGCCGGCCGACCGCTCGCGGCACGCGCGATAGATCCCCGTCAGGTAGATCACCGCCAGCAGGAAGTAGCCGGCGTGGAAGGGTGACGCCGTCCAGTCGTACTGGAGGGCCGTCGCGACCGCCGCGATCACCACCGACGCGAGGCCCAGCCCCAGCAGGACGAGGTCCTTCGGTCGCAGCAGCCTCGGAAACGCCAGGAACAACAGGAACGTCCCGACGATCTGTGCGACGTTCGAGATCGCGAAACGGCCCGCGAGCTTCATTCCGAGCAGCATTCCGACGATCATGACGACGGTGGAAGTGATCATCAGGCGTCGTGCCCGCGGGCTGATATCCGGTTCGCCCGCATTCTCCTTCACGGGTGAGGCGAAGAGTGTCATTCTCGGGTGTTTTCCTCGCGCGGGCGGCCGGTGTCGCCCCACCATATCCGGGGCCGATGGAGGCCGCATTGTCGGCGCGCGATCCCGGACTTGTCGGGATACGCTCCCCATCGGGAGGCGGGTGATTTTCCGCGCCCCGCACAGGGTGTCTTCTTCCCGGCGAATTCTTCTGAATGCTCCCGGCCCGGAGGTCTTATGGGACTGGCTGAATACCTCGGTGTGCTCCGCAAGTACTGGATGACCATCGCGGCGACCGTGGCGGTCGCCGTGGTGCTCGCCGTGGTCGTGACGGCGCTGGCGACGCCGCGCTACCACGCGTCGTCCCAGGCTTTCGTCTCCGTGCGGGGAGGGGACGACTCGGTGAGCGCGCTCGTGGCGGGCCGGAACTTCTCGGCCGAGCAGGTGACCTCGTACACCGAACTGGTGACCAGCCCTCGCGTGCTCGAACCCGTGATCGAGGAGCTCGGCCTCGCGGACACTCCCGCGTCGCTCGCGGCCCGCGTGTCCGCCGAGCGTCCCAAGGGCACCGTGCTCATCAACATCGCCGTCACCGACGAGTCGCCGTCGGTCGCGGCGGGGGTGGCGAACGGCATCGCGGACAGCCTGGCCACCGTGGTCCCGGAGCTGGAGACCGAGGAGGGGAGCGACACCTCCCCGGTCGAGATCAGCACGGTCCGCGAGGCGACGGTTCCCGAGGCGGCGGCCTCGCCCCGTCCCGCACTGAACGTCGCCCTCGGGCTGCTGGCGGGTCTCGTGCTGGGCGTCGGGATCGCGGTGCTGCGCGACCTGCTGGACACGCGGGTCCGGACCCCGGAGGACATCGAGGCGGTCACCGGCGCGTCCGTGATCGGCATGATCCCGCTCGACGCCGAGACCCCCAGGCAGCCGCTGATCGTCTCCGAGAGCCCGCACAGCCGGCGCGCCGAGGCGTTCCGGCGGCTGCGGACGAACCTGCAGTTCCTCGAGGTCGGCAGCGGCTCGCGATGCTTCGTCGTCGTCTCGGCGCTGCCCGGGGAGGGCAAGTCGACGACGGCGATCAACCTGGCGATCACGCTGGCCGACGCCGGCTCCCGGGTCGCGGTGGTGGACGGCGACCTGCGCCGCCCGAGCGTCTCGCGATACCTCGGGCTGGAGGGCTCCGTGGGCCTCACGACGGTGCTGATCGGCAAGGTCGATCTCGCCGACGCCATGCAGTCCTGGGGGAACGAGAACCTGTCCGTGCTGCCGTCCGGCCAGATCCCGCCGAACCCGAGCGAACTGCTGGGGTCGGTCCAGATGGTGCGCACCATCGAGCGGCTGACCAGGGAGTACGACGTCGTCCTCATCGACTCCGCACCGCTCCTGCCCGTGACGGACGGCGCGATCCTCGCGAAGATGACGGGTGGCGCCATCCTCGTCGTCGGCGCGGGCGTCGCGCACAAGGCGCACGTGCACGAGGCGGCCGGATCGCTGCGCACGGTCGACGCCGACCTGGTCGGCACGGTCCTGAACCGGGGCGAGCCCGCCGAGCGATCCGGCTACCGGTACGGCTACTACTCGAGCGACGAGGACGGCGTGCCGTCGGGCGGGGTCCACCGGGGGTCGAGGAGCCCGCTCGGCCTGCGGGGGATCGTGCGCCTCAGCCGGCACGCGACGGGCCTGGGCCGCCGGGCCGCCCGCCTCGGTCACCACTCCACGCGCCCGGAGGCCCGCCGTGTCGCCGGCCGGATCGCGCTCGGCAGGCGGACCGCCGGCCGCGCCGGGGCGCGAGCGGACGGACC
Source organism: Myceligenerans halotolerans (assembly GCF_054782975.1). Taxonomy (NCBI): domain Bacteria; kingdom Bacillati; phylum Actinomycetota; class Actinomycetes; order Micrococcales; family Promicromonosporaceae; genus Myceligenerans; species Myceligenerans halotolerans. The sequence goes on from NZ_BAAGRL010000012.1 coordinate 106,280, forward strand.
TGTGGACGGACGTGTCGCGGAGGCACCGGCCGCGGGCGTGGCGGGGGACCGGGCCGTGGTGGGCGCCGGGACAGCGGCGGAAGCGGGGACGACGACGGAGGCCGGGGCGACGGCGGAAGCCGCGGCGACGGCGGTGAGGACTACGGCAGCCAGGACGGCGGCGGAGGCCGGGACTGCAGCGGAGGCCCGGACGGCGGCAGTGGCCAGGACGGCGGCGGAAGTCGTCGCCGCGGCGGCCGGGGAGCCCGCGGTGCCCGGCGCCTCCGCGACGCCCGGCGTACCCGCGAGGCCTGGCGTACCCGCGACGACCCGGGAACCGTCCCGGGAGGCGCGGACGACCGCCGCAGACGCGGTACCCGGCGGCCATCCGGCGTGGCGGCCCGAGGAGGAGCCGGAGATCCCTGCCGACGACGAGACCACCGACCCGGCGGACGACCTGGCCGACCAGATCTCGTGGCCGCCCGTGAGATCACCCCACTGAGGCGAGCAAGGAGCACCTGACGAGTGATTGCGCAGCTGGACCGGGAGTACGTGAGCACGGCCGGGATCCCGCCGGCGATACGGCGGCTCGCCGCCTACGTGTTCTTCGAGGGACGGCCCGCCGTCGTGCGCGGCCAGTGGTTCAACCCGGTGGTCCGGGCGAACCTCGACCTCGGGATGCGCCTCGGGATCCGTGAGGTGGACCGGCCGGTCTTCGTCGTCGGCATCGGGAGGTCCGGGACGACGCACCTGAGCCGCCTGCTGAGCGCCCACCGCGACGTCGCCTGGCTGAACGAGCCGAAGATGATCTGGAACATGATCCACGGCGGCGAGGACGTGAGCGGCTTCTACGCGCCCCGCGGGCGGTTCCGCCTCGACGCGCGGGACGCCGGCCCGGACGTCCGGGAGCGGGCCGAGAAACTCTTCGGCTACTTCCTCTCCGCGGTGCGTGGCCGCCGGCTGGTCGACAAGTACCCGGAGATGACCTATCGCATCCCGTTCCTCAAGGCGCTGTTCCCGGACTGCAAGGTCGTGGCGATCGTGCGGCGTCCGGACGACTTCGTGAACTCGGTCCTGGCCTGGAACGAGCGGAACGGTCACGACGGCGAGGACTGGTGGGGCGTCGGCGACAGCAAGTGGGACCACATGCGCGCCGAACTCGTCCCGGGCGACGCGGCGGTCGACGACGCGCTGCGGTCCGCGGGCGGGAGCCCGCCGAGCCCTGCCGAGAAGGCCGCCACCGAGTGGGCCCTGGGGATGCGCTCGATCCTCGTCGCGCGCCACCAGATCGACGAGCTCGTGCGGTACGAGGACCTGGCACTGCACCCGCAGAAGACCATCGAGGGGCTGCTGGAGACCTGCGAGCTCGAGCACAGCCCCGCGGCGCTCGCGCTCGCCCGGCGTTCGACGTCGAGCAGGCTGCGGGACGAGCGCGCGGACTTCGGCGCGCTGCACGACGTCGTCGCCGACACGCGGGAGGCGATCGGCGTATGAGCCCGGCGATCTCCGTCGTCGTCCCCTGCCTGAACGGGGCCGACGTGCTCCCGCGGCAGCTCGACGCGCTCCTGGCGCAGGACTTCGACGGCGAGTACGAGATCGTCGTCGCGGACAACGGATCCACGGACGGGAGCCGCGGCGTCGTGGCCGGCTACGCCGCCCGGGACGCGCGCGTGCGAGGCGCCGACGCCGGGCAGGTGCGCGGGATCAACCACGCGCGGAACGTCGGGGTGTCCTGCGCCCGCGGCGAGTTCGTCCTGCTGTGCGACTGCGACGACGAGGTGCAGCCCGGCTGGCTCGCGGCCATGGACCGGGCGCGGGCGGCGGGAAGCCCGTGCGTCGGGGGTGACCTGATCCGCGAGCTGCCCGACGGGACGGTCACCGTGCGCGAGAGCGGCGTCGAGCGCTCGACCTGGCCCGACGTCCCCCGGCCCTTCGGCGCGAACTGCGGGTTCGCGCGAGAGGTCTGGGAGACGATCGGCGGCTTCGACGAGTCGTTCCGGGGCGGCGGGGACGAATCCGACTTCTTCTACCGGGCACACCTCGCCGGCTTCCCCACGACGGCGGTGCCGGACGCGGCCATCCGGTACGTGGAGCGCGACGGCGTGCGCGCGATCGCGCGGCAGTACTTCAACTACGGCAAGGGCCGCGCGAAACTCTTCGGCAAGTTCCGCCGGTACGGCATGCCGCGCCCCGCGCCGTGGCGGCTGCCGCTCGTCGTGGGAGGCGCCGTCGTGTTCATCCTCGTGGGCGGGCGGGGCGGCGTGCAGCGGCGGCGGGGCATCGGGCTGGTGGCGAACCGCGCCGGCCGGGTCGTGGGGAGCTGGCGGGAGCGGACGTTCTGTGTGTGAGGTGGTGCGGCGGCGCAGCCGCCGCACCACGTCAGACGCGGTCCGCTATGACCCTTCTGGCCATGCGGCCCAGCCTGCTGCGGAGCTGTGGGGGGATGACGCCCAGGGCTTGGCGGGGGAGGAGTTTGCGGGCGCGGCGGTAGGCCGAGGCGTCGTCGAGTTGTTCGTGGGCGAGGGCGAAGTCGGCGCGGAGGGCGTCGGCGGCCGGGTACGTGGCGGGTGTGTCCGACTCCGGCGTGGCCAGCGTGGACAGGTGGTCCCACGTGCGCTCGGCGACGTCGCGCAGGTAGGGCGGGATCGAGAGGTCGTCCCAGGTGACCGAGACCCGCCGCAGGTCCGGGTCAACGAACGCGTCGACGGCGGCCGCCGCCTCGGCGTCGGTCCGGAGCGCGCGCGTGATCCCGAGCGTGCCGGCGGCCCGGCCGACCGGCCCGCGCCAGCTCGACAGGAGCTCGTCGTACCCGATGAAGGCGCGGGGTGCGCCGCGGGTCGCGAGTTCCGTGTGGAGCATGCCGTTGACCCACATCGCGATGCCGTCCGCGTCCCGTTGCGGGCCGTAGTAGGTGGACTTGCTGCGCACCACCTCCGGCGGCGGCCGGAGCATCGTCGCGAACGAGGCCCGCGCGCCGGCCGTCCCGGCGGCGCGGCGCCAGGGAGTGAGGAACCAGATCAGGCGCGGATCCTTGAGCACGAGGTGGTCGGCGACGCGGAAGTGCTCGTCGAGCCAGGCCGCGGCCGTGGCGGCGGTGCCCGCGTTCGCGGCGGCGTGCTCGACGGCGATCGCCGCGCCCGGGCGAGGATCCGCGACGGCCACGCCCGCCCGACGGAGAACGGCGTCGTGCAGATCGACCATCCAGCGTGGTTCGTTGAAACCCCGTGGATTCGTCTGATCCGCGTCGACCTCCGGGGCGGGAACGTGGAATCCGAGCCGCCGCAGAATTCCCGCGATGGTGCTCGTTCCACTCCGGCCGGAGCCGACGACGAATATCGCTTCACGGCGGTGGCTGTGGCTGCTCATCGGACCAAGTTTCACGCGGCCCGGGGCGCTGTGCATCCGCTGGGGAAAAGCCTGCGCAGCGCTTTCGTCGCCGTCAGCGGGGGCGCAACTCCGCAAGCGTCGGTAACGTCGTCGGACATGGGCCGAATTCCACGGGGCATTCTGCATATCGGCGCGGAGAAGACCGGCACGACGGCCATTCAGACCGCCCTCGTGAATCAGTCCGACGAACTGCGGCGGCACGGCATCTGCTATCCGTCGTCGTTGCGCTCCGGACGCGTCGCCAGCCACACGCGACTCGTGACCGCCGCGGCGGACCCGCACCGGATCGACGATCTGCGTCGCTGGGCGCGCGTGACGAGCCCGGCTCAAGTTCCCGCGCACCGGGAGGCCGTGACACGCGGCCTGGCCGAGGAACTGGCGTCGTCGGACCCGGACGTCCTGCTGCTGAGCAGCGAGCACTGCCAGAGCCGGCTGCGGAGCCCGGCCGAGATCGCCATGCTCCGCCGCCTGCTCGCGAGGTTCTGCGGCGACGTCACGGTCGTCGTCTACCTGCGGCCGCAGCACGAGGCGGCGCTCAGCCTCTACAGCACTCGTCTCAAGGCGGGCCTGCCGGCGGGGGACCCGCTGTCCGGGAACCCCGTGCAGCCCGGCTACTTCGACTACGGCGCCCTGGTGGAGCGGTGGGCGGAGGCGTTCGGGGAAGATCACCTACGGGTCCGGATCTACGAGAAGGACGCGCTCGTGGGCGGAAGCGTCCTCGAGGACTTCCGGGACGCGACCGGCCTGCCGGTGCCGCTGCATCCGGCCGCCCGGCCGGCGAACCCGTCGCTCAGCCCGCGCGGTCTGCGGGTGCTCGGCGCGGTCAACACGGTGCTGCCGCGGTTCGTGCTCGGCCGGAAGAACCCGGTGCGGGCACCGGTCGCGCGCACGGTGGAGCGGCTGTTCCGCGGCGGCGGGCCCGTGGTGGGCCGGGCGGAGGCGGTCAGGTTCTACGAGCAGTTCGCGGCGACGAACGAGGTGGTCCGCCGCCGCTTCTTCCCGGAACGACCGACGCTGTTCAACCCGGACTTCGGGGCGTACGACTGAGTTCGGCTGAGTTCGTCGCTCACCTGAGGACCTTCCGGCTCTTGAGCGGCTTCGGTGACCGTGTCGAAGCCGTGTCGGCGGGTCACGGCTTCCGCGCTTCGGAGCGCGCGGCATTCACGCCGAACTTCCTGGCGCGCTCGCGTTCGTCCAGCAAGCAGTTGCCCAGCAGCCTGGCGAGTGCGGGTCGATCATCGGTGTCGAGCGCGGCGATGTACTGCTCACGGAGGTCGACCTCGATGATCACCGGAAGGCCGAACGCCGTGAGGGTCTGCCACATGACGAGCATCCGTCCGGTACGGCCGTTGCCGTCGGCGAACGGGTGGATTCGTTCGAAGTCCGCATGGGCGGAGGCGATCGCCTCGATCGCCTCCGAGCCCTTGAGGTTCTCGGCCTGCCACTGGGCATTTTCCGCCCACTGTTCCATGAGCCATGGCACGTCGGCGGGTTCGGCGGTCTCGACGCGTGAACCGAGGATTGCGTTCTGAGTCGTCTTCCACTGTCCGTGGTCGTCGCGGATGTGGTCCAGGAGATCGCCGTGCAACGCACGGATGAACGTGCCGGAGAGGCGTTCCCCGGACGCCGAGTGCTCGACGACGGAGGCCAGCGCCTCCCGGTGGTTGGCAACTTCGTAGAGCTCGCGCATCGACTTTCCACCCGAGGGAGCGATCTCGTCGACCAGGAGGGTGATCGTGTCGGAGACAGTGAGGCTGTTGCCCTCGATCGCCGACGAGTGGTGTGCGATACGGACGAGGACGTCATCGGCGTAGTCCGGTGTCAGATGGTCCGATATCGCGATCCTGTCGAAGAACGCGCCGCGGGTGAGCGTCATCGGGCGAACTCCTCGTCGATGCGGGCCATGACGTCGTCGTACGAGAGGTCTGAACGCCTGCGGACAGGTTTCACCTCGATCGCACCATCATGCGCCGTGACGTCTACGGTGTCGCCGACTGCCAGGCCGAGCGCCCTGAGGTCCGCCGGTGAGATGGTGATCCCGGCGGATGTGCCGACAGTGATGATCTTCCTGCGCATACGAATATCCTACGCCAGGCATTCGAACAATGTCTCTGCCGGCTCCCTTGGCGCCGTCCCCCGTCGCCGCAGCCCGGACTACGAGGCCAGCGCTCGCCCGCCCCACGGGGCGGCGCCGTGCAGGTCGTCCACGTCGTAGCCCAGGCGCGCGATCCGCGCCGCGTAGCGGTCGGTGATCTCGCGGCGGTAGCGCGGCAGCAGAGCCGGATCGGTGACCTCCCGGGCCACCGCCTGCCGGGCCCGCCACGGGCGGCGTCCGGCCCGCCGCACGTGCCCGACGGCGCGGCGCAGCACGCCCGAGCTCGTGGCCCGCCACGCACGCTCGTAGGTGTCGCTGCGGCGCACGTCGACGGCGTCGGCCGCGATCGGCGGCGTCCCGAGGAACCCGGCGACCCCCGCCAGCACCTCCCCGGGCTCGCGCATCAGGTGCTCGTACCGCACCACCAGCAGGTTCTCGATGTACTCGGCGTCATCGGCGAAGAGCTCGTGGGCGTGCACCCAGTGCTCGACGAGCCGGGGCAGGCCGACCCCGTAGCGCCCGGTGCGCGGCCCCGCCCACTTGCGGATCGCCAGCGCCTGCACCACGGGGTGGCGGGTCACGGCGATGAACCGCGCGTGGGGGTACAGCTCCTGGAGGTACCGCATCTTGGTGAGGTTCGGCGGCGACTTCTCCACGAGGAAGCGGGCGGCGTGGTCCCAGTACGGCGACCACGCGTCCCACAGTTCCCGGGCGGCGCGCGGCGTGGCGTCGTCCTCCGTGAGGTGCGCCTCCGGGGCGAACGCCCACCGGTCCATCCGGCCCCGCGCGCCGGAGTACACCCGCTGGAGATGCTGCCCCTCGTCCATCGGGACGCCGGTGTCCCGCAGCCCCGAACTGCCGGGCACGGTCCCCAGGATGTCCGCGACGAGCGTGGTGCCGCTGCGGTGCATCCCGCCGATGAACACCAGACGATGCCCGTCCCAGGGCGCGGGGTCGATCGACATGCACCTACCTTGACCGCGACCGGCCCGGAGCGCATGTCGGCCGCGCGCCGTCGTCGTCGGCCCTGACGGCGAGGACCGGCGTCGCCAGCACACCGCATCGCGCGCTCGCCGCGCGAGCGCTCGCCGGCCTGCCTACCGTGGGCATCGTGCCCCACCCGACCGCGAGCCTCGCACGGACCGGCGCCCGCGGTGGCGTGGTGACGCTCGCCGGGCAGGTCGCGACGGTCCTGACCCGCACGGTCGCGCTGATCGTCCTCGCCCGCATGATCGCGCCGGAGGCGTTCGGGCTGGTCGCGATCGTGACCGCGATCGCCGCCTTCGCCACCGCCGTCATGCTGTTCGGCATCCCCATGGCGGTGGTCCAGGCGGAGCGCGTCAGCGCGCGCGCCAAGTCGACGCTGTTCGGCGTCAACGTCGGCCTGGGCGTCCTGTTCACGGCCGCGATCTACGTCTCGTCCGGCCCGCTCGCGCGGCTGTACGACGACGACCACCTGGCGGACATCGTGCCCTGGGTCGCACTCGTTCCGCTCATCAACGGCCTGATGATCCAGTCGCGGACCCACCTCGTGCGCGACCTCCGGTTCACCCGCCTGTTCCTGGCGGAGACGGCGGGCCTCGTGGCCGGCGTCGCCGTCGCGGTCCTCCTCGCCGTCCGGGGGGCCGAGATCGAGGCGGTCGTGGCGCTGCAGATCGCGCCGGTCGCGATCCAGGCGCTGCTGATCGTCATCGCGGCCCGCTGGCTTCCCGGACGGCCGGGAGAACTGCGCGAGGTCGGGGCGCTGCTCCAGGTCGGGATGCGCATCCTGGGGATGAACGTGCTCAAGAGCGGCGCCCGGAATGTCGTCGTCCCCGTGATGGGCCTGGCCGTGCCCGCCGCCGCCGTCGGCGCGTTCGACCGGGCCCAGCATCTGGTCGTCACGCCGATCAACCTCACCGTGGACCAGATGCAGCGCGTCGCGGTGCCCGTGCTGTCACGGCTGCGCCACGAGCCCGGGCGGATGCTCGCCTACATGCAGCGCGCGCAGCTCCTCGGCGCCTACGGCACGGCCACCCTGTTCCTCCTGACCGCGGCCCTGGGGGAGCCGCTGGTCCGCATCCTCCTCGGGCCCGGCTGGGACACCGCCGGGACGGTGATCCAGATCCTCGCCGCCGGCGCGACCTGCCGGGCCCTCGCACAGGCGATGCAGTGGGTGTTCATCTCGGCCGACGCGACCACGCAGGGCCTGCGGTTCAACCTGTGGTCCCAGCCGCTGGTCGCCGTGCTGTCGCTCGCGGGGCTGCCGTGGGGTGTGATCGGCGTCGCCGTCGCCAACTCCGTCGCGTGGGCGCTGCTGTGGCCGACGGCGACCCTGGTGGCCGCGCGCTCCGCGGGCTTCCCGGCCGGGTCGCTGTTCCGGGGACCCGCGCGGGCGCTCCTGCTGTTCGGGCTGCCCGTGATGCTCGCCGCCGCGGTACCGCGGCTCCTGGATCTGGGCGACTGGCCGACCGTCCTGCTGGGCACCGGGCTGGCGGCGTGCGCCGGCCTGGTGGCGCGGTGGTGCTTCCGGCCCGTGCGAGCCGATCTCGCGGCCCTCGCCGCCACCGTGCGTCTCGCGCTGTCACGGCGCCAACCTGCACGAACGGGACTGATCTGACACACTTCCTGACATGCCTGAAGCATCGAAGATCGTGAAGGCCGCGTCGGCGATCCTGCTCGACTTCGACGGACCGGTCACCAGGCTCATGCCGCCGAGCGTCGCCGCCACTGCGGCCGACGCCGCCCGCCGGGGTCTCTTCAACGCCGCCGTTCCGGTCCCCAAGTCGCTCGAGAAGACCAAGGACTATCTCGAGGTGCTGCGCCACGCCGGCACCCTCGACCGCGTCGCGATCCGCATGACCGACGACGCCTGCATCAAGGCCGAGGTCGCTGCCGCCACGAAGGCCGAACCCACACCCGGCGTGCGCGAGATGCTGAAGGCCGCCGCGAAGCGCGGGCAGGAAGTCGTCATCATCAGCAACAACGCGCCCGAGGCCATCGAGACCTTCCTGAACCGGACCGACCTCGCCGGGTACGTCGGGCTCGTGATCGGACGGCCACCCCGCCGCCCCGACCTCATGAAGCCGAACCCGTTCATGGTGCGGGGAGCACTCACGCGCATCGGGATATTGCCAGACGACGCCGTCATGGTCGGCGACTCGGCCACCGACATGCAGGCGGCGCGAGCCGCCAAGGTCCCCGCCGTCGGCTTCGCGCGGACCGCCGGCAAGGTCAAGACCCTGTTCGACGCCGGAGCCGACGACGTGACCGAGGACATGGCGGAGCTGGCCTGAATTGTTCCCTCCATGAACCGCACGTGACCCTGCAGGGGCCGATCGGCGCGGCGCTCGGCATCTGACGCGGCGGTCGGTCCCCAGTTTGCTCCGGCTGGTTCCGTGTGGTCGGGGGTTTTGCGTGTGGTCGGTCAAGTGATTGACCGACCACACGCAAAACCCCCGACCACACGCCGCTGCTTCACCCGTGAGCCGGCCCGCCCCGCTGCCGGGCCATGCTGCGGCTCGGCAGCAGGCAGGGCAGGTCAGCCCAGGAAGACGTGCGCGCAGGTCATCTGCGAGCCGTACGACGTGTTCTCGCTGATGCACGCAATGGCGCCCCGCGTGAACCCGGCGTTGAGGATGTTCGCGCGATGGCCCTCGGAGTTCATCCAGCCGTCGGCGGCCTCCGCCGGGCTCCAGCCGCCGCGGGCGAGGTTTTCCCCGACCGTGGAGGTGGGGCAGCGATCGAAGATCGGCTCCAGCGGAGCGTGCGCCAGGTCCATCCCGCGGAGCGCCTCCGCGCGTTCGAGCGCCTCGGCGTAGGCGCAGTCGTCGTGCGCCAGCGCCGTCACCCCGTGAGCCTCCCGGCGCTCGTTCACCTCGGCCTCCAGAGCCCGGGCGTACTGCACCGCGTCGCTGAGGTCGGGTTCGGCGGCCGAACCGTCGTCGTCGCCCCCGGTGCCGTCGCCCGAGTTCCCGCCGGCTCCGGCGTCGTCCCCGGCCGTGTCGCCACCCGTGTCCGACGACGCCCCGTCGTCCCCGTCCTCCGGTGACGTCTTCTCCGGCGCGGGCTGTACGTCGACCGTGCCGGACTCGACGGCATCGACGGCCGACGTTCCGTCCCCGTCGGCGGAGCGGTTCTCCACGACGGGCTCGTTCTCCGGGCCGGGCCCGGGTTCCGCATCGGACGCGGAGCCGGCCGCGACCGCGTTCTGCACGGGCTCGGTCGCCTCACCGAGTTGCCATCGGCTCGCCTCGAACGCGGCCTCACCCGGACCCGGGTTGAGCGTCACGGAGCAGGCGGACAGCGTCAGCGTCGCCGCCACGGCGAGCACGGGGGCGAGTAGCCGGGTGGTGGGCGGGCGGGCAGCGCGCGCCGGATCCTGGGTGTTCGGGCGTCGTGCCATGGGAGACCTCTTCGTGTCGCGGCGCTCGTAGCGTCGAGCGTTCTGGGGTGATATGTCAAGCCGCGATCCTGGCTGTTCGTGCGTGACGGTCCGCCGGCCGAGCCTGCTGAGGAGGCGGGCCGAGACCGTACCGGGCTTTCCTGCGAGCGAACGGGCTGGGAGAATCCGTCCGTCGCGGGCCGTGCGCCCGGTTCAGCGGAACTGCATCGAGCGAGGGCGGAGCTTGCCGGTGTCGGAGGGGGGTTGCGAGCCTGCGGGCCCGCCGCCGAATCCGGCCTGCGCACCCGTCAGGTTGCTGTGGCCGACCCGGAGCGCCTCGGCGGTCGCGGCCAGCGTCGGGGAGGGGCGGGAGTTCTCGCGCTCCCGGCTCTCCTTCAGACGCTGCTCGAACTCGGCCTGGGCGCGGAGCTCGGACTCCGTCGGCCAGAGGCCGACGACGAGCACCAGCAGCAGCGTGACCACGGAGACAGCCATGACGAGCGGCACCAGCAGCTCGCCCGTCGAGACCCCGTTCGGGATCGCGTCGGTGCCGCCCGACAGGCGGACGCCCATCATGCCGGTGTAGTGCATGCCGGTCACGGCGATGCCCATGACGACGGTGGCGACGATGGTCGCGACAGCGCCGCGGATGTGCGTGGTGCACCAGAGCGCGGCGGTGGCCGCGACGATGGCGATGACCACCGAGGCGATGACGTAACCGCCGTTGAACGTCATCGTGGCGTTCATCTCCATGGCCGCCATGCCCATGTAGTGCATGGTGGCGACGCCGGAGCCGGTGAGGAACCCGCCGATCACCATGCCGGGCAGGCGCTGCCCGCCGATCTGGTTCACGAAGAGCCCCATGCCGACGACGACGATGGCGACGCCCGCGCTGAGGAGCGTGAGCGGGATGTCGTAGCGGACGGTCACGCCCTGCGGGACGAAGCCGAGCATTGCGACGAAATGCATGACCCAGATGCCGGTGCCGCCGATGGCGATGGCACCGAGACTCAGCCACACGACACGGGCGAAGCCGCTGGCCGCCCGGGATCGCGACGTGCAGGACAGGCCCACGGCGCAGCCTGTGCACGACAGCAGGAACGCCAGGACGGGTGTGATGAGCCCGTAGGCGAAGTGGTCGGTGATTGACATGTTCAGTTATTGGCCTCTCGGAGTCTCCTCGTAGCGGCCGTCCGTCTGGGAGACAGACGCAGGCCCTGCGGCTGCGCAGGGCCCCCTGCTCGGCCCGTGTTCCGGGGGGGGTGGGCCGTTATCGCAACGTTACCGAGTTTGGACCGAACGGACAATAGGGAACAGGCTACATCTTATCGAAACCTTTCACCACAAAGCCGTAAAGCTACGGAGTGGTGTGATCAGTCGGATAGATGTGTCTGTTCGCCCTTTCCCCGGCACAACATCGGCGGAAGTGCGGCACGCTACCGCACTCCCGCCGTTGTTCCCATCACAGTTGCTATGCGGCTGCGAACAGGTGCTTCGCGAGGTCCTCCGGGAGGTCGAGCACGGTCTCCGAGCCGTCGGCGCCGACCGTGTAGACGCCGCCGTCCAGGGAGATCGTGATACGTGCGCCCGGCATGATGCCGGCCTCGGCGAGACGGGCGAGCAGCTCCACGTCCGTCTGCAACGGCTCCGCGATCCGCGCCAGCGTGACCGACGACGGCGCCGGCGCCCCCTGCTTCGCCGCGGTCTCGAACAGCGTGGGCAGCGCTGCCACGCCCTCGAGGTAGCGCGGCTCGGCGAAGTTCTCGCCGAGCTCGGCCAGGCCGGGGATCGGGTTGCCGTACGGGTCGACGTGCGGGTGGTCGAGCAGGCCGATCAGGCGCTCCTCCACCAGTTCGCTCATCACGTGCTCCCACCGGCAGGCCTCGACGTGCACGTGCTCCCAGTCGAGCTTGATGACGTCGGTGAGCAGCCGCTCGGCCAGGCGGTGCTTGCGCATCACGCGCCGCGCCTTGTCGTGTCCGGTCTCGGTGAGCTCGAGGTGGCGGTCGCCGGTGACGACCACCAGGCCGTCCCGCTCCATCCGCGCGACCGTCTGCGACACCGTGGGCCCGGAGTGCCCCAGCCGTTCGGCGATTCGCGCGCGCAGCGGCGTGATGCCCTCCTCGTCCAGCTCGTAGATCGTCTTGAGGTACATCTCGGTGGTGTCGATCAGGTCGGTCACGTCAACTCCATGTTCTCTGCGCAGCCCCGGACCAAGCCTATCCGTGAACGCGGAACGTCCCGGGGTGGTGCCGGTGCCGTCCGCGCCATCTCCTGGCGTTCCGCTCCAGGGGCGTGCTGTGATTGCCGCCGCCGGGCTCAGCCGACGCGAAGCCTCGTACCTCGGCTCCGGCCGTCTTCGCTACCGGTGATCCGGCGACGGCTTGTTTCCTCGGCCCGCACCCTGCGCTGCACGCCACGTCGATGTCGGTCTCCCGAACTACAGTTCAGGTATGGCCCTGACGATCCCCGCTGACCTGCTCCCCGCCGACGGACGGTTCGGCTCCGGCCCCTCCAAGGTGCGCGACGGGCAGCTCCGCCGCCTCCTCGACACGCCGACCGTGCTGGGCACGTCCCACCGCCGGCCGCCGGTCAAGGATCTCGTGGGCCGGATCCGCCGGGGCGTCACCGAGCTGCTCGGTGCTCCGGACGGGTACGAGGTGGTGCTCGGCAACGGCGGGTCCACGGCCTTCTGGGACGTCGCGACGCTGTGTCTCGTGAAGCGCCGCGCGCAGCACGCATCGTTCGGTGAGTTCGGCGGCAAGTTCGCCCGTGCGACGTCGCGCGCCCCGTTCCTGGAGGACTCGCAGGTGATCGAGGCGGAGCCGGGCACGGTCGCCCACCTCGCCGCCGCCGTCGGCGTCGACACGTACGCCACCCCGCACAACGAGACGTCCACGGGCGCCATGGCGCCGGTCCGCCGCGTCGCGGGGGCCGCTCAAGGCGCCCTGCTGCTCACGGACGCGACCTCCGGCGCGGGAGCGCTGCCCGTGGACCTGGCGGAGACCGACGCGTACTACTTCGCGCCGCAGAAGGCGTTCGGGTCCGACGGCGGTCTCTGGCTGGCGGTCCTCTCGCCCGCGGCCGTGGAGCGGGCCGCCCGGGTGGAGGCGGGCGGGCGCTGGATCCCGGAGTTCCTCTCCCTGACGACGGCGGTCGAGAACTCCCGCAAGGACCAGACACTGAACACGCCCGCCGTCGCGACGCTGGTCATGCTCGCCGACCAGGTGGACTGGATGCTCGGCAACGGCGGCCTGGACTGGGCGGCGAAGCGCTGCGCGACCTCGGCTCAGTACCTCTACGACTGGGCGGAGGCGCGCGACTGGGCCTCGCCCTTCGTGGTGCGGCCCGAGGAGCGGTCCACCGTGGTGGGCACGATCGACCTGGCCGACGGCATCGACGCCGGCGAGGTCATCGCGGCCTTGGGGGAGAACGGGATCCAGGATGTCTTCGCCTACCGCAAGCTGGGGCGCAACCAGCTGCGCGTGGGGATGTATCCCGCCGTCGACCCCGAGGACGTCGCGGCCCTCACCGCCTGCGTGGATCACGTGGTGGAGCGGCTCTGACCGGGGCAGCCAGGTGGGGTTGGTGGGGCTGCGGACATGTGGGATCTATCACGATAGTGGTCCGTGAGGGCTATTTCCGTTGCCATAACGTGACATGGCAGCTAACCCTGCGGTACGTTCAGCTCGCTCGACGGCTCAGCGCCGACGGGCCTCCGGACGGACGCCGAACCCTGTCACCGGCCGGGGAAACCCACGAACCGTATGACAGGGGCGGGGGACCCATTTTCGGGCGCCAGGGCGCGTCCTTGGGGTGAAGCGGCGCTGACTCAGCTCGGCGCGGCCGGGTGTGCTCCTACCCGAACCCGACAGCTGACCTCGTAGGCGGCCTGGAGATACTCGTGACCGCACGTACTGCCGCTGGACGCCATCGCGCCGCGCGCCGACCAGTGACCCCGCTCACCGATCTCGTGCAGAACTCCCAGCTCGGCCGCCGGACCGCTGTCGCGGCAGCCGCGGGCGGGATCCTTGTCTCGACCTTCGGCGCCGCCGCCGCGCAGGCCGCACCGGGCGAGACCGTGAAGAGCGACGTCAGCAAGCTCGGCTCGCTCAACCTGAGCGCCCTCTCCAGCGAGGCCCACCAGGTCGTCGATGCCGCCCCGGTGGTCACCGTCGCCCGCGACGCCAAGATGGCCGCCGAGACCGGCGTCGTCTCCGTGACGCCCGCTTCGGAGAACGAGGAGTACCAGGCACAGCTCGCCGCCGAGGAGGCGGCCGAGGAAGCCGCCGCTGCGGCCGCGGCTGCCGAGGAAGCCGCCGCGGAGGTGGCCTCGGCCGCGACGTCGGCGCCGGCCTCCGCGAACGGCTCCGAGATCATCTCGATCGCGTCGCGCTACGTCGGCACGCCCTACGTGTCCGGTGGCTCAAGCCCCAGCGGGTTCGACTGCTCGGGCTTCACCTCGTACGTCTACGCGCAGGTGGGTATCTCGCTGCCGCGCTCGTCGTCGGCCCAGGCCGCCGGCGGCACGCGGGTGGCCGCCTCGGCCGCTGTGGCGGGCGACCTGGTCTACGCCCCCGGTCACGTCGGCATCTACGCGGGCGGCAACACCATGATCGACGCCCCGAAGCCGGGCGACACCGTGCAGTTCCGCACGATCTGGATGAGCAACCCGATCTTCATCCGGTACTGATCCCTCCGCCGCGAGCCGAGCCGGGACCCCGTGTCCTGGCTCGGCTTTCGTGTGTCTGCGATAGCGTTGGACTGCGACGACGCACGCTCCGACGAGGAGGACGCAGATGGCTCGACCCGAGGTCGTGCTGGTAGGGGTCGACGGGTCCGCCGCCAGCATGCACGCACTCGACTGGGCGGTGGGCTGGGCCGACAGGGTCGGCTGGTCCCTGCACCTCGTGAGCAGCTACACGCTCCCCTCCTTCACCGCCGCGTCGCTCGACGGCGGCTACGCCGCGTTCGACGACACCTCGATGGCCGAGGGCGCGAAGGCGGTCCTCGACGAGGCCGAGGAGCGCGCCGTCGCGGCGGGGGCACGGGTCACGACATCGGTCGCCACGGGTGACGCGGCGGGTGTGCTCGTGGAACTGTCCACGGACTACGGCCTCGCCGTGGTGGGCACGCGCGGACGGGGCGGGTTCACGGAGCGGCTGCTCGGCACGGTGTCGTCCGCGCTGCCCGCCCACGCCCACTGCCCGGTCGTCGTGGTGCCGCTGACGTCGGCGAAGCGGGACATGTGGCACCGTGGCGTGGCCGACGAGCCCGTGGGTGCGGCGGCCGGTGAACCCCGGACGGGCGCCGGGGCGGACGAGGTCGGGCCCGGCGGGGCGACCGGGCCCGGCGGGCGGCCCGAGGTGCGGCGGATCGTCGTCGGCGTGGACGGGTCGCCGCAGGCCGAGGCCGCGCTCACGAAGGCGATCGAGCAGGCACAGGCGTGGGGCGCGGAGCTCTCGGCCGTCGCCGGGGTGCCGGTGGGGTCCGGGGCGGGACTGCTGGCGTGGCTGCCGTCGAACATCGACCACGAGCAGGTTCTCGCCGACGTCTCCGCAGGGCTCGACGCGATCATCGACAAGCACGAGGCGCTGCATCCCGGGATGCGGATCCGCCGGATCGTGCTCGACGGCACGGGGGCGGAGCTGCTCACCGAGTTCTCCACGGCGGCGGACCTGATCGTGGTGGGATCGCGGGGCCGCGGTGGCTTCAGCGGTCTGCTGCTCGGCTCGACGAGCCAGGCCGTCCTCCACCACAGCGCGTGCCCCGTCCTGGTGGTCAACCGCCACTGCCACGACGAAGGACGAAGCGGGTCGTGAGTGAGATCGTGATGTTGGTTTCGTCGTTCCGCGCGTAGGGTTTCTGGGGTGACCACTACGACGTCGTCCCCGAACGCCGCCGCGCTCACCGCGGCCCTTCCCGAGCTGCGTGAGGCCTACGCGGCGCTCCAGGCCAAGGGCCTGAAGCTCGACCTCACCCGCGGCAAGCCGTCCGCCGAGCAGCTCGACCTGTCGAACCCGATGCTGACGCTGCCGGGGGACCGCTCCCGTGCCGAGTCCGGCACGGACGTGCGCAACTACGGCGGCCTCGACGGGCTGCCCGAGCTGCGCGCGATGTTCGCAGAGCTCCTGGACGTCCCGGTGGAACAGCTGCTGGCCGGCGGCAACGCGTCACTGACCATGATGTACGACACCGTCGCCTGGGCGATGCTGTTCGGGTTCCCCGAGTCGCCGGCGCCGTGGGCGCGCGAGGAGACCGTGCGCTGGATCTGCGGGGTCCCCGGGTACGACCGCCACTTCGCCGTGTGCGAGGAACTCGGGATCGAGATGATCACGGTTCCGATGACCGAGGCCGGGCCCGACGTCGAGGCGGTGCGGGAGCTCGTCGCCGGCGACCCCACGATCAAGGGCATGTGGGTGGTCCCGACCTACTCGAACCCCGACGGTTCCGTGGTGTCCGACGACGTCGCGCGCGCCCTGGTCGAGATGCCTGCCGCCGCGCCCGACTTCCGCATCTTCTGGGACAACGCCTACGCGCTGCACCACCTGACCGACACCGAGACGCGGACCGCCCCCGCGATCCAGCTCGCCGCCGCGGCCGGCAACCCGGACCGCGTCATCATGTACGCCTCGACGTCCAAGATCACCTGGGCCGGGGCGGGCGTGGCGTTCCTCGCCTCGTCGCCGGCGAACGTGGCCTGGTACAAGAAGCACCTCGCGAAGGCGTCCATCGGACCGGACAAGGTCAACCACCTGCGGCACGCCATGTTCTTCGGATCCTCCGACGGCGTGCGGGAGCACATGCGCGCCCACCGCGAGATCCTCGCGCCCAAGTTCGAGGCCGTCACCGCGATCCTGGCCGAACGGCTCGGCGAGTACGGCGTGGGGGAATGGACCGACCCGCGAGGCGGGTACTTCGTGTCGCTCGACGTGCTGCCGGGGACGGCCGCGCGCGTCGTGGAGCTGGCGAAGGAGGCCGGGATCGCGCTGACCCCGGCCGGGGCGACCTTTCCCTACGGCAAGGACCCGGAGGACAAGAACATCCGGCTCGCGCCCACGATGCCGCCGCTGGACGAGGTGACGGCGGCCATGGACGGTGTCGCTACGTGCGTGCTGCTGGCTGCTGCCGAGGCGCTGGCGGTGTAGTTCCGCGGAGGGACTTGAGGGAGAGTTCCAGGATCTCCATCGCGTGGTCGAGTTCCGGGCGGGCTATGGAGAGTGGTGGGGAGAAGCGGAGCGTGGTGCCGTGCGTCTCTCGGGTCAGGACGCCGCGCTCCAGGAGCTCCTCCGAGAGGGCTCGCGCCGGGTCGTCCCGGCCCGGGACGAGGGCCGGGTCGATGTCCACGCCCGCCCAGAGGCCTGCCGTGCGGAAGCCGGTCAGCAAGCCCTCGTCCGTGAGGCGCTGGAGGTGCTCGCGGAGCTCTTCGCCGAGCTGCGTGGCCCGGGCCTGGTACTGACCGGGTTCCAGAAGGTCCAGGACGGCGATGCCGATCGCGCAGGCCAGGGGATTGCCGCCGAACGTCGAGCCGTGCGTGCCCGGCGTGAGGACCTCCAGGACGTCGCGCCGTCCGACCACCGCCGAGGCAGGGACGATGCCGCCGCCCAGGGCCTTGCCGAGGAGGGCGAGGTCGGGCTTCGTGTTCCACAGCTCGCACGCCAGGATGTGGCCGGTGCGTCCCAGGCCGGACTGGATCTCGTCGGCCACGAGGACGACGTCGCGCTGGTCGGCCAGTTCGCGCAGGCGCGGCCAGAAGTCGTCCGGCGGCACGATGACGCCGGCCTCGCCCTGGACGGGCTCCATGAGAATGGCGACCGTTGCCTCGTCGATGGCGTCGGCGACCGCATCGGCATCACCGAACGGGACCGTGCGGAATCCCGGGGCGAACGGGCCGAAGCCGCCACGCGCGGCGGGCTTGTCCGACAGTCCGGAGAGCGTCGTCGTGCGGCCGTGGAAGTTCCCGGAGGCGACCACGATGTTCGCCTGGTCCGCGGGGACGCCCTTGACGTCGTAACCCCACTTGCGCACGGCCTTGATCGCCGTCTCGACCGCCTCGGCGCCGGTGTTCATCGGCACCACGAGGCTCTCCCGGTCGCCCGCCGTCAGCGGCCCGACGACGTCCGCCACCCGGCGGGCGAACGGCTCCAGGAGCTCGTGCCCGACCGCACGCGAGGTCAGCGTCAGGTGCTTGAGCTGACCGATCGCCGCCGACACCAGCGCCTGGTGCAGGTGACCGAAGTTGAGCGCCGAGTACCCGGCGAGGAAATCCAGGTACGCGTCACCGTCGACGTCCCAGACGTAGACGCCCTGCGCACGAGAGACCGTGAGGGGGAGCGGGTCGTAGTTCGGGGCCAGCGCCGACCCCTCGACTGTGTGACGCGGTTCTGCCATGAGACGAGGGTAATAACGCAGTCCGGAACTTCGCTTGCGGGGGCAGGTGTCACTCCTCCGGCGGCGACTGCGGTGCCTGCTCCAGCTCGTGACGCCGCTTGCTCCTCAGGCCGAAACGCATCGCGCCGCCGAGCCGCGTCGTGTCGCCCGGCTTCCGGGCGGGCTTCCGGACCGGCGTGTTGTCGATCACGCGCGGGAAGTGGTCCGGCGGCGGGCCGAACGCGATCCGGGACTGGGAGATCACCGTGTGTCCCAGGGCGCGCGCACCGAACCAGCCGACCACCGCGCCGATCCCGAAGGGCAGGATGCGCCCGAGGACCAGGCTGCCCTGCTTGGCCAGCTGGCGCTGCACGAACTTGTGGGTGAGAGCCTTGTTGACCCGGGTCAGTGTGGTGCGGGGCATGCTCGTGAGCAGCACCTTCCCCCAGGCCACGCCCGAGCCTCCGACCGCGTTCTCCACGTCCTGGGCGCCCTTGTCCCCCAGCACGGTCGCCAGCAGCAGGGCACGGCGGCGCGGGACATCCTCCGTGGCGATGCCGTGCACGTCCGCGACGGCCAGCGAGAACGCCGCCGACGACGCGAAGAACGTGGCCACGTCGCTCGTGGACAGCGCGGCGCTGGTCGCGGTGCCGACGGCGGGGATGGCGGCGGCGGCGCCCACCGCGCCGCCCGTGGTCTCGATGACCCGCAGGTACTCCTTCTCCAGGAGGGTGATGATCTCCGCCGGGGAGGCATACGGGTTTCGTGCGCGCATCTTGTCGACGTGCCGGTGGATCGCCGCGGACGGCACCGTCACTGCCTTGTCGATCAGATGATCGAGCGGGCTGCTGGGCTTGTAGTTCACCCAGTCCGCGGGCGTGACCTCGATGGAGTTGTCCGGCTTGAGCACCTCACTGCCGGGAACGCCGGTGTTCTGGGGGCTCTGGGGGCGGTCCGTCTGCTGCTCGTCCTTGGCCATGCAATCCTCTCGGCAGGTGTCTGGGACGCGGTCCGGGGGCGCCGAGGCTCAGCTGTCCTGCTGACCGGGCTGGTTGAACTGGGCGGGCGGCACCTCGGCGCCGGCCGTGAGCGTGCGGCCCACCGTGCAGGCCTTTTCGATGGCGCGCCGGGCGATCGTGACGAGCTTCTCGCGGGCGGCGTCGTCGAGGTCGCTCAGGTCGATCTCGAACTTCTCCGTGAGGGTCGGGTAGCGGTCCTCGGCCATGTCCTTGGGGTCCTCCACGCGGATGGTGGCCGCGTAGTCGTCCCCGAGGCGGCGCGCGAACGCGCGGTCGCTGCTCATCCCGGCGCACGCCGCGAGTGCGATCTTCAGGAGCTCACCGGGCGTGAAGACGGCACCGGCGCCCGCCGGACCGATCTCGACGCGGGCGCCGCGCTCCGAGAAACCCGTGTACGTGCGCACGCCGTTCCGTTCCACCCACAGGGCGTCGGTGGGGGACGGGGTCACGGGGGCGTCGTCGGTGGTCTGGTCGATCGTCTCGCTCATGGGTCTGATCCTTCCATCTGTGACTGACATCGCGTGCAGACGTCGCTGGGTAGGCCGGTGTCGCCGGGTAGGCCGGCCCGGCCGACGGTTCTGCAGGCACACCCGGCGGCGACCCGGCAGTGCGCCATGCCGGGCCGGCAGCGACCCGACGGTGCGCCGCCGGCCGGGCGGCGGCGGCGCGATTACGCGACGTGTTCCCCGTGCAACGTGGCGTGCGGCCGACGCGTTCCCGGTCGATGATCACTCCTATGAGCGATAGGGAGAAGGCCGCGGGAGCCGGAGGAGCCGCGGAGGGAGCGGGCGGCGTGGGCGACGCCGAAGTGGCGGGGCGCGCCGGTCCGCCGTCGTCGGACAAGAACTGGCGCGACTGGCGTGGCTGGGTCAGGCGGCTGCTGATGGCGGCCGGAGCGATCCTCGTGCTGTGGCTGACGTACCAGTTCCTCGCCGCGTTCCTGCCGCGCTGGTGGGCGCAGACGATCGGCAACGCCGTGGACGGCTCGTTCGCGGCCGGGTCCTGGTGGGGCTTCGTGATCGGGGCGGTCTTCACGGCCGTGCCCGTGGTCCTGCTGGCGCTCGCCGTCTGGCCGGGGAGGCGTGCGATGCCGGCCCGGGCCGCGCTCCTGGTGCTCGCGCTGGTGTGCGCGGCCCCGAACCTGCTGACCTTGTCCGTGGTGCTGGGGACGACGAATGCCTCGCACGCGGGCGAACGCATCATGGACGTGGACGCACCGGCGTTCCGCGGGGCATCACTGGTCGGCGCGCTGATCGGCGGGATTCTGGCGCTCGGGCTGTCGGGTCTGATCGCCTGGTTCCGACTCCGCGGCAGGCGCCTCAAGGAGATGCGGAGTTCCGGCCCGGCGCAGTGACGGCGGCTGCCGCCCGGGGCCCGGGATACTGCGGCAGGAAGTGTGGGACATGAGGCTGCTTACGCCTCAAGGGCCTTCGGCGCAAGCAAGCTCATGCCGCGCAAGCGTCCCCGGTTACCCTTGGCGGCGTCGTCTCCGGGGGCCGCATTCTCAGGGGACCGCATCAGGGGAGGTTTTGTGGCTGTCATTCGGATCACTTCGCGCAATGCCCGGTTCCAGGTGTTGCAGACGCTGCTCAGCAACCGGACCAAGCGGCACCGCGCGGGGGAGTTCATCGTCCAGGGCGTGCGCCCGATCTCGATGGCGATCGAATTCGGGTGGGAGATCCGCGCGCTGCTGTACGACGGCGAACGGTCCTTGTCGTCGTGGGCGCAGGATCTGCTCAGGACGGTCCGGACGGCGGAGCAGATCGCGATGTCGCCCGACCTCCTCGCGGAACTGGGCGAGAAGAGCGACGGCGCCGTCGAGATCCTCGCCGTGGTGGCGATGCGGCCGGACGACCTGGAGCGCATCCCGGTAGGCCGCGACTTCCTCGGGGTCGTGTTCGACCGGCCGACGCAGCCCGGCAACATCGGGTCGATCATCCGCTCCGCCGACGCGTTCGGTGCGCACGGCGTCATCACGACCGGCCACGCCGCGGACGCGTACGACCCGAAGTCGGTCCGGGCGTCGACCGGCTCGTTCTTCGCCATGCCGGTGGTCCGGGCGGCATCTCCCCGGGACGTGGCCGGATGGGTGGCGGCGCAACGGTCGGCCGGCGTTCCGGTGGTCGTCGTCGCGACCGACGAGCACGGAGACGCGGACGTGTCCGAGTTCGACCTGGCACAGCCCGTCCTGCTCCTGGTCGGCAACGAGACCACAGGCCTGTCGAACGCCTGGCGCGAGCTCGCGGACGCGACGGTCGGCATCCCGATGGCAGGCTCCGCCAGCTCCCTGAACGCGGCCAACGCCGCGTCGGTCGTGCTGTACGAGGCACGGCGTCAGCGGCTCTCGCGCCGCGTCCGCTGAAGCGGCGGCCGTGCGGCCGGGCGCCGGGTAGCCCGCGTGAACTGCGCACGGCAGGCACACGTCGACGTCTTGAGGACACGCGTGAGCGCCGTGGGTGGAACCTCCCGCGAGGGTCGTTAGGGTGGGCCGCATGAACGCGACCCCCACCCCGTACGAGGACCTCCTGTGCGACGTGCTCGCCGCCGGTACGCACAAGAGCGACCGCACGGGGACCGGGACGCGGAGCGTCTTCGGGCGGCAGATCCGGTACGACCTCTCCCAGGGGTTCCCGCTGATCACCACCAAGAAGGTGCACTTCAAGTCCGTCGTCCACGAACTGCTGTGGTTCCTCCGCGGCGAGTCCAACGTGCGCTGGCTGCAGGAGCGCGGCGTCACGATCTGGGACGCGTGGGCCGACGAGAACGGCGACCTCGGTCCCGTCTACGGCGTGCAGTGGCGTTCCTGGCCCACGCCGTCGGGCGAACAGATCGACCAGATCGCGAAGGTGATCGAGCAGATCCGCACCAACCCGGACTCACGGCGGCACATCGTCACCGCCTGGAACCCGGCCGAGGTCGACAGCATGGCCCTGCCGCCCTGCCACGCGATGTTCCAGTTCTACGTCGCCGACGGAAAGCTCAGCTGCCAGCTCTACCAGCGCTCGGCGGACCTGTTCCTCGGCGTCCCCTTCAACATCGCCTCCTACGCCCTGCTCACCCACATGGTCGCCGCGCAGACCGGACTCGAGGCCGGCGACTTCGTCTGGACCGGCGGCGACTGCCACATCTACGACAACCACGTCGAACAGGTCACCACGCAGCTCACGCGCGACCCTTACCCCTACCCGACGCTCCGCCTCGCACCCCGCGACTCGATCTCCGACTACGAGTACGCGGACATCGAAGTCCTCGGCTACGTCTCCCACCCGGGCATCAAGGCCCCGATCGCGATCTGACCATGACGAAATCATCGTGCCCGACGGCGGTCGTGGGCGGGCCCGGCCCCCGACAGCTCCGAAGCCCCGTGGGCAGCTCTCCCCGAGCCATCGACAGCAGGCGGCAACCATGATCGGCCTCATCTGGGCACAGGCGCGAGACGCGGCCGGGCGGCCAGTCATCGGCGCGGCCGGAACGATCCCGTGGCACATCCCGGAGGACTTCGCGCACTTCAAGGCGACGACGTCCGGACACCCCGTCGTGATGGGCCGCCTCACCTGGGAATCACTCCCGAAGAGACCCCTGCCGCGCCGCACCAACGTGGTGATCTCCAGCCTCGGCGCCGTCATCGGCATGGCATCCGTACCCACGCCCGGCGAGGGCGCGACCACCCCGCCCACGATCGTGGAGGTGGCAGGGTCGCTCGAGGAGGCGCTGGCGCTCGCGGCCGAGGCCCCCGGAGGGGACGAGGTCTGGGTGATGGGCGGCGCGCGCCTCTACGCCGAGGCGATCGGCATCGCCGACCGGCTGGAGGTCACCGAGGTGGACCTGACGGTCGAGGGCGACACCTACGCTCCGGCGATCGACCCGACCGCCTGGCGGGAGGCCTCGGCGACGGGCTGGACGACATCGACGTCCGGCACGCGATTCCGGCACCGTGCGCATCTGCGCGCCTGATGGCGGGCGAGCGCCGGATCGTGCCGCGTCCGACGACGGTTCTGCTCTCCATCGCAGTCGTCCTCGGAGGGCTCGGCAGCCGTGCCGTGCTGCCCGACGTGCTGGGCGGACCGATCGGCGACGCGCTCTACGCGACGTTGGTGGTGCTGGTGGTCCTGCTGGTGCGGCCGCGCACCTCCTCGGCCGTCGCAGCCCTCACCGGGTTCGCGATCTGCCTGGCGATCGAGCTGATTCAGCTCACCGGGATTCCGGTCGCGGTCGCGGAGCGGTTCCCTCCGGCGCGGCTCGTGCTCGGTACCACCTTCTGGGCCCCGGACCTCCTGTGCTACGCGGTCGGCGCCGCCCTCGGCGGGGTGCTGGGCCGGGTCGCCGCGGACGACGAGCAGCCCCAGCACCAGCACGACGGCGGAGCTTGGAGGCAGCCTATCCAAGATCAGACATAATGGCCCGAACAGTCGGGGACTCTATTGGCCCGCTCACCCCGGCTGGTAGGCGGCGTGGAACGTCCAGGCCGGGTCCGCGGTCTCGCAGAAGGCTTGGGCCTGGACGGCCAGCGTGGTGTCCGGCGCCCAGGCGAGGCGGAGCCGCCAGGTGGCCAGGTCCTCGCCATGGATCGCGCAGCGGAGGTCCAGAGTGTCGGGGCCTGGACGGCCGGCGGTGATGACGGCGGGATCCCCGAAGATCCGGGTCCAGACGGGTCGGTCGAAGCGGAACTCGATGTTCCAGTCCAGAGTGTCGAACCGCCGAACCGTGTCGGGTTCGGGCGCCGCACGCAGGCGGCCTCCGCCGTCGTCGAGCGACACGAGAAGCTCGGCCGGTCCGGGTCCGTCCACGACGTTCCGATAGGTCCCGCCGGTCGGCGGGACGGTCGAGGCGTCATGCCACGGCGCAGGCCAGTCGAGTCTGACGACGGCATGGGGCGCGCCGGGCATCATAGCGGCGTCGATCTCGGTGGCGAGTGGGTCCACCAGAATATCCATGACGTCGTCGAGCAGGCGTGGACTGCCGCTCTCGCATGCCTGGGCATCGGCGGTGACGACGACGGCGAGACCCCGGGCGGGGTCGCCGTACACGATCTGGCCGCCGAGGCCGAACATCAGCCAGCCGCCCCGGTCCGGGAGCCACGTCTGGTAGCCGTAGTCGGCGCGCATCGTTCCTCCCCAGGTCAGCTGGGTTGTGTCGGCTTGCGGGCGGGTCGCATCGTGGAGGTAGTCCGCCGGGATCAGGCGGGCGCCGTCGTGCATGCCGTCGTCGAGCAGGAGGTGGGCGAGGCGGAGGAGGTCGCGTGGCGTGCAGATCAGGCCCGAGCCGCCGTGGGAGATTCCCTCGGGACCCGGGAGGAACCTGAGGTCTGCGCTCACGCCGATCGGGTCGAACAGCCGGGGCCGCAGGTAGTCCGCGAGGGGGACGCCCGCGAGGCGTTCCACGAGTGCCGCGAGCGTGTAGGCGGCGGAGGTGTCGTAAGTGAACAGCGTGCCCGGTGGGTGCGTGGGCGGCACGCGGAAGTACGACTTCAGCCAGTCGCGCGAGGTCAGCTTGTACGTCGTGGACCGGTGCGGGCCGCGCATGGCGAGCATGTGCCGGATCGTCGTGGCCTCGAGCCACGGGTGCACCGGCGCCATCTTGGGGAAGTGCCGGATGATCGGGTCGTCGAGGGCGAGCGCGCCCTCGGCCGCCAGGAGCCCGACCGCGAGGCCCGTCACCGTCTTCGACACCGAGTACATGCGCTGCGGCTCGTACGGACCGCGCGGCGCGCAGGTAGCGCTGGCGACGAGTTCCCCGCCGACACTCACCTCGACGGTGTGGAGGGCGATGTCGAGGGTGGCTGTGCGTCGCGCCAGTCGGTCGATGGCTTCGGCGGCGGTGCCGGCCAACAGCGGCCGATCGGACTGGAGATCCATCGGCCGTGATCCTACCGGGTCATTTCTTGGCGGTGACCTCGGCCCGCATGCCCGGCCCGTGGACGCCGTCGAACCGCATGCGCAGCCTGGAGGACGCCGTCGGCCCGCGACCGCGCTCCGGGTCAGTCGGCCTCCGCGTGGGCGATGTGGCCCAGGGAGCGCCAGATCAGGACGAGCGTGATCCCGGCCCCCACGAATCCGAACCAGAACGGGGCGGTCAGCCCCCACTGCTCGGCGATCACCCCGCCCAGGGCGTTGCCGATCAGGATGCCGCCGAAGACGGCCACCATGTTCAGCGCGCCCACCCGGCCCTGCAGTTCCATCGGGGTGGCTCGTTGCCGGACGGCGTTCGAGATGGCCCCCCACAGGAACGAGTACGCACCGAACACGAACATCGCGGCGAAGGCTCCCCAGGCCGTCGTGTTGAGGGCGAGCGCCAGGTGCCAGAGGACCTCGCAGCTCAGCACCACGCGCATGATCGTGGCGAACGGGAACCGCCGCTGGAGCTTGTCGAACATGGTGGTGCTGAGCAGGCCACCGACGGCCATCGTGGTCGTCAGCAGGCCGAACTCCAGCTGGCTCATGCCCAGGTGCTCCGTCGCGTAGAGCACGAGGACGCCGATCGGCGCGGCGTACGTGATGTTGAACGCGAGGATCGTGAGCATCAGGGTGCGCACGGCGGGGGCGCGCCACACCCAGCGCAGCCCGTCGGCGATGTCCTGGCGGATGTGCGTACCGACGTCGTCGCGCACGGGGCCGTGAGGCGTCACGACCTGCGCGACCAGCACGATCGCGAGGGCGACCGCCACCGCCTGGACCAGGAACGGCCACACCATGCCGGCCGCGAACAGGAACGCGCCCAGGGGCGGGCCCGCGAGCTGGTTGGCCGTGAGGAAGCCCGCCTGGAGCCGCGCGTGCCCGACCGCCAGGTCCTTCTTGTCCACCAGCATCGGCATGAGCGTCTGGCTCGTGGTGTCGGCGAACACCTCGGCGATGCCGAGGGCGAGCATGACGGCCAGGACAAGTGTGATATTCACTACATCTGTGACGATGAAGGCGCCCAGAGCGGCGATCACGAGCACCCGCAGCGCGTCCGCGACGATCACGAGCCGACGGCGGTCGACCCGGTCCGCGATGGCTCCCGCCCAGAGCCCGAACAGCAGCCACGGCAGCTTGTTGAGCAGGGCCGCGAGGGCGACGAGGAAGGGTGAGCTGGTCTGGGACGCGACGAGGAGCGGCCCGGCGGCCATCGCGATCCCGTCGCCGATGTTGCTCACCCAGGAAGAACCGACCAGCCACCTGAACGACCGTCCCATACGTTCTGGGAAGACGGCCTCGACGAGTTTGCTCACGAGGACGGGAGTCTAGGCGGGAAGCGCCGCGGCGGGCAGCTGATTTCCTGGTCACGAGCCCGCTCGGAAACGCGCGACAGCACGGCGCCAGGGCAGGGGAGCGATGGCACATCATGCGTTTGCGCAGGTGGCGAACGAACATGGACGATCGTCCAAAGTTGTGTTGACGCACGACCCGATCGGGTGCAGACTTCTGGGCAGACGGTGCGCATCGCCCGCCCCCTGCGCGGTGCGCACCGTCATACCCCATCGGGCTCCGGCCCGATCGTGACGCCCCTTCGGACCCCCTGCCGGAGGGGCGTCACGCGCATCCGGACCCGGCCCGGCGCCGCCACGGCAGGTGACGTGCCGACTCCGGTGCCGACTCGCGTTCAGCGGGGTGTGCCGTCCGCTCAGGTCCAGGCCGCCGGGTCGGCCAGCACGCCGCGCAGCACCTCGTGCGCGCCACCTGTGAGCGCGGCCTGTGCCCCGGCACTCGCCGCGCGAACCTCCAGGTTCACGAACGGCGCCGCGAGCACCCGCTCGGCCAGGACGGCCTCGACCTCCGGCCGCAGCCACGGCAGCAGGTCCGTGTAGATCCCGCCGAGCACCACGGTGTGCACATCCACCAGGTTCACGAAGTCGGCCAGCGCCGAGCCCAGCGCCCGCCCGGCCCGCCGGACGGCGGCGTGTGCGGCGGCCGGCCCGCCCGCGTCGGCGGCGGCCGTCGTCGGGCTCGGCCCGCCGAGCAGGGTCAGCAGGTCGGCGAGCGGGGCGTCGGCCGGGAGGCCGGCGGCGGTCGCCAGGGCCTCCTTGCCGGCGAACTGTTCGAGGCAGCCGCGTGCCCCGCAGGAGCAGCGCGGCCCCGCAGGGTCGACGACGACGTGCCCCACCTCGCCGTTCCAGCCGCGCTCCCCGAGGAACAACTCGCGTCCGACGACGATCGCCGCGCCGATGCCGACATCGCCAGAGACGTACAGGAACGAGTCCGGGACGCCGCCTCCGCCGCCCGGGACGCTGCCGCCCGGGCCGCCGCCGAGAACGGCGCGAACGTCGTCGCCGGGTTCTGGAGCACCGTCGTCGCCGTCCCCGCCCGGGCGACCCACCGGACGGCCCGCCCCGCCCGCGCCCGGGCCACCGAGCTCGGCGAGTGCGGCGAGCTTCGCCTCGTTCGCGATCTCGACGGGTAGGCCGGCGACGCCGAGCAGCGGTATGGGCTCGACGGAGGACCAGCCGAGGTTGGGGGCGACGTCGAGGACGCCGGCGCGGGCGTCGACGAGGCCGGGCAGGGCGAGGCGGGCGCCGGCGAGCCGCATGCCGCCGTCGTGCAGCTTGCCGGCGATGCCGCGTGCGATCCGGCCGAGCTCGCCGAGCACCTCGGCGGGGTCGCTGTCGTGTAACGAACCCGGTGCCACGCGTTCCGCGACGACCGCGCCGGTGAGGTCGATCGCGCGGGCGCCGAGATAGTCGACGTTCACCTCGAGCCCGAGGCCGAGGACGGAACGCCCGGCGGGCACGAGCGGCACGGCCGGCCGGCCGGCGCGGCCGTCGGCGACGGCGGGCAGCTCGCGCAGCAGGCGTGCCCCGATGAGCTGGTCGATCAGGGTGGAGACGGTCGCGCGGGTGAGGCCGGTCATCGCGGCGACGCCCGCCCGGGACGGTGGTTCCGTGGCCTCGAAGACCGCGCGTGCGACGAGTCCGAGGTTGCGCTCGCGCAGGGTGTGCTGGCGGGAGGCCGTCGTCGTCGTGGTCACGCCTTGACTGTAGCCGAGTCCTCGGTGGATAGTTCATCCGTACAACAAATAGGCTCGCGGCGTCGCAGGGACGCAGCGCCATGCGCGCGAGCCGAACTCGACGAGGAGATCCACGTGAGCGACATCAAGTACTCCTTCGGCCTGTGGACCATCGGCTGGAACGCTCAGGACCCGTTCGGTGCCGCGACCCGTCCGGCACTCGACCCGGCCGAGTCCATCCGCAAGCTCGCCGACCTCGGCGCGTGGGGTTTCACGTTCCACGACAACGACGTGTTCCCGTTCGACGCCGACGAATCGGCCCGGCAGACGCACATCGACTCGGTGAAGAAGGCCGCCGAGGAGACCGGCATGGTCTGCGAGATGGTCACCACCAACACCTTCGCGCACCCGGTCTTCAAGGACGGTGCGTTCACCTCGAACAACCGCCAGGTGCGCCGCTTCGGCCTGCGCAAGGTGCTGAAGAACGTCGACCTCGCCGCCGAGATGGGCGCCTCCACCTTCGTCATGTGGGGCGGCCGCGAGGGCACCGAGTACGACAACTCGAAGGACCTGGCCTCGGCCCACGCCCGCTACGCGGAGGGCATCGACACCGTCGCCGCCTACATCAAGTCCCAGGGCTACGGCCTGAGGATCGGCCTGGAGCCCAAGCCGAACGAGCCGCGCGGCGACATCTTCCTGCCCACCATCGGCCACGCCATCGCGCTGATCGACACGCTCGACAACGCCGACATCGTGGGCCTCAACCCGGAGACGGGCCACGAGCAGATGGCGGGCCTCAACTACACGCACGGCCTCGCGCTCGCGCTGTACTGCGGCAAGCTGTTCCACATCGACCTGAACGGCCAGCACGGCCCGAAGTACGACCAGGACCTGGTGTTCGGGCACGGCGACCTGCTGTCGGCGTTCTTCACCGCCGACCTGCTGGAGAACGGCTTCCCGAACGGAGGCCCGCGCTACGAGGGCCCGCGCCACTTCGACTACAAGCCGTCGCGCACGGAGCACCTGGACGGCGTGTGGGAGTCGGCCAAGGCGAACATGGCCACCTACGACCTGCTCGCGGCGAAGGCCGCGGAGTACCGGGCCGACCCCGAGGTCCAGGCCGCGTTCGAGCACGCCGGCATCTTCGAGCTCGGCGAGCCCACCCTGGCCGAGGGCGAGACCATCGAACAGTTCCTCGCGAGCGACGAGAAGTACGACGTCGACGCCCTGGCGGAGCGCGACTACGGCTTGGTCAAGCTCCACCAGCTCGCCCTGCAGCACCTGATCGGCTGAAGCGGCCGGGCTCCCGGCCTGATCTCCCCGCGAGGCTCCTCGCAAGCCTGGGCCTGGGCCTGGGCCTGGGCCTGGGCCTGGGCCCGGGCTTGGGCCGGCGCCGTGGTCGTGCGTTGTGCGTGTGGTCGGTCAATCACTTGACCGACCACACGCAAAACCCCCGACCATACCGACCTGACCTGGCCTCACCACGCCGGCCGACCCGGCCTGACCACGCCGGCCCGGACCGGCAGCAAGCCAGAAGTACCCCGTCCGTCGTCGTTCACCGTGCACATCGCACTGTCCGCAAGAACCTGGAGCACCGATGCCCCTCGTCGCCGGCGTGGACACGTCCACGCAGTCCTGCAAGATCGTCGTCCGCGATGCCGCCACCGGGGAGCTGGTCCGCTCCGGCTCCGCCAAGCACCCGGACGGCACCGAAGTCCACCCCGACCACTGGTGGACCGCGTTCACCCAGGCAGCCGAGGTCGCCGGCGGCCTGGCCGACGTCGCCGCGATCGCCGTCGGCGGCCAGCAGCACGGCATGGTCGTGCTCGACGCCGAGGGCCGGGTGATCCGCGAAGCGCTCCTGTGGAACGACACCCGGTCCGCCGACGCCGCCGAGGCGCTGATCGCCGAGCTCGGCGACGGCGACCGTGCCTCCGGGGCGCAGCGGTGGGCCGACGCCGTCGGCTCCGTGCTGGTCGCGTCCCTGACCGTCACCAAGCTCCGCTGGCTGCGCGACGCCGAGCCGGACAACGCCGCGAAGGTCGCCGCCGTCACGCTCCCGCACGACTGGCTGTCCTGGCGCATCGCCGGCTACGGGCCGGCGGGAGACCCGACAGCCCCGCTGGGGCCGCGGCTCGACATGCTCTTCACCGACCGGTCCGACGCGTCCGGCACGGGCTACTACGACGCGCAGGGCACCCCGGACGACGCCCGGGACGCGGCTGCCCGGCAGGACGCCGCCGGCCGGAACCCCGCCGGCCGGAACCCCGCGACCGGCCAGGGCATCTACCGCCCCGACCTGCTCCGCATGGCTCTCGGCCGCGACGACGTCGTGCTGCCGCGCGTGCTCGGACCCGCCGAGTCCGGCGGCGTCGCGTACCCGTCCGTGGCGGGAGCCGACGTCGACGGCGGCGCCCTCATCGGCCCCGGCGCCGGCGACAACGCGGGCGCGGCCCTGGGCGTCGGCATGACACCGGGTGACGTCGCGATCTCGATCGGCACGTCGGGCGTCGTGTCCGCGGTGGCGCCGCGGCGCACCGCCGACGGGTCCGGCGCGATCAACGGCTTCGCCGACGCCGCCGGCAACGCCCTGATGCTCGCCGTCACCCTCAACGCGGCACGCGTGCTCGACGCCGCGCGCGAGGTGCTCGGCGTCGACGTCGACGAGCTCGCGTCGCTCGCGCTGCAGGCTCCCGCGGGCTCCGACGGCCTGGTCCTCGTCCCCTACCTGGAGGGCGAGCGCACCCCCAACCGGCCCGACGCCACCGGGACGCTGCACGGCATCCGCCTGGCGACGTCGACGCGTGCGCACCTCGCGCGCGCCTACGTCGAGGGCATGCTGTGCGGGCTCGCGGACGGCCTCGACTCCCTGCGGGCGCAGGGCGTGCCCGTGGAGCGGGTCATGCTGATCGGCGGCGCGGCCCAGTCGCCGGCCGTGCAGGAGATCG
Source organism: Myceligenerans halotolerans (assembly GCF_054782975.1). Classification (NCBI taxonomy): domain Bacteria; kingdom Bacillati; phylum Actinomycetota; class Actinomycetes; order Micrococcales; family Promicromonosporaceae; genus Myceligenerans; species Myceligenerans halotolerans. The sequence goes on from NZ_BAAGRL010000012.1 coordinate 137,360, forward strand.
CCCCGCAGGTCTTCGGCCTGCCGATCACCGTCCCGGAGCCCGGCGAATACGTCGCCGACGGCGCCGCGCGGCAGGCAGCGTGGGTGCTCGTGGCGGCGGGCCGGACAGGCTCGGGGCCGACGACGGCCGGCGCGGCGGCGGTCGCGCCCCCGGCGTGGTCGACGACGGTCTCGACCACCCTGGAGGCGGATCCCCGCCCGGTGGTCCGCGAGCAGTACGCGAAGGTCAGGGACCTGGTCTGAAGGGGGAGCGCCTCAGGTGCGGACCACCGGGATGGAGCCCGTCGCCTCGAAGTTCTTGAGGTGCTTGCGGACGGTGGACTCGCTCACCTTCAGCTGATTCGCGATGGACCGCACGGTCGCGCCCTGGGCGAAGAGGTCGATGATGCGGTTCACCGTGACCTCGTCGAGCCGGGTGCCGGGCTGCCGCTCGGGTGCGGCGTTCCGGTCGGAGTTCCTGCCGCGCCGCTCGGGCTCCGGCTGCGGCTCCGGCGCGGAGGATCGCACCTCGGTCCGGTGGTCGTCGCGCGCGGCGGGACGGCGCTGCTCGGTCGGTGCGGGCCTGGGAGGCGCAGGGCGGGCCACGGTCGCCACCGGGATCGTTCCGGTCGAGGGCCGCACCATCGGGATCGCCCCGGTCGGCGGGCGCATGGGCGGCGGATCGTGCGGCGACGGTGCGCCGATGGGCCTGACCCCCGCGGCGTGCGGGGCCGCCCCGGTCAGCGCGGCGACCGCCGCGGCGGCACCCGCGCCAGGAGGCCGACGCCGCTCGCCGGCCTGGCCGGACCCCGCCGGGCCCTGTGCCTGGGCCGGTCCCTCGACCGGTTCCTGGCGGTGGGGCGGCGTCCAGGCGCTCTCGATCGCGCGGCCGCCGCGGGGCTCGGAGGGGGCGAGCTCGGCGGTCCGGGGCTCGGCCGCCGCGAACTCGGCGACGACGGCGTCGGCCGCGCGGCGCTCGTACTCCGGCGCGCCGGGCTCGGAGACGAAGACGCCGGCGAGCCGACGCCGGTCGTCGGCGTGCAGCCGCGCCACGTCGGCGGTCCCGTCGCCGACGGCGGACAACGCCTCGGCCCAGGCGGCGACCTGCGCGCGCATCTCGGTGGGCGGGACCGTGCGCAGCGCGACCGACCGGGCATGACGCCGGGCCGCCTCCGCGCGCAGGAGCCTGCGGCGGGAGGACCGCGACCCGTCCAGGAGGCTCTGCGCCCGGAACAGGTCCTCCGTGGTGAGGAACAGGGCGTGCATGCGCCGCGCCTGGCGCAGGCCGGACCAGGACATCCCCGTGGCCAGATGGCGGTCGCCGATCAGGGCCAGATGCCACATCAGGGCGGCCAGTAGGGGGACCAGGAACCGGAAGATGGCAGCGCCCAGCGTGTGGCCGATGAAGATCTCGTGCCAGGCGGCGAACGCCCCGGAGGCGGACGAGAGCGCCCAGGTCAGGGTGAGCAGCGTGCCGCCGGGGCGGTTGTCCTTCGCCGCCTCGCGGGCCAGGAGCGCCACGGTGACGAGGGACAGCTCGAAGACGCCGGCGGTGGCGTAGGCCGTGGCGGAATCCATCGCCAGGACGTCGATGCCGAACTGCACCATCGCCAGGTAGGCCGAACCTGTGGAGACCAGTGCGACGGACACGGCGGCAGTCAGCACCAGTTTCCGGGAGCGGAGCTGCTGCGGGGTGGGGGGCACTGGACTTCTCCTCGGGGCTGGGGTTCGAGCACGTGCGGCAGAAAGATATCGGACTTGTATGACATTCCGTTTTCGCGCGACGTCAGGTGACGGATCCTCCGGCACAATGAGTCGCGGAGGTGGCAGGGGATGAACGCTTCTACGGAACCGTGGGACACCGCTCCGTCCGCCGGACCGGCCGAGGCTGCCGCGGCCAGGCTGGGCCGGGGCTGGGTCGCGGCGCTCGTCGGGGGCGTGGCCGTGCTGCTCGTCGTCGCCGTGACCGGAGCCGTCACGATGCTCCGCGACGATCCGGCCGAGCGCTGGGCGGCCGAGGCGATGCCGCGGGATACCGCGAGCCCCGCCCCGAGCCCGTCGCCCACGCCGAGTCCCACACCCGCCGAGTTCGATCTGGCAGCGCTCGAGGTCCCGACCATCGAGTCGGTCATGCCGCAGATGCCGCGGTCGCAGGCGGCCACGCTGGACGACCTGCCGGGCACGGTCGCCGTCCCGAAGGAGGACCGCACGGCGGTCTGGTCGGAGCCCGACATCTCGATGACGCCGCGCCTCGCGCTGACCGCCACCCAGTATGGCTACGACGCGCGCTGGCTGGTCCTGAAGTCCCAGGGCGACTGGGTCCAGGTGCTCCTGCCCTACGGACGCGGCGCGCTCCCGTCATCCGATCCCGGTGCCGTGAACGGCGCGGCCGGCTGGGTGCAGAAGGAGACCGTGCGCATCGAGCAGGAGGACCGGTCGATCGTCATCGATCTCTCGGACCGCGCCATGATCGTCGATGCCGACGGCGAGCAGGTCACCATCCCCGCCGGTATCGGGGCGCCGAGCACGCCGACGCCCCAGGGTGTGGCGCAGGTCATGACGGTGACCATGGCGTCGAACACGGGGCTGAGCCTGTTCCTGTCGGCGCAGTCGGAGACCCTCGACACGTTCGCGGGCGTGAACTACGCGGCGACCGCGCTGCACGTAGGCGTCGGGCAGGGGCAGGAGATCAGCAACGGCTGTGTCCGGCTCACGCCCCAGGGTTTCGACGCGGTCAAGGACCTCCCGGCGGGCGTGCCGGTCGTCGTCCGCGTGTGAAGCCGGCTCACCCGCGCGACCCCGTTTTCACGCTACGCTGTGTGACCGAGCGCCTGTAGCTCAGTGGATAGAGCACCGCTCTCCTAAAGCGGGTGTCGTTGGTTCGAATCCAATCAGGCGCACAAGAAGCGCCTCTGACCTGCATCAATGCAGGTCAAGCGCGTTTGTGGATCGCGGCCGCCGCGCCGATCCCCCCGCTTACCCCACGCTCTGGAGCGAAAACTCGCTGAGGTGCCGCACCAGGTCCACGGCCGCCTCGTGGTCGGCCGACTCGGCGGCGACCGCCCAGCACTCCGTGAACGGCGGCGCGCCCGGCTGTGCTTCCTCGGACGGCGTCACGCCGTCGTGCACCGTGGCCGGATCCTTCGGGGCGCAGACCAGGGCGCCGTCGACGGTGAACGCCTCGACGAGCGCCGGGTGCACGTGCTCTGCACGGGGGAGGTCGTCGCCGTACGGGCGCAGGAATCCCCGTGTGGCGTAGGCCGCGAGCTCGTCGGCGCCGAGGGCGAACACGTCGGGCGGGCTGCCGTTCGCGAATTCCTGGGACAGCTGCCGGGGCATGTCGGCCGCCACCCCCACGCTCGCTCCCCGTCCGGAGTCTCTGGACCAGGCCCGGACGGCCGCGCGCACCGACTTCGTGTCGGCGCCGTCGCCCGGCCCGACGAGCACGCGGAGCCCGTCGCTCCTGTCACCGCCCGGGCCGTCGAGCCCGGGGCCCCACGCGGCGGCGGTGAGCACCAGGGCGCTCACCGACATGGCTACAGAAATGCGAATGCGAAGGATCTTCCGATCCATGATCACGGTCCCCTTTTCTGTGGCGCAGAATTCTCCGCACGTTCGCCAGTGTCGGACGGGTGAGGCCTGAGCGCATGTGATGTACCAGAACCCCCTTTTGGCCATAAATCAGGCGTTCGACCGTCGGTGAGGGGCGCAAAGCCGCAGAAAACCGCGCCACGTCCCGCCCCGACGTCGCGGTCGGTGCGCCGGCCGGTGTGTCGCCCCCGGGCACAGGGCGGGCGGCGGTTAGTTTGCTGGGGTGAACGCCGCACGACGCCAGACCGCAGCCGCCCGGGACCCCGGGGCGGACCGCGCGCTCTCCGGCCAGATCACGGCGGCACTGGCCGAGGACCTCGCGGAGCCGGCCGACGAACTCGCCGCGGCCGAGATGCCGCAGCTCACGGGCGACGACACGACATCCACCGGCACCGACGGCGCCGAGAGCCTCAGCCCCGGGCTCGCCGGGGCGATCGCGGGCTGGCGCGCCGGGCTGGTCGAACTCGCCGGCGGCTCGTCGCTCGCGGACATCGGCCTGCTCGGCGAGGCCGTCATCGACCTGTCGGCGGCCCACCCGTCCGGCGTCGCGCAACTCTTCGCCGGGCGGCCCACCCGCCTGTCCAACCTGGTGCGCGAGCCCGGCGCGCTCCCCGCGGCACGCCGTCGGGCACAGGCCGTGGCCGCGCGCTCCGCCGAGCACGCGCAGCGCTACGGCGTCGCCCCCACCTACCTCGCACTCGGCGTCGCGACCTGGACCGAGCGTTCGGCGCCCGGACGCGGCGACGACATGGAAGCACTCGCCCGCGTCACCGGCCGCACCGACCACGCGGAAAGCCCGGGGACGACGGCGGCCACGGGCGAGGAACCGTCATCGGCCACACCTGGCCCGCTGCCGTCGGACACAGACAACGGCGGGCCCCGCGTGGTGCGCGCCCCCGTGCTGCTGCGGCCCGTGACCCTCACACCGCGCGGCGACACCGAAGCCGACTACGACATCACGCTCGAGGCCGCCGCCGAGATCAACCCGGTGGTGGCCCGGACGCTGCGCGCACACGGCGCGCTGCTCGACCCCGCGGCGCTCGCGAAGGCGGCGTTCACCATGGCGGGCTTCGACCCCACCGACGTCCTGCACCGCGTCGCGTCGCTCGGCGGGGCGGTGCTCGGCGACTTCGCGCTGGACCAGCGGGTCCTCGTCGGCACGTTCGTGCACCCCGGCCAGGTGCTCGTCGACGACCTCGACGAACTCACACCGTCACTGGGACGCCACGAGGTGGTCGCCGCCGTCGGAGGCGTCGACGAGGCGATCGACACGCTGCGGGCCCTCGAACTCCCCGAGGCGCGGGTCGGCGACGCCCACCCCGCGCAGGAACGCGGCGTCGGCGACCTCGACCCACGGCAACGGCACGTCGTGGACGCCCTGGCCACCGGCAACCACCTGTTCGTGGACGCCCCCGTGGGCTCCGACGTCGCCGGGACGCTCGCGGCCGTCGTCGCGGAGGCCAACGCGTCCGGCCGGTCCGTGCTCTACGTCCCCGGGCACCGGCGCGCCGCCGACGCGCTCATCGCCCGCCTGGAGACCCTCGGGCTCGACGGCCTGCTGCTCGACGTCGCACCGACCCCCTCCTGGCGCAAGGTCGTCTCGCACCGGCTCGTGACCGCGATGACGGCCGGGGCCGACGCCGTCGACACCGACGCCATCGCCCGCGTACGCGACGCGCTCATCGGAGCCCGCTCCCAGCTCGCCGGATACATCGACGCCCTGCACGAGGCGCGCGGAACGCAGCGGATCAGCGCCTACGACGCCCTCCAGGCACTCGCGCGGCTCACCTCCCAGAAGCCCGCACCGGCCACCACCGTGCGACTGTCGCCCGACACCGTCCTCGCACTCACCGAGGACAAGCGCGCCGAGCACGCCCGCGACCTCGCACGGGCCGCCGAACTGGGCGCGTTCTCCCTGAAGGCCTCCACGTCGCCGTGGTTCGGCGCCCGGATCACCACCGACCGCGCCGCCCGCGACGCGCTCACCCGTGTCCGCCGCCTGCGCGACACCACGCTGCCTCAGCTGCGCGAACAGATCGAGTACGTCGTCCAGGTGACCGGGCTCGTCCCGGCCACCTCCCTCGCCCAGTGGGCCGAACAGCTCGCAATGCTCGCCGGCATGCGCGGCACGCTCGACGTCTTCCAGCCCATGGTCTTCGAACGGACCGCCGAGGACCTCGTCCACGCGACCGCCTCCAGCCGCTGGCGCGCCGAGCACGGCATCGAGATGGGCTGGTTCGAACGCCGCCGCCTCAGGAAGCGCGCCCGCGGGATGGTCCGCCCCGGCGTGCGCCTGCCCGACATGCACACCGCCCTCCTCGACGTCGCCGAACAGCGTGAGGTCTGGCAGGAACAGTGCCCCCGCGGCGGCTGGCCCACCCTGCCCGAGGGACTCGCGACCATCGAGGAGACGTACGAGGCCGTACGGATCGACATCGAGACACTCGAACCGGCCGTCGCCACGTCGCACGCCGGAGGCGGCCTCGCCGAACTCGACCTGAACGCGCTGCTGCAGCGGCTCGAGGCGCTCGCCGGCGAGGCCGACGCCCTGACCAACCTCCCCGAACGCACCGCGATCCTGCTACGGGCGGGCGGCGCCGGCCTCGGCGACCTGGTCGACGACCTCGCCGCCCGGCGCGTCGAGCCGGCGCAGGTGGGCGCGGAGCTGGATCTGGCGTGGTGGACGTCGGTGTTCGAGGAGATCCTCGCCTCCGAACCCGTGCTCGCCGAGCAGGACGGCGCCGGCCTCGACGCGCTCGCCGGACGGTTCCGCGAGCTGGACGTACGGCACGTCGACGCGTTGCCGGGGCCGGTGCGCGTCGCCGTGCGGGCGCACCTGGGCAGCGCGATGCGCGATGAGCGGGACGACGCCGAGGCGCTGTACACCGAGCTCGTCGAGGAGAAGCTGACGTCGGTGCGTGACCTGGTCGCCGGCCATGGCGCCGTGGCCCGGCGACTGCGCCCCACGATGATCTCCACGCCCACCCTCGTGCCCCACCTGCTGCCGCCGGAGCGCACCGCGGACCTCGTCGTGCTCGACGCCGTCCAGCACGTGCCCCTCGAGGTGGTGGTCCCGGCGATCGCCCGCGGGCGGCAGGTGATGGTCGTGGGGGACCCGCGCTCGGCGTCGGGCACGGCGGTCCGGGTACTGTCCGACCTGCTGCCCGCCGTCTCGCTCACCTCCGAGCCCAGCCGCCGCGACCCCGCGCTGACCGCGCTGCTCGCCGAGCACGGGTACGACGGCGTGCTGCGGCCTGCACCCGTCCCGCGGACCGAGGCGCTGGTGAGCCACTGGCTCGTGGACGGCACGGGGATGCCGGATCCGGTGTCGGGCGCCGTCGAGTCGACGCGCGCCGAGGTGGATCGCGTGGTGGAGCTCGCGATCGAGCACGCGATGACACGGCCGGAGGAGACGTTCGGGATCATCACCGTGACGGCGGCGCACGCGGACCGCATCCGCGAGGCGCTGCTGGCCGAGGTGCGCTCCAACCCGGCCCTCGCACGGTTCTTCTCCGGGAAGCGGCCGGAGCCGGTGGTGGTGGCCGACGTCTCCGGCGCGGCCGGCCTGCAGCGCGACACGATCGTGCTGACCCTCGGGTTCGGTCGCACGCCGCACGGCCGGGTGCTGCACCGGTTCGGCGCGCTCGGCGAGGCAGGCGGCGACGGGATGCTGCTGGGTGCGCTCGGCGCGACACGCCGGCGTCTGCACGTGGTCTCCTGCTTCACCGGCGCCGACATCGACCCGGAGCGGTTGCGCGGACCCGGCCCGAAACTCCTCCGCGAGGTGCTGGCGTTCGCGGCCGCCCGGAACGGCCAGGCCGACGACGTCGAACTCGGCAACGGGGTGGACGTCGCCCGCGAACCGGACCGGCTCGTGGGCGACCTCGGCGAACGGCTCTGGAAGGCCGGTCTCGTCGTCGAAACCGACTACGGGATCGGGGACGGGGAGCGGATCCCGCTCGCGGTGGGGCACCCGGACGTCCCCGGCGAGCTGCTGGTCGCCGTACTGACCGACGACGCCGCCTACATCGCCGAGCCGTCGATCCGCGTGCGAGACCGGCAGCTGGCCAACCGGCTGGAGAAGCTCGGGTGGGTGGTGGCGCAGGTGTGGTCCGCCGCGGCGTTCCTGGATCCGGACGCGGAGGCGGAGCGGGTGCGGCGGGTCGTGATGGGGGTGCGGGATGCCCGGGTTCGGGGTGGGGGAGCTGTGGTGGTGCCCTCGGTTGTCGAGGGGTGAGTTGCTTGGGGCTTGGGGTTTGGGGCTGGGGTTGTGGGTCGGTCTGGGGAGGGCCGCGGCGGCAGGATGCCGCGCGCGGACCCGTTCACG
>NZ_BAAGRL010000012.1:145270-414462 GCF_054782975.1 Myceligenerans halotolerans
TGGGGCTTGGGGGTTGGGGGCGGGGGTTGTGGGTCGGTCTGGGGAGGGCCGCGGCGGCAGGATGCCTCGCGCGGACGCGTTCACGGGCCCCAGGGGGCCCTCCACTTCGGGAAAGATAGTCCGCGCGCGGCATCCTGCCGCCGCGGCCCTTGGTGGGTGGGGCCCTTTCCTCGGGTGGGAGGATGGGGCTGTGGGTGAAGACATGACTTCTGGTGGGGACGTGGGTGGGTCGGCGTCCTCTTCGGCGCGGGGTGGGGGGCGTGGTTCGGGGCGGGGCCGGGGGGCTCGGCGGGTTGTTCGGCGGGGGACGGAGCGGGAGGCCGTGCTCGGGGTGAGCTCCGATGAGCGAGGGGACGGCTGGGGCGAGGCGGAGAGTGAGTCCGCGCGGGGTGGCGAGCACGGGAGCAACGACGAGCGGTTGTTGCGGGACGTGCCGCCGCACTGGTGAGCTGCGGCGTGATCGGGTCGTGTGCCCTGGGAACGGTCGCCGTTCCCAGGGACGTGTCGCCGCGTGCAGGTGGACGGCAGCGTCGGCTGGTGTGGTCGGGGGTTTTCCGTGTGGTCGGTCAAGTGATTGACCGACCACACGGAAAACCCCCGACCACACGGCACGGTGATCTGCGCGGCACCTGCCCGGCGGCACCCGGACCGTGGCGTGATGTGGCAGTCAGCGGCTGGTGGTGGCCTGGGTGCTGAGGAGGTCGCGGATCTCGGTGAGGAGCTCGACGTCCTTCTCGAGGGTCTCCCCGATCTCCTCCTCGGTGGTCTTGCGGATCTCCGTCATCTTCTGGATCGGGAGGACGATGAAGAAGTAGAGGGCCGCCGCGATGAACAGGAAGTCGAGGATCGACTGCAGGACCAGGCCGATCGGGAACACGGTCGGGTCGCCGCCCCGCAGGCTCGGCAGGGGAATCGAGAAGCTCTCGACGTTGGGCGCGCCGAAGAGCCACGCCACGAGCGGCATGAGGATGCTGCTGGTGAGGGCCGTGACGATCGCCGTGAACGCGCTGCCGATGATGATGCCGATGGCGAGGTCGAGCACGTTGCCACGGGTGATGAAATCCTTGAAGCCGTTGAGCACGTTGCGCATGCGGAGTCCTTCGATTCGTTCTGGATGGGAGCGTGCGGCGACTCCGGTGTGTACCGGTGACCGCGGAGTCCGGCGCGCTGCCGGTGTCCGGAGGAGATTCTGCGGGCGAATCCCGTGCCGCGCATCTCGGAACGGGCGAAGGAGACTGTTCGCCCAGGTCGATCAACGTACGAGGATTGCCGACACGGCTCCTATTCCGGCTATGGCTGATAGATCCGGTGCCTCGGCGGGGTCCACGGCGACGAGCGTGACCGGTGGCGGGTCGGTCCCTCCGCCGAGCAGACCCGCGGCGCCGGTGTCGGGGGTCCGATGCGCGGGTGTCGGGAGCACCAGCGCGCGCCGTGCGAGATAGGAGGTCGTGGGTTCCCGGTTGTCCGTGGAGCGGGTCGAGCCAGGTGTGAGCAGATCCACGCGGTCGCCGGGGCGCAGGAGCGCCGCGACGCCGTCGTCGGCCAGGGTCACGGGAACCACTACCGTGCCCTGCGGCGCGGAGGCGAGCACTCCGCCGTCCGAGACGACGCCGGTGTGCAGGGGCGCACCCGCCGGCAGCGGGACCACGGCCGTCAGGCCGACCGCCTCGGACCGGCCCCGCAGCGCGGCGGGCGGCGCGAGGCTCACGGCGATTTCGCGCAACGTGACGTCGTCACCGGTGAGCCGGGTTCCGGCGGCAACCTCGCGGGCTGTGAGGAGAACCGGCGTCGACGGCGGTGGCGCGGGCCGCAGCACCTGGACGGCTCCCATGGCCGCGAGCCCGCAGCAGAGCGCCGCGAGCAGGATGTGATGACGCCACACGAGGCGCCGGGCGCGTCGCGCGAGCCGGACCGCGGCGCGGGGATCGGGAACGCCGCGCTCGAGAAGGCTGCCGAGGAAGGTCATACCTCTACGCTAGGCGGGCACCCGGTGCGGCGCCGAGGGCCCGAGCGGGGGCTGTGCACAACCTGCCGAATCGGCCCCCTGTGGTCGGCGTCCAACCGTGGAAGCTCCGCCACGGCGTGCCCGGAGACCCCTGGAACAGAGGGGAGATCCGGCGCCGTCGGGAACGCGGGGTCCGTCGAACGAGACCGGCATGGGTACGCCGCGGACGGCAGGACACGGCGGCGTCGTTGCCAGGTCTCCATCCGGCCTCGGACGAGCCGTCGTGCCTCCGCCCGGCTTCGGGAGGAGGGCGGTCAGGCCGGTGCGGCCTTCGCGGCTGTCGAGGTGGTCGACGACGAGCTGCTGGACGTCGAAGCGCCGGAACTCGACGAGCCGCCGGTCTTCGAACCGTTCGAGCCCGACCCGGTGGAACTCGACTCCTTCGACGGCGAACCGTTCGACGCCGGCGCGCTCGACTTCGACGAACCGCGCGAGTCGTTGCGGTAGAAGCCAGAGCCCTTGAAAGTGACGCCGATCGAACCGAACACCTTGCGCAGGCGGCCGGAGCACTCGGGGCAGGCCGTGAGTGCGTCGTCGGTGAACGCCTGGTGGATGTCGAAGGCGTGGTCGCACTCGGTGCACCGGTACGCGTACGTGGGCACGGGATCTCCTCTGGCACTCAGGGTTTGCGAGTGCCAATCATAACGCCGTCGGCGCCACGAACCTTCCGGCCACGGGGTTCGCGGACGGGTGCCGCAACGCCACTCGTACCGGTTCGGGAGCGTCAGTGAGTACCGGTAGTCTCACCTGCGTGTCAGCGCCTACGTCCCACGAGACCGTCACACCGGACGCGACCGAGTCCGCCGAGCCCACGCGTCGCGCGATGTCCCGACTCCGCAAGCTGGCGATCGGAACCGCCGTCGTCGTCGTGCTGGTCCTGGCAGCGGTGACCACGTTCGGCTGGGCCATCGGGCGCCGCGCACTACCGGCCACCTCCGGCGAGGTGCAGGTCGAGGGCCTGACGGCGGACGTCCGCGTGCTCCGGGACCAGCAGGGCGTCCCGCACATCTACGCCGACCAGGCCACCGACCTCTTCCGCGCGCAGGGATACGTGCACGCGCAGGACCGATTCTTCGAGATGGACTTCCGGCGGCACGTCACCGCCGGCCGGCTCGCGGAACTCGTCGGCGAGCAGGAGTCCGCGATCTCGGCGGACAAGCTGATCCGCACCTTCGGCTGGCGTCAGGTCGCCGAACAGGAGCTGGATCTCGTCAGCCCGGAGACGCAGGAATACCTGCGCGCCTACGCGGACGGCGTGAACGCCTACATCGCGGACCGTACGCCCTCGGAGCTCGGCGTGGAGTACACCGTGCTGGGCACGACGGTCGACCTCGAGAACCCGGAGCCGTGGGACCCCGTGGACTCGCTCGCCTGGCTCAAGGCGATGGCCTGGGACCTGCGGTCCAACTACAACGACGAACTCGACCGCGGCCTGGCGTACAGCGCCCTGGAGGACCCGAGCCTGGTGGCACAGCTGTTCCCCGAGTACGGCACCGCCGGCAACCGGCCGATCCTCACGGAGTCCGCGGCCCAGCCCGGCACCGGATCGGGCGACGCGGCCGGGTCGAACGACACCGCGTCGGAACAAGCCGGGACCGAGGGCGCGGGGACCGAAGGCACCGGGGGCGCGGAATCGGGGACAACGGCGGACGGCACCGCCACGGGAGAGGACTCGGCCACCGGGGAGCCGTCGTCGGACGGACTGGACGGCGCCCTCCTCGACACGGACCTGCGGCAGGCCCTGGCGGCGACGCAGGAGGCGCTCGCCGCCGTCCCGGAGCAGATCGCCCGTGGCGAGGGGACGGGCTCGAACTCGTGGGTCGTCTCCGGGGAGTACACCGAGTCGGGCCAGCCGCTGCTGGCCAACGACCCGCACCTCAGCCTGCAGGCGCCGGGGATCTGGCACCAGATCGGCCTGCACTGCAACACCGTCTCGGACAGCTGCCCGTTCGACACGGCAGGGTTCGGCTTCTCCGGCTTCCCCGGGGTGGTCATCGGACACAACGCCGACCTCGCCTGGGGCCTGACCAACATGGGCGCGGACGTCACGGACTTCTTCATCGAGCGCGTGCGCGGCGACACCTACAAGCGCGGCGACCAGTGGATCGACCTGGAGCAGCGTGAGGAGACCATCCGGGTCAACGGCGGCTCGCCCGTCGACCTCACGGTCCGCAGCACGGTGCACGGCCCCCTGATCTCCGACGTGCTCGACGACGACAAGGCGGGCGCGGCCACCATGGAGGCTCTGGTCCAGTCGCCCACCGAGGAAGGCACCGAGCTGGGCGACTACGCCATCTCGCTGCAGTGGACGGCGCTCGAGCCGGGCCGTACCGCTGACGCCGTCTTCGCGTTCGACACGGCGCGGAACGCCGAGGACATCCGTGAGGCGGCAGCCCTGTTCGACGTCCCGGCGCAGAACATCGTGTACGCCACCACGGACGGTCACATCGGTTACCAGGCGCCGGGCCGGATCCCGCTGCGTGCGGACGTCCCCGGGCCGGTGAGCTCGAATGGCTCCTGGCCCCGGCCCGGCTGGGACGCGCGGTACGACTGGCTCGGTTACGTGAACCCGGACCGGATGCCGCGTGCCCAGGATCCGGCTGAGGGGTTCATCGTGGCGGCCAACCAGGCGGTGCTGCCCGGCGGCTCGGCCCCGTTCCTCGCCCGGGACTGGGACTACGGCTTCCGCTCGCAGCGCATCCGCACTCTGCTCACTGAGCAGATCGACTCCGGCCGGCTGTTCACCGCCGAGGACATGTCGACGATCCAGAACGACAACTGGAGCCCCTTCGCGGATCTGCTCGTGGGCGTGCTGCTCGCGGTCGAGCTCGACGACGACTACGACGCGGACGGCCAGCGGCTGCTGCGCGACTGGGACCACACCATGGAGGAGGACTCCGCGGCAGCGGCGTACTTCGCGGCCGTCTGGCAGAACCTGCTCCGGGCGACATTCCAGGACGAGCTCCCGGAGAGCATGTGGCCGGAGGGCGGGGACCGCTGGCTCGCCGTCGTGCAGGGCATCCTCGAGGACGAGAACAACGCCTTCTGGGACGACCAGACCACGGCCTCCGTCCGGGAGAGCCGCGACGAGATCCTCACCCAGGCGCTCAAGAGCGCACGCCAGGACATGACCGTCGAGATCAGCAAGGACCCGGGGGACTGGTCCTGGGGGATGCTGCACCAGCTCGAACTGGAGCACGTGGCGCTCGGGGGCGAGGGAGTTCCGTCACTGGTGCGCACGTACATGAATCCGGCGCCGCATGCCGTGCCCGGAGGCGCCTCGGTCGTGAACGCGACGTCATGGGACGCGTCGTCGGGCAGCTACACCGTGACGGCGGGCCCGTCGATGCGGATGGTCGTCGACATGGCCGACCTGGACGCCTCGACCTGGGTGAACGTGACCGGCGTGTCCGGTCACCCGGCCTCGAACCACTACGACGACCAGCTCGACGAGTGGGTCGACGGCGAGACCTTCGTGTGGCCGTTCAGCCGCGAGGCGGTCGAGGCGGTCGTGGAGGACGAACTGACGCTCAAGCCGTAGGGGCCGTCGTCGTAGGGGACCGCGCGGACGGAGCGTCGTCGCAGGCGGCGCTAGCCGTCCGCCAGGTCTCCGAGCCAGCGCCAGCCCGTCGTGGTCGCCACGGCGTGCACCAGGCGGTCGTGCTCCTCGAAGGGCAGCGGACGTTCGGCGGCGTCGTACACCTCCTCCGGGAAGACGATCGCCACGACCTTCGCCTCCGGGCGCGCGTGCGTGAGCACGCGGTCGTACCAGCCGCCGCCCTGGCCTAGCCGGACGCCGCGGGTGTCGACGGCGAGGGCGGGCGCGATCACGACGTCGGCCAGCTTGAGGGCGTCCTGGCCCAGGGTCTCGCCGCCGGGCTCCGGGGGCCGGCCGGGCGCGCGTTCGAGGAGGTCCTCGGGCCCCGCGTAGTCCGCCCAGTCACGGGCCAGGCCCGTCCCGAGCACCGGGAGCAGGACGCGCGCCCCGCGGCTCGCCAGGAGCTCCATCAGCCTGCCCGTCGCGGGCTCGGCGGCGCGCGCGGCATACATGCCGACGACGGCGGCGTCGTTCACCTCCGGGATCGACGAGACCACGTCCGCGATCGCCGACTCGGCCTGGGCCCGCTGTTTCGGGCTCCGACTGTTGCGCTGCTTACGGATGGCCCGGCGCAGCTCCTCCTTGGCGTCCTCTGCGTCCATCCCGGCCTGGACCGGGTAAGGCTGTGATGTCGGAATTCGGGCGCCCTTCATGGGCGCTATTGTTCCAGGATTCCCGGATGCCCCCGTGAAGTGGGCTTCGGCAGGTCTGCGGCGGCCGGTCGTGGTAGACCCTCTGCAGGTAGGGACGGTGGCGTCCGATCGGCGGGCGCGTCTTGGGGGTGCTAGGAACGAATGTCGGAGACGACGGGGCTCGTCGTGAAGGGATGGACCGTGTCCAAGCCATGGCCCGTGACGTTGCGGGAGGACACACCAGGCGGTGTCGTGGTGCTGCGCCCTCTGCGGCGACGTGACGGCAGGGTGTGGTCGCGGCTGCGCGCCGACAACGCCGCCTGGCTCGAACGGTGGGAGGCGACGTCGCCCCTCACCGGCGACAACCGGACGACGGTGGCGTCCTTCCACGAGTATGTGCGCACGCTGTCCCACCAGGCGCGGGCGGGCACCCTGCTGCCGTTCGGGATGGAGCTCGACGGCGAGCTGGTCGGCCAGCTCACCGTGGCGTCGATCACCTACGGGTCGCTGTGCTCGGCGAGCATCGGCTACTGGGTGTCCGAGCACGTGGCCGGGCGGGGCGTGACCCCTACCGGCGTCGCCATGGCGACGGACTACTGCTGGTTCGTGCTGGGACTGCACCGCATCGAGATCAACATCCGGCCCGAGAACGTCCCGAGCCTGCGGGTCGTGGAGAAGCTCGGGTTCCGGGACGAGGGAGTGCGCGAGCGCTTCCTGCACATCCAGGGCGGCTGGCGCGACCACCGCACGTTCGCGCTGACGGCGGAGGAGGTCCCGGGCGGCCTCCTGGCCCGCTGGCAGCAGACCCGCGGGGGCTAGGCGGACGGAAGCATGGAATCGGAGGGCATCTCACCATGACGGACTACGGGCACGAGCTGCAGTTCGGTACGTTCCTCATCCCGACCAACGCCGACCCGCAGGCGCCGGTCCGGCTGGCGCGGCTCACCGAGCAGGCCGGGCTCGACCTGGCCACGTTCCAGGATCATCCGTACCAGCCGGCCTTCCTCGACACCTGGACCCTCATGACCTGGGTCGCCGCCGCGACCGAGCGCATCACGGTGTCGGGCAACGTGCTCAACCTGCCGCTGCGCCAGCCCGCCGTGCTCGCCCGGTCGGCGGCCAGCCTGGACCTGCTGTCCGTCGGCCGGTTCGCGATGGGCCTGGGCGCCGGCGGATTCTGGGACGCGATCGAGGCCATGGGCGGGCCGCGCCGCTCACCGGGGGAGTCGGTCGCGGCACTCCAGGAGGCGCTGCAGATCATGCGGGGCATCTGGGACGTGGACGACCGCACCCCGCTGCGGGTGCCAGGTGAGCACTACCAGGTCAGGGGCGCCAAGCGCGGCCCGGCGCCGGCGCACGACATCCCCGTGTGGCTCGGTGCCTACAAGCCGCGCATGCTGCGCCTGATCGGCCGCGACGCCGACGGCTGGCTCCCCTCGCTGGCCTACCTGAAGGACGGGGACCTGGCGCGCGGCAACGCCGTCATCGACGAGGCCGCCGTCGAGGCAGGGCGCGACCCCGCGGAGATCCGCCGCCTGCTCAACCTCGGCGGCACGATCCGGACCACGAGCGCCGGGTTCCTCCAGGGGCCCATGGGTCAGTGGGTCGAGGAGCTCACCCGGCTGGCGCTGGAGGACGGCATCGGCACCTTCATCCTCACCGGCGACGACTCGCGGCTGATCGAGACCTGGGGCGGCGACATCGCGCCCGCCGTGCGCGAGGCGGTCGCGGCGGCGCGGCGCGCAGGCGGTACCA
Organism: Myceligenerans halotolerans; assembly: GCF_054782975.1. NCBI lineage: Bacteria > Bacillati > Actinomycetota > Actinomycetes > Micrococcales > Promicromonosporaceae > Myceligenerans > Myceligenerans halotolerans. The sequence continues at coordinate 153,261 of NZ_BAAGRL010000012.1, forward strand.
CCCCGGCGTCGGCCCGTCGTGGCGCGGAGTGACCGCTCGGGCCAGGTGCTGCAGGCAACCAGCTGACTCGTGACCGTGTCGGCGGACGAGAGCACGGACAGGCCGCGCGCCGAAATTGGCTGGCCCGCGGCGCCGTCGTCGGACATCGTGGGGCAGACGCATCATGCCCGATCCGCAGGTCATATCGGGCACTAGCCGACGCCCGGGCGTGTCGCCGGCCGACGGGCCTTGACAACCCCCTAACGTCGTGTCGTGGAGTCGGCCGCAGGGGTGACAGTCGTGGCACTGTTCGTCCTGTGGCTGGGGTACTGGGCGCCGCACCTGATCCGCTACCGCGCGGAGCTCGCGGCGGCACGGACCGGCGACCGGTTCTCCGGTGGGTTGCGTGTCATCGCGGTGAGCGGCGGCACGGTCTTCCGCACGAGGCCGACCGGACCAAGGCGAGGAGGAGCCATGACGACCGGAACTGGTGGTTCGCGCCTGACCGGCGCGCGCCCGGCTCCGCTCGTGCGCGCCCCGGACGACGTCGAGACCCCGGAGCAGCGCCGGGCGCTGGCGGAGCAGCGCGCCCACCGGGCGGTTCGTGCCCGACGGCGGTTCGTGCTGACCTTCCTCCTTCTCCTCGCCACTCTTGCTGCCTGGGCCTGCGTGGTCGTGGTCCCGCTGCCCTGGGGAGTCGCGGCGTCGCCGACCGCGCTCCTGCTCACGGCACTCGTGCTCGGGCGGCGCGCGGCGATCAGGGCGCGACGCGCCGAGAACGCCGTCGAGGCGGCCCGGCGGGCCGCGCGGCAGCGGGCCACGCAGGCGCGCGCGCTGGCGAACGGCGGGCCGTACGCGCCGCGCAACCGGATGCGGGTCACGGGGGCCGGGGAAGAGGTGGTTCCGGCCGCGAAGAAGGGCGGCGTGCTCGACGAACTGCTGACCGTGCCGGAGCCGGCGCGCTCGAAGGTCGTGGACGAGAACGGGGCACCTGCCGCCGAGGCGGCCGCGGACGACGCCGAGGACGAGGAGAGCCCGGGCGTCGGTGGTGGCGCCTGGGATCCCGTTCCGGTGCCGTTGCCGACGTACGTGACCAAGCCGCCCGCGTCCCGGGTGACGGCGAAGGCTGTCGCCGCGCGGATGTCGGAGAGCGCCGGAAAGGGCGCCGTCGGGAAGGGCGGCGCGGACAAGACCGGTGCCGACGACGCCTCGGCGCGGTTGGCGGCCGCGATGCGGGCGTCGGCCGGGAAGCCGGCGGCTGAGAGGCCGCCGGGGGAGAAGGCTGCTTCTGCGAGGCCTGCGGGTGAGAAGCCGGCCGGGCGCGTGCGGGTGGACGCGGATGCCGGGGGCGGTCCGGGTGCGGAGAGCGCGCCCGGACCGTCGTCGGACGCGGCGACGCACCCCGACGAGGAAGAACTGATGCGGCCGGCGCCGCGCGTGCGTGACGAGACGCTCGCCCAGCCGCTGGAGCAGATCCTCGCGCGCCGCCGCGCGGCGGGCTGAGTCAACCGGCGGCGGCTCGGCGGCGGCACCGCCCGTCGTGCCGCCGCCGAGCGCCGCGAAGCCGTCGGTGTGTCCGGCTAGGCCCCACCCGACCGGTCGATCGGATCCCAGCCGTCCTCGCCGGCCAGATACCTCTCCGGGGTGTAGTTCGCGGCCTGCGCGGGTGTGAGCTGCGGGCGGTTCGAGTTCTCCGTGGCGCCCGGGCCCGTGTTCTCGTACTCGAAGTAGCGGGCGCTCTCCCACGTGGCGTCGCCCATGTCCGTCCACGGCTGGGCGGTCTCGATCGTCGCCGACAGCTCCGACTCCCGGTACACCACCTGCGCGCCCTGCCGCCACGGCCGGCCCAGCTGAGTGGTGTTGTCCGTGGCGCCCGTGATCTCTGACCGGTAGAAGAGGAACCCATACGGGTTCTCGGCCGGGGTGCTCGCCGCGGTGATCGGGCCGCCGGTGGAGCGCTTCTCGAAGATCAGGCAGCGGTGGAAGACGGCGATCCCGCCGCCGAAGATGAAGTCGACCGTGCCCTCGATGTAGGTGTCGCTCACGTAGGCACGGGCGTCGTTGTTCACGAGGAACGTGTCCTGGTCGCCGAGCAGGCGCAGGTCGTCGAGGATCGCGCGGTCCGCGTTGAGGTAGAGGGCGAGGGCCTGCGACTGGCCGCCCGCAGCCTCGTCGTAGTCGTTCTCGATCGTCAGGTTGTCCGCGAAGAAGTCGTGGCCCAGGACGACGGCCGTCGCGCTGCCTCGGAGGCTGCCCGCCTGGCTCGCGCTCACGTTGTTCACGATGACGGTGTCCTCGGCCCTGCCCCCGCCGATCAGTGAGACGTACGGCTTGTTCGACGGCACGGTCACCGTCTCGCGGTACGTGCCGGGCTTGATCGTGATCGTGACCGGCTGCGTGTTGCCCGCCGGGACGGCGTCGACCGCCGCCTGGACGGTGGTGTAGGTGCCGGTGCCGTCGGCGGCGACGGTGTACTCGCCGTCGTCGTTGCCGCCGCCGTCCCCGCCGACCGTGGTGAAGTGCCACTTCTTGTCGTCGGCCGTGGTGCACTGCCCCTGGACGGTCTGCGCACCCGACGATGTCGAGCCGTTCTGTACGGTGAGGCACAGGCCGCTGTTCACATTGACGGCCTGGTGGGCGCCGTCACTGCCCTCCGACAGCGTCCAGTGCTGCCACGCCGACCCCTTGCAGGTCCACTGCAGTACCTTGGCGCCGATCGCCGTCGAACCGCCCGTGACGTCGAGGCACAGGCCGTTGTCCGCGTTGACGATCTCGAAGGTGCCCGATCCGGCGTCGACCAGACGGAACTGCTGCCAGGCGGCGCCGTCGGCGCAGCCCCACTGCTGGAGGACGGTGCCGGGCTCGTCCGACGCGCCGGGCACGTCAAGGCACATGCCGGTGTGGCCGGCGGCGAGGGTGTAGGTGCTGCCCGCGGTGGGTGTGTCGGCCTGAGCGACGGCGCTCACGGCGATAGAGATCCCGGCGGTCAGGGCCGCTACGGCGGTGACGGCTACGGCGGTTGCGCCGCGTCGTCGCAGGATTCGTCTCACGATCAGTCCAACTCCTTCGTCGGGATCGGTGGCGCGCGTGGCCATGGGGCGCTTGCGTGGCGACGCGCGCGGGAAGATTTGCAACGTAGTAAACGGGCGGGTCGGGGTCAAGAGGTCAGGCGCGACTAAACGGTCAAGTCGGGTGGATGGCGGGGTGACAGGGTTGGCCCGGAGAGGGCGATCGGCCCGTGGCCTGGCGTTGTGTGGCGCGCACCACCCGCTTTGATTTGCGGATCTGACCCGGTGCAGTGCTAACCTGTTCCAGCACTCGGGGCTATGGCGCAGTTGGTAGCGCGCTTCGTTCGCAATGAAGAGGTCGGGGGTTCGAATCCCCCTAGCTCCACCGGTTGAGGGTCGCTGCATCTGGCATCACGCCAGGTCAGCGGCCTTCTTCGTTCCGGAGGGATCACCCGAATCGAAGAGGTGATCCCCTTGAGTGCACGCATCAATCCACAGGGCGTCCGACTGAGAACGCCTGGCGACGCCCGTCTGTGGACTCGTCCCCAGGTGTGTTTCGAACACCTGTCGGGCATGAGCGAGTCGCGTGATACCCCCCTGGACCGCGGTCCGATGTGGACGCTGGACGACCTCTGCCGCAAGCTGCACTGCACGCGCGAGACGGTCTACACGTGGCGCAAGCACGGCATCGCCCCGCGGGCCTACAAGATCGGCAAGCATCTGCTGTTCGAGGAGTCGGACGTTCGGGCCTGGCTCGAGCAGCACGCGACGGACGCTGTTGATCTCAGCAGCGACCTAGGCAGCGAGCCCGGCGACTCGTCGTGGGGGTGGTGAGCGATGACTGGCCGGAAGCTGCGCCCTGGCGAGCTGGGTGAGGTCTCCTACCGCGAGATCCCGTTGAAGGGAGGTCGCGCTCGGGCGAAGAGCGTGTGGCAGGCGCGGGTACGGGTCTGCCTCTTCGATGGCCGGGCCGCGTCGTTTCCGGGTGCGTTCAGCTGGCCGGTTGTCGCGCGGGTGGGTGCGGACCCGTGACTGGCCCGTCGCTCGGTGCGAGGGAGGGTAGTGCACGGAAGACGTGGATCTCGAGTTCGAGATGGCGCGCTCTGTCTGCTGCTGTCACGTGCTGCCACGCGGCGCGGCCGCGCAGGATCGTGCGGGCGAAGCCGAACCCTGCGCTGGTGACCGCCTGCTCGAGATACCCCAGCGGCAGGTCGGCTCCGGCGGGCAGATCGCACATCCTGGACCGGGTGCCGTCCTTGCCGCGGACCCACAGCGCGCACCACCTCTCGGCGTCGTCGGATGGGTCGGACACCCGGAGCGTGGGTTCTGCTCGGGCAGGGAGCCCGGACATAGCGATGCGCAACTGTTCGCTCAACCGCTGGGCTTGGCGCGACGAGCGTCGGCGGAACAGCCACCTCACGGCTCGACCACGTCCAGCTGGCAGGCCGTAGCGCCGTCGACGTCTACGCGCGAACAGTGGCGTCCGTCGTCGCTCGCGGTAAGGGCGAGCTTGATCTGCTCGGTATGCCTGGGCTGTAGGTCAGCGCACGTCACGATGACTCCTGGGGTGGTCGGCGAGTCCGCCCCTGACGTGCATTCGCGGTACAAGGGCGGCTGAACGAGTTCCACCCTGGAGGTGCGGTCCGGCGCTAGGTAAGCGCGCCGCGGAGTCCTCTTCATGAGTCGACGGGGGTGACTACTCCCGCTAGTCCCCTTGGATAGTCCCTGGTGACGGGAGGTCGCCGGTGTGGCTAGGCTCCCCAGGAGGGGCATCTACCGGGAGGGCGGCCGCGCGATGAACGTCGAGGGTGGGGGCGCCGACGCGATCAGTCCCGCGCACTGGGAGTCTCCGCCGATGCGACGGGCACTGGCCCGGCACGATTTCAAGACGGTCTACGGGCTGCTGCGCCGCGTGGGTGTGTCACAGCGGCGGATCGGGCGGTTGACCGGCCAGTCGCCGGCGGAGGTGTATCAGATCATGTCTCGTGGGCGGCGGGTGCAGGCTCACGAGGTTCTGGTGCGGATCGCTGACGGCCTCGGCGTGCCGCGTGGGTACATGGGGCTCGCGTACGACGAGGAGACTGCCGACCTGCTCGATCTGGCCTCAGCGTCGTTCTCTACGGAAGTCCTCGATCGGATGGCTACGCAAGACGTGCTGACGCACGCGGCGACGACCACGATGGGTGTTGCTCCCGGTGAGATCGGGCGGTGGTGGCAGCCGGTAGATCGCGCCACTGCCCCTGGTCCCGAGCGCATCGGGATGAACGATGTCGTCCGGATCGAGATGCTGACCGCCGCGATGTGGCAGGTGGACAATGCCCATGGAGGCGGTGCGTGCCGCGACGCTGTCGCCGCTCAGGCGTGCTGGGCGCAACAGTTACTCGTTGCCGACATGGACGACGACGTTCGGACGCACCTCTTTCGCGCCCTGACCGACCTGCATGTCCTGGCGGGTTGGTCTTCCTTCGATGTCGGCATGGTGGAGCCCGCCTTGGCGCATCTGAAGCGTGCACTGGAGCTGTCCCGCGCCGGCGGGGACTGGGCCATGACCGCGCACGTGTTGTTCCGGATGGCCCGGGTCTATCTGCATTCGTGTCAGGCCGACGAGGGCCTGCGACTGCTTCAACTGGGGCAGATCGCCGCTCAGAATTCGGGCAGCAGCACGACCACGTCGTTGATCTGTATCAATGAGGCGTGGGCGCGCAGCCTCCTGGGTGATGAGCGGCAGATGGAACGATCGATCAGTCGTGCTGAGTTCGAGTTCGAGTTCGGGGCCGGAGACGGCGACACGCCACGGTGGATCGGCTGGTTCGGCGCGGGGGAGCTGTACGCCATGTCAGGGGTCGCACGAGCCGCACTTCCCGGCGCTGGGACCGTGACGCTGGAGCTGGCCCGTGCCGGTCTGGCGGCGTCGTTCGTGGAACGTGGCGACGAGCACGAACGCGCGCAAGCACTCGCACTTCCGGTCCTTGCGGGTGTGACTGCTCGGCTCGGAGACTTGGATGCCACTGTCGAGGTCTCGCAGCGGGCGATCGACGCGGCAGACCGGATCAGCTCGCGCCGGGTCGTTGACTGGCTCGGGCCACTGGCGACTACGCTGGCCGACGTGGATCATCCAGGCTTCCCCGATGTGATCACCCAGATCAACTCCGTGCGGGGCAGGTCATGACCGGTCCGGCTAGTGACGAGGCGCTGGCCGAGTACCAGCATCTCCTCGCCGAAGCCTGTGAGCATGTCGGGCTCGACCCGACCGGAGCGAAGTTCCTGAAGCTGACGAGCAACGCCGTGTTCTCCTTGGCGTCCACCCCGTACGTGGTCCGCATCGCCGCGTCCGCCACGATCGGTGCCCAGGCAGCCAAGGCAGTTGAATTTGCGCGCTGGCTGGACAAGCGGGACGTGCCCACCATCGTCCCCGTCGAAGAGATCCCACAACCCTTCGAGATCGACGGACACGCCGTCACTGTCTGGCACCTCGTCGAAGACACCGGACGCCTCCCGCCACTGGAGGATCTCGCGGACGCGCTTCACCGGCTGCACACCAGCACGGAGCCGCCCCCAGATCTCCCGGAGTTCGACCAGATCGCCGAGATCCGGCCCCGTCTCGATCACCCTGCTCTACCGGATGACCTGCGCAGCTACCTGGCTAGCGAACTCGACGACCTCGAAGAGGAGATGACCCGCGCCAAGTTCGCACTCCCGGTCGGCCCTATCCACGGCGACCCTCATATCGGCGCGCTGATCGACACACCGGACGGACCCGTCCTGTGCGACTACGACACGGCCGCCGTCGGAGCCCGCGAATGGGACCTCATTCCGACCGCCGTCAACGCGGCCCGCTTCACCCAGATGGACGGCGACCAGGACCGCCTCGCGGCAGCCTACGGCTGGGACATCCGCGACTGGCCCCACTACGAGACCATCCGCCGCATCCGAGAACTCCGCGTCACCACGGCCGTCATTCCCATCATCGAGATCGACCCGGGCGTCCGCGACGAGTTCCACCTCCGCGTCCGCACGATCCGCGAACGCGACGACCGGCAGATCTGGACGCCATGGCCCCAGGTCGACCTCGCCGCCAAGGCCAAGCAACGCCAGAACGCTCGCGGACGCGGCCAATAGCTGGCCGAGGCCAGCGGCGAGTCGGGTCTACGCGCGCTGACTGCAACTTGAGCAGCAGGGCTCGCGGGTCAAAGGAGTTGACGCAGGTGCTCGTCTGCCTGATCGACTGTTTCGGCGAGGGTCTGCATGTGATGCGGTGGGAGGGCCCCGGCGCCGAGGCCCGCTGTTTGGACGACGGCCTCAAGATTCCGGTGCTGTTCGTCGGTCAGGAGGGCGCTGGCTACGGGGTGGTGCCGGACTTCGCGTGCGGCGTAGGCGTCCAGTGCCGCGGTCTGGATGATCGCGGCCTGTAACGGCGAGAGGTCGGAGCCCGGCCGGGCCGGTAGGTCGAGGGTACCGAGGCCGAGGCGGGTGTGGAATACGGCTGTGGACGGTTCGGCGTAGCCGATCTGCGCGGTGACGGCTTGCGCGATGTGGTCGAGGGTCTCGGCCGGCAGGGCGCCGGGTTCGGGTTGGCAGTGGGCGCGCAGGAGGATTGCGACGGTGTGCTCCCACGGTTCGGTGGTGGCGCTGGTGTCGATCGTGTCGCGGGCCTCGGCGTCGAGGCCGCGTTCCATGAGGGCCATGATGCTGATCTGTCGGCCGTCGAGCATCCGGTTGCCGATGCCGCGGTGTTCGGTCATGGCTTGCGCGGCGTCGGTCCAGCGGCCTTCTCGCGCCAGCGCTCGGGCTCCGTCGACGAGTAGCGACGTCCACAGCTCCTGGCAGATCTTGCGGTGATCCGCCTCTGTGCGGGTGAGTGCGGCCAGGTCCACGATGTGGCCATCGATCTCGGTGGTAGTGCGTGCCTGGGCGGCGCCGAAGAGGTCCTGGAGGAGCTCGTAGGCTTCCCGTCCGTCTCCTTGGCGGGTCAGGAGCCGGGAGATATTGATCAGGGGCATGAGCGACATCGCGGCGATGTCGCCGGCGAGGTTCTCGGCGTCGGTGAATATCAGGTGTTGTCGCCAGCACAGGTCGGTGGCCAGGTCGGGCATGCCGACGTCGGAGGCGATGAGGGCGGCGTAGTTCAGGACGCCGCAGCCGCGGGCCACCAGGTCTTGGTGGCCCGCGGCTGCGGGTGAGGCCGTCAGCGTCGTCAGGTGGGTGATTCGTTCGTCCAACGGGAGCGCCGGCGCTTTGGGGCGGCAAACCAGCGGGATGCGGGCCGCGATCGGGGGAACCATCGGCTCAGCTCTTGCGGGGCCAGTCGAGCACGATACGGCTGTAGTCCTTGTCGATGACGAATCCCGGCTCGCTTGGCGTGAGCTGATCGCGTGCGTCCCCGACGGCCATGCGGAAGGTCGGTTCGGGGGCGGTGTTGCCCCAGCCTTCGTCCCAGGTGCGGATCTCGCTGATGACGTGGTCCACCAGGCCGACGGCGCGGGTGCCGTGTCCGATGACGCCGATCTCCCAGTAGCGGCCCTGGTTGTCTTCTCCTTCGCGGATGGTCAGGTAGGCCAGGCTGTCGCCGTCGAGGGCTGCCATGGATCCCCAGCCGAAGTGCGGGGTGAAGCCGGGCCGCTGTCCGGGCATGCGGGACAGGCCGCTGGGGAGGGTGTAGGCGAGGTACAGGTAGAGCCACTCCCAGGGGTCTCCCTGGCGGAACTTCACGCCGGTATAGGCCTTGACGGGGGAGCGGTCCAGCACGGTGCGGATCTCGTCGCGGTCGACGTCCTGCTCGCTGAAGGTCTCCAGGCACACGGTGCCTTCGCCGTCCATGGGCACGAGGGTGTAGATGTCGTCGCAGACTCCCTTGCGCAGGGGCACGAAGGTGGCCATCTCACACGAGACGGTGCGCCAGGTGGCGCCGTCGCGTTCGAAGGCGAAGCTGCGCGAGATGCTCCCCTTGATCCGCATGGGTAGGACGAGCCGCCCCGTGGGCGTGAGTTGGTCGAGGATTCGGGGTGGGACGTCTCCGGCGCCGACGGTGAACTGGATTCGGTCGAACGGTGCTTGTTCGGGCAGGCCGGCTGCGCCGTCGGCCATGGTCACGGTGACGTTGCCGAGTCCGGCGTTCTCGATGTTCTTGCGGGCGCCGTCGATGAGGTCGTGGTCGACGTCGAGGGTCCAGACCTGTCCGGTCGGTCCGGTGAGCTTGCCCAGGAGGGTGGCGTTGTAGCCGGTGGCGGCTCCGGCTTCGAGGATCTTGTCGCCCGGTTGTACTTCGAGCTGTTCGAGTTGGGTGGCCACGATCGAGGGTGCGGAGATGCAGGAGATCATCTCGCCGTGCTCGTCGTGCTTGATCGGTACGGCGTCCTCCCGGTAGGCGCGCTCGAGGTCGACACCGGGCAGGAACTCGTGTCGGTTCGTGGTCCGGAATGCGTCGATGACCGCAGACGTGTGCGCGTGTCTGCTCGCGACCAGCCGCTCGGTCAGTTCTTCGGGGCTCGTGGCGGCGGTTTCAGCAGTGGTCATGGTGGTCTCCATTCGGTTGACGGTAGGTCCTGGCGGATCGGGCCGACGGGATGCCAGGGCTATGGGTTCGGGGTCGGCGAATGCGACTTCGCGGCCGAGCCAAGCGGTGGCTGCTTGTTCGGCCACGGGCACGCCGGCGCGGTTGAACGCGAAGATGGCGTGATGGGCCAGCACGGCGCGCAGGCCCCGGGTCAGCCGTCCGTCGTCGGCGAGTTCGCGGTAGCGCCGCCCGGCGGTCTCGAAGGCGGCCAGCTGGTCGGCCCAGCCAGGTTCGCTGTCGGGCCGCCGGGAGGGGTCGGCGTTCATGAGGCGCCGCATCGCGCGGACGGCCTGGTCCCGGGCCGCCTGGTGGGGCGGGGTGATGGCGGGGCGCAGGGCGGCGAGTTTCGCCCAGACGTCCCCGGTCTCGAACGGGTCGAGCTGTGCCGCCCGGTGCATCGCGGACAGCAGCAGGATGGTCCGTTCCCGGGAGCCTGCTGTCCCGGTCTCGGGCAGTGCATGACGGCTGTCGGTGCAGAACAGGTCGTGTGCGGCCGCCATGCCTTCCGGTCCGCCGAACGCGGCGGTTTCCGGTTCGTAGATGCCGCCGGTCCATCCGGTCGTGAGTCCGTCGGCCACGAGCTGGTCGAGCAGGGCGCCGGTTGGGTGCTCGGTGCGCAGGCGTACGCCTGCGTCCTTGCGCAGGAAGTGGAAGCGCTGGCCGTTCAAGCCCTTGGCCAGGGCATGGGCAGCTTCCGCGCTGAGTTGCCGGCTGGGGAAGGCGACGTTGGCGTGCCACCAGGAGTGTTCGATAGCGGCCGGGAGATTCTCGTCGTCCATGCGAGGAGGTTCCTTTCGAGAAAGGGCGCGGGCGTCAGGTGATCAGCAGGAAGCGGGTCCAGCCGGTCATGTCTGTGCCGGCCCGGGCAAGGTCTGCTCCCGCGCGACCCTCTATCAGCCCGGGCTTCTTCAGCAGGTCGACGTGCGCTTCGAGCTGCTGGCCGAGTGCGTCGGTCAGGGCAGTGAAGCGTTGCGGCGTGGGGCTGTCGTCGGCGACCGCGCGGACGACGGCGAGCAGACCGGCCCAGCCGTGGCAGAGCGTGGAGTCGGTGACACGCGCCAGCAGGTCGGAGCTGGTCAGCGTGCTGATCAGGGCGTCTTCTGCGGCGGACTGCCTGGCCGGGTTACCGGTGGCGATGCCGGCGAGCTGCTGGGCGCGAGCGATGCCGGGCAGGCCGTAGCACCATGACGGACGTACAAGCCGGTGGCGGGGCGATGCGCCAGCCCGCAGCTGGTCGTAGGTCGTCCAGTACACGCCGCCGTGGACATCAAGCCAGGTCGCGAACACATCCATCGCCTCGCTCTGTCCGGGTACTTGGATTCCGCGCCTTGTGGCCAAGGCGAAGAGGGCCAGGGGGCCGGCGATGCCGTGGGCGACGCCGTTGTTGCTGTGTCCGCCGTTCATCTCACGTCCGTCAGGACCCGCAGCCGACCACCACCCCGGAAGCTCGGTGCCGTCGAGGCGGACCGGCCGGGCGAGCGAGACGAGGTAGGCCAGCACGTCCCGGAGCCGGGCCGAGTCTTCGTCTCGCGTGAGTAGGAGTGCGGCCAGTCCCGTCAGGCCGCGGATGAGGTCGAACTCGGCCAGGTGCGGCAGCCTGCCGGACGCGCGCCGCCGTCGGGCCGATTCCAACCGTGCGTCCACGACCTGGTCGACGGCGGCGCGCACCTGCGCACCGGGGCGTCCGGCGCGGGACAGGACGAATTCCAGGGCCGGGGCTCCGTGGAAGAGTGACGCGTTGGCGCCTGCGCTGACGCCAGCCGTGGTGGCGCGGGCCAAGTGGTCGCGAGCGGCACTCGTCTCGCCGCGTTCGATGTGCAGAAGCGCGATACCGAGCGGCCCTTCGGACAGATCCTGCCGGCCCGCGGGCGTCATCGTGGCGGTCGTGGCGTTGTTCATGAACGTGCTCGCAGCGGGATGACGATGTTGTGTGCCCTGCCCGCGATCCACGCGTCGGCTTCGGGCGGGGGAGCGTCGTACAGGACCGCCACGCCCTGGCGGCTCGCGTTCAGGTGTGCGCGCAGGAGGTCCAGGTGCATGTCGTGGTGCAGATCCAGCGGAAGCTGTTGATCGTCCTCGGCAAGCAGCACCCGGTTCGGTACGCCGATCCGGTCCTTCCACCGGTGCAACTGCGTGGCCCACTCGTCCAGGGACGCCGCCTGGCGTGGCAGGTCGCGGGCGCGGATCTTCCAGCGTGCGGCGGTCAGGATCGAGCGACGGTAGTGCAGTGCGGGAGTGAACGGCAGGGTCCAGGCGGCTGCCCAGTCGAACCAGGTCACCTGGGGTGTGGTGGCGCGGCTGATCTCGACGAGGAACCGGGCAAGCGGCGGGGTGTAGTTGTTCCACAGGAAGTTCAGCGCCGTCGGCGCGAACAACTCCAGATGCCGACCCGTCGCCGTCTCGGCAAGGTAGGGGCGCCCCTCGCGGACGCCGACACTCAGATCGGCCGGAGTCAGCACGTCCTTGCCGGGTCTCCGGTGCTCGCCGAGGCTGACCACGCGCGGCAGGACCTGCGGAGCACGGGTGAGCAGATCGGCCGATACCCGCGCCGGATGAAAGGACAGTTGCGCCAGTTCCGCACCGGCCTCCACGGTCGGCAGGTCCCGGTAGGCAGCCCCCATGCCGGGGAACAGGTGCCAGAACCTGCCGGTCATCGAGCCCGCGGAGCGGGAAACCGTCGCCACCTGCAGGCGGAATCGTCCCTGATCCAGCTCCCGGACCGACCTGGCGTGCACCTGGACGGCGATCTCCAAGTGCGGGGTCCGCGGGCCGGGTTCATCCGCCGCGTCCTCAAGCTCGGTGATCATGGCCTCCGACAGCTCGACCGATCGGGCGCACTCGATCCCGGCGGTCCCCGCCAGGTCCAGCAGCAGCCGGTCACGGCGCGTCATGACCCGCGGCGGAGACGAGGCCGCAGTGAAGCCCTCGGGGAACCCCACACCGGCGTCGGGATCCAGAACGAGGTTCAGCGGCACGTCGGTGTCGGTGCCGTAGCGCTCGGTGAACCGGTCGATCCAGCCACGCCACTCCGGTATGCCGCCCGGGTGCGGTGACAGGCGGGACAGCACGGTTGCCGCGGTCTCCGCTTCGGTCACCACGTGCTGAGGTAGCCGGATCGATGCGTCCAGCCGCAGGTCGTGGAGCCTCGTCGTCACACCGTGCGCGTCTCGGTGTGACGGCGGCAGGACGTCGGTGGGGACGGTGACGGTGGCCGGGGCACGAAGCGATGACCGCAGCACCCGCACGCGCAAGAGCTCGGTCAGCAGCGCGTGTCGCTGCTGTCGGGGCGCCTCCGGAAACTCGGCGCCGAGCTTCTCGCTCAGGTCGGCGAAACCGATGGGCGAGCTCGCCGCCTCAAGGACCAGCCGGAGAGCCGGCGTCAGGGCAAGGGTGAACTCATCGGCACCCTCGGACGGGACATGCAGCCGCCCGCCGCGCATGCGGGCCAGGTTGTTCACGCAGACTTCGACACCTGCCATCTGTTCGGGGTCTGCCTCCCACGCGCTGACGGCCTCATCGAGCGCTTGCGGCTCGACCCGCGTGACGACCCGATGCCCGCCGCCGAACCGGACGTACGTCTGCTCGCCGAACCCGACCGACGCGACGCCGGCGAAATACCCGAACGGGGCGGCCCGATGGGCGTACCGGATCGCGTATCGCGCCAGAGCACGTGCTGCCCGCCGCACCCGGCGCGCCGTGCGCACACGCCCGTCCAGGATCGCCTGAATCTGCCCGGCCAGATCCGTGCTCGTACTACTGACTGCCTGCCGGAAATCGTCATCCGACCACACCTGACCAAGCCACGTCCTCCACTGGTCGACCGGCGCCGATGATGCGGGCCATCGCGGCATCGGCGGCTCGGTCAGGTGCACGGCTGCCCTCAGCATGGCGTCGCCCGTGTGCTCGAAGAGGCGGTGTCGTGAGCGCGTCATCCTCACTCCGTGTTCAGGTCGATCGCGCAGGCCGGGCATGCCGCCCGGCCTGCGCTGGCGAGCGTGTTCCTGGTGCTTACGAGGTGGTGCAGGCGCTCGGGCAGGAGCTACCGCAGGTGTCACCCGTGCTGCACATGAGCACCGTCTCGGTCGCCGGCGTCCCCTCGATGAACGTGATGTCGAGCCCGAACGGGTCGGCAGCGAGCTTCTCGCCGTCGTCGGCCGGCTCCACGGGAGCGGCCGGGTCGTCGTGCTGGGCTCCGGCCTCTGGCCGGGCCATGGATAGAACCATGAGGTGATCCCTTTCTGTTGTCGGTCAGGCGCTGGGTTCCGGACGCCTGTTTCGCGGGCCACCGGGATGGCCACACGGATACGGGGCCGTTCAGGCCGGTCGTGCACTCATGGGCAGGCAGCCTCGACGACGGCGAGCCTGTCGGCCAACCCGTGGCGCCGTGCCTCGCGTGGATCGGCTGGTAGCCGGTGCGCCGGAGAGAAGCGGAGTGCGCTGACTGCAGGCTGCGGCTCAGGCACGACGCTCCTGCGCCTTTGCAGAACGGACCATGGGCGGAGTGCCGGTGACATCAATGACCCGGTCGGTCGGAAGACCCGGTTCCCTGAGCAGAAGCGCCCGTTCCAAGTCGTCGCCCTGCAGAAGCTGCAGGGCCGCGCGCCGGGTCCTGGCGACCAGGTTCGGATCGAGTCCTTCGGCCGACGGCCAGCACAGCGCGGCTCGCCAATACTGAGCCCACTGAACGGCGAGCGTGTCCGGCTGCCCGCTCTCCATCGTCACGATGCCCCCTTGGCTGGTCGCCATCCCGGCCAGTCGGCCAGGCTCGAAACGCCAGCCTGGGGGAGGGCGACGCCGTCGGGTAAGACCACCGTGGGGCCTGCTTGGCCAGGCGGCCGGGCCGACTAGCGCGAGTAGTCACCTCTGGTAGTCCCGGTGCAGAACCCGTCGGGCGCCTCACGCGAGTACTGATCCAGAGCGCCCCTGGCGCCAACGTGATGGTCCACCCCAAGCTATGGTGCAAGTGGTCGTTCGACGATGTGATCAAGGCTCGGGCCGACGGGCCGCTGTCGAATAGGACCTCTCGCCCTGTTGGGCAGCGGCACTCCTCCACCTCGCGCGCGACCCGGGCGGGTACAACTCGGCAACCGTGCCTGCCACCGGTGCCCACCGCGCACTTCGCCAGTCCGCGCCCCCTCAAGTTCACCCGGGTGAACCCGTCGCACTTTCCTACCGCTGACCAGCATGGATCGGTAGCGTCTCGAGTATGGGAACGAAGCTGCTTGTGCCTGTGCTGTCGTGCGCCGTTGCGACGCTCCTGGCTGGCTGCATTGCTGAGCCGACAGTTACGAACTCGACGCCCTCAGCGAGCCTGAGCACCGAAGAGACCGGCGACGCAGCCTCGCTCGACGACGTGACCGCCGAGCTCCAGGCGGCTGTCGGGGACGTCGTCACGCTGGCCGAGGTCGACGGCGATCGGCTCACCGTGCAGACCACGATCGTCGACCCGCGTGGCGACGGCGGCAGCCAGGAAGCGCAGCTCGCGCTGGACGTCTGCGAGAAGTCCCTTGAGCTCGGCTATCAGCAGGTCAGCGTGATGGAGGCCGACGGCACGACTTTCGTCCTGGCCGGACACCCGGCGTATGGGGAGGACTGCACTGAGGTGTAGTGCGGCAGCGGGATTCACACATCGACTTCACCCTGTGCACCCAGCGCTCGGCCGAGTAGCGTCCCGCCCATGCGGGTGCCGCTCTACTTCTTGGGCCTCTTCTTGTACGTCATGGCCGTGGTCGCCATAGGGGGTGCCGTGTTCACGACCACCCTCAGCACGGGCTCACGAGTAGCCACCGTCATCGCTGGCTGTGCCCTCGGCTGTGCGGGGTATGTCGTGATGCGCGCGTACATCAGCATCGCGGACGCCGTGGAGGAAGAGCGCCCCAGTGGCAAGAGACAGACTGACGTGCCGGAGCGCCGTCTCCGTCTGAGATACCAGGGTCGATGCCGCGAGTGCGCGACGTCCGTACCTGTGGGAACAGAGGCCCTCTGGGATCCGGCGACGCGCAAGATCCGGTGCCTCGCCTGCTCCCGTTCCGACGCCGCTGAGCCTGTGGCAGCTGGAATGCCGCAAGTCAATCGCAACGCACGCAGGCCGGACGGTACGGCACGACGCGCAGCTACGGGATATCGCCGGGGTCAACGCAGTTCGCCCGAATACCGCGCAATGCTCGCCCGCAACGCAGCCCGCGAGAGGCGGCGCAACCGTATCGCTGGGTGGACGATTGCATCCCTGGTCGTAGCTGGGTCAGCAACGTTCGCGCTGCACGACTCAACCGCGGACCGAGAGTGGCTTGTGGAGCCGCAGCCCGCAGCTACCGAGCAGGAACTGACGGGTTCTACCCCGCTGCACTGCGCCGACGGCTGGAACTCGCCATCAATCGGAAAGCGCGGCGCCTGTTCACACCATGGCGGCGTGGTCGGTGGTGAGCCCATCTTCGAGACAACCGTGACGCCCGCCGTCGAGGGGAAAACCGCTCCCGAGCGCACCGATTGGGGTTTGGTCGCCGACCGCGCCTTCTGGTCGCTGCTACTCGGCGGCACGCTCGGCAGATGGGTGTGGAGGCGCATCGCCGACGGGTAGACAGCGACCGAGGAGGAACTTGCCTCAAAGGCTCACACCAGCGGGCGGTGCTTGGAGTCGCGGCGTGGCCGCCGGCGTCGCGGGCCGCTGGAAGAGCGCCCCGGAGGGGTAGTCGGGGAGCGCTCGGGTCCTGACGTGGGTGAAGCCTTCGTCGAGGTAGTAGCGGTGCAGGGCGGTGTTGGTGGTCCAGGCGTCGAGGCGCAGCCAGCGTGCGCCTTCGCGGTAGGCACGGTTGCCGCACCAGTCGAGGATTTCGCTGCCCAGGCCAGCGCCGGCGGCGCGTCGTCGGACGGTGAGGCGGTGGACGTATCGGGCGGGCTCGGCCATCTCCTCGGCGGTCCACAGGACGGGTTCGGCGACGGTGTCGAGGGTGACGGTCGCGATGGTGCCGTCGGCGTCGTCGACGAGCCAGACGGTGCCGGAGCGGGCGGCGTCGGCGAAGCCCTTGAGCATGGTCTCTTCAGTCGGGAAGTGGCTGGACCACTGGTCGGTGCCGAGGGCGGCGAGCCAGGCGACGGACTCGTTGCGGATCTCGTACAGGAGGGGAACGTCATCCTCCGTGGCGCGGTAGATTCTCATGCGTCGTGGTTGTTGGTGAGCTTGTCGAGGCTGCCCAGTTCGTAGACGACCTTGTTGCGGTCGCAGGGGAACGTGGTGCGGGTGACGCGGATCGGTTCGGTCTCGGTCCACGCGGTGCGCACGTACACGATCACGGGGATGCCGGAGGGCACGTCAAGAGTCTGGGACTCCTCGGGCGTGGGCATGCGCGCGGTGAGTTCGTCGTAGTGCCCGACTTCCTTCAGCCCGGCCTTGGCCATGGCTCGCACGGTGCCCTCGGGAATGTCGTGCGGCACGTTCAGCCCGGCGGTCTCGGCGACCGGCATCGGGTACCAGGAGTCCTGCCGGGACATCGGCTTGCTGTCGGCATAGCGGACCACGCGCCGGAACACGACGAGGCTGTCGCCCTCGATCTTGAGCCGGTCGGCGACCTCAGGGACCGCGGGCTCGATGCGCATGGTGAATTCGGTCGACGGCTCGTGACCTGCTTCGCGGGTCTCGGAGACGAAGGAGTCGTGGCTCCATGAGGCGGGCCGGTCGATGTGCTCGGCGCGGGTGGCGCGGAAGGTGAGCATGTTCCACTCGCGCACGAAGCTGCCGCGTCCCTGCGCGGTGCTGATCAGCCCTTCGGCCTCCAGCGCGCCCAGCGCGTTGCGGACCGTGTTGCGCGAGGTCGCGAACTCCTCCATGAGCTGGGACTCGCTGGGCAGCTTCGTCCCCTCGGCGAGCTCCCCGGTGGTGATCCGATCACGGATCTGGTCGGCGATCCGCTGGTAGGTCGCTGTCCGGGCCACGTAGTGGTTCCTTCCTGCTGGTCAATGCCACGACACGACCGAGGATACGCGGCAGCCCTTGACACGACGTATGAGCCCAGTCACTCTGGTCATGCCACTCGTACCAATAAGTGGAATGAATGGTTCGAGCCTTGCTCGCTTGTGACGAAGCGTGAGCCAAACCTGACCGCACGGCAGCACCCAGGCCCCCGAACGGCACGTCGTGGGCTGCGGGGGAGGAGACAGGCATGAGACCGAAGTTCGACGAGAAGGACGCATCCGACGACGTGTTGCTGCGGTCGCTGGAGACCGCGGCCGCCCTCGTCAGCGCGGCCGGTCGCGACCAGGTCGCGATGGTCACGACGGCGCGCGGCTGGCTGTGCGTGCAGCCGCGCGATCTGTCCGACGGGGAGCGGATCGCGCACCTGCTGGGGTGTGATGCTCCGTTGGACCATCGCCTCTTGGTGCCCGGTTACACACTCTGGACGGGGCACCGCGAGGGCTTGGAGGTTCAGGTGCGGGCGCAGCTGCGCGATCCGGCCAGCGCCCTCGGCTCGGGATTCCTCAGGTCGGGAGCCTTCTGATGATCCGGGTCGACGTGACCGCTCCGGTCGACACGACTCCCGGGAGCGGCGCGCGGGTGGTGGTCCTGGACGCGGATGCTGACCTCGTGGTCACAGACCGACAGGACGCTGCCGGTGCTCTGGAAGCACTGGAGCTGGTGCTCGCGGCGGGATGCGACGTCGTACTGTCTACGAGCCAGTCGCTGTCCGGGCTCCTGCAGCTGGCCAGGGGGTTCGGGATCCGTGAGGGGTACGGGTTTTGTTCGCACGGGGCGTTGGCCGTACGCCTGGATGCGGCGATGCCGGGCGGGTATGCGCTGCTCGACGTGATCACGTTCGACCTGTCCGTGCTGAGGCTGGCGCTGGAGGACCTCCAGTTCCCGGCCGGAACCCTGGTCGCTGCCGAGGACGTCGGGACCGGTCGGCGGATCAACCGCCACTTCGGCACCGAGCTCCCGAGCGGAATTCAGGAGGGGGCGCCGCTGAGTCGTCCCAGTGGCAAGACGATCAGCCTGGCGCGCCTGCATGCCCCGGGCATTCGCGAGTACGCGGACGCGCTGGCCGCGTGCACCGGCCTGAAAGTCATCCCGACGGGGCCCGACTCCTGTGAAGTGACTGGTCAGGAAGCGTCACGAAACGCTGCCGACGACGCTGTGCGAACCCGGCTGGGCCTCCCGACCCACGCGACCGTCGTTGCCGGCGACAGTCTCGGTGAGAGTGTTACCGCGCTGGTCCCGCCCGAAGCGCTCCAGCCCGGACTCTCGCCGCTGGCGGCGCAACTGACCGCCGCCGTGATGACCGCGTCGGCGACTGGCTCCGAACCGGGGACGACGCTGCGGGTGTGGCACGGCGAGCACGCCTACTTGGCCACCGCTGAGGTCTGGGCCCGTCGCAAGCACGGCTGGGTTCGGCACGCACCCGTACCGGCCGGATGCGGAGCCACGATGCGAGAGGTCGAACAGGCAGCACGGGACGCCGGACTCAACTACCCGCGTGGCGTCGAGAGCCGACGACGACCCTGGTGGCGAAGCACCGCTGATGCCGCCTGCGACGGACGCCCGGCCGGGTTCGAGCTCTCCCTCACCCGCCCGTAGGGCCCTCTCTGCTTGCGGTCGGGCTCACTCAGACGTCCCCCGAGCCCGGCCGTAGACCTCCGACACTCCTACGCGGCCGCCCATAACCGCGTTACTCGGAGCGAGCCGCAATTCCACTGCCGCCCGCCTCTCTCCCATGACTGCGGCCCCAGCTCTGGGGCCGGTTCTGGCCCGGCAAGCAGGACGAATCCCTGAAGGAGCAAGGCCATGCACACGTATCCCGAGATCCATTCAGATGCCCGCCCCGCAGTTGACTACGGAGCTCTGAACTGCCGAGCTCTGCGACTGCCCGCCGCCGTGCCGGCGCTGCTCGCGCTGGACATCGACGGCACCCTCCTGGTCACAGGGCACAAGATCCCGGACGTGACGGTCCGGGCGGTGCGCGCCGTGGTCGCCGCCGGGCACACCTTGGTGCTGGCCACGGGCCGGTCGCTGGGCGGGCTGCGGCCGGTGGTGCGGCAGCTGGGACTCCGCTCGGGCTGGGTCACCGGCTCCAACGGTGCGATCGTGGCCCACATCACCGGCCGTCGCGTGACCGTGACCGGCCGGGTCACGTTCGACCCGAAGACCGCGCTCCTGCGTGCGTGCGGCGCGGCACCGGACGCGCTCCTGGCGGTCGAGGACATCGAACGGGGCGGCTGGCGCGTCAACCAGAAGTTCCCCCGCGGCTGCCTCAACGGACCCCAGCAGTGCGTGCGGTGGGAGCATGAACTGTGGGACCGGCCCACCACCCGCGCCGTCGTCCACGCCGACGACGCCGCCGATCTTGTCGGCGAGCTGTCCTGGTGCGGAGTCACCGCGACCCCGGCCGGGCCGAACTGGCTCGACCTGAACGCGAAGAATCTGTCCAAAGCCATCGGACTCGAACAGATCCGCCTCGCCACGGGCATCGAGAAGGACGCCACGATCGCCATCGGCGACGCCGAGAACGACATCTCCGCATTCGAGTGGGCCGCCACCGCCGTCGCGATGGGCCAGGCCGGAGACGAGGTCAAGGCCGCCGCCGACCTCGTGACCGGAACCATCCACGAGCACGGCATCGTCCCCATCCTGCACGCCCTGGCGGGACCACGGTGAGCGGCCCAGCGCCCCGGCAGGTCGCGGCCGGCCGGCATCGGCGTGAGTCGCCCGTGAGTACCGGCGGTCTCGTCCCGGCCAGAGCCCTGGCTCGGCTGTCCGACGAGGAGCAGGCCGTGATCTGCTGCCGTGTCCACGACCTGCCCGGCACCGACGCGAACATCACGGTCACCCGAGTCGCAGGCCGCCTGGAGTCGGTTGTCCATGCCATCGAGACGTCACCGATCGTGCTGCCCACCGTGGCGCCGTCGTACACGATCGTGCGCCACGGCCAGCACGACGTCCTGGCGACCGACTGCGGTACCGATGCGGCGACGGCCGAGCGATGGCTGACAGCCCTGCGCATCGCGCAGGTGACCCCGTGGACATGCGATGCCGAGGACTTCGAACACGTGAAGAACTGGATCCTCGCCCACGTACCCGCCGAGGGCCTTTTCATCGCGACGACAGAGCACGGCACCGGGATCGGCATCGGTGGTCACGCCGGCCTGGGCGTGGTGATGCTGACCGGCACCCGGCTGATCGCCAACCCGGGCTACTCGACGTCGGTGACCCGGTTGCACGACCAGATCGCCCGGTGGCGCAGAGCCGGAGCTCCCTACACGGAGCAGCTTCCCGCCGCTCTGTTCCGACAGGGCCACGGCTACCGGGTGCGCTTCGTCGTGCCCGGGAAGGAGGCACAGCGATGAGACGAACGACGAGACCGCTCCTGGAGCGGGACGGGCACCGTCGGGACGACCGACGTCCCGGCGACGGCGAGGGAGCAGAGGTGGCGATGCTCTGCAGCGCGCACCTGATCACCCGGCCGCAGACCTCAGAGGCTGCTGAACACGAGCACGCGGACGGAAGGAGACATGCCTCATGACACCCGAATGGGCGAGGTACACCGCGACGCATCCCGGCGCCGGACCGGCGATGCTGCCGCCGTCGACCTTCCCGACCTACCAGACACGCGCGAACCTCGCGCCCGTCCAGGAGGCTGAGCCCGACAACAGTAGATCCGTGAGCCTTCCGGTCTTCTGGACCCCGTCCACCCTGCTGATCAAGTGGATGTTCCGACGGCCGAACCGCACCTGGGGCATGCCCGTCGCCGCGCTCGCCAGCGCCTTCTACGCGCTGTGCGTGACACTCTTCGAATACGCGACTACCGGCAACGACATCTACGTCCTCGGGATGCTGTGGGGGCTGTGGAACATGACCAAGTTCGCCATCGCCGGACCCCTCAGCGCCGTCGCGCTGGTCGCCGGGCGGCTGATCGCACGACGGCGCCGAACACGAACGGGCGCAGTCCGTACATGAGCCAGACTCGGCCGACGTGCCCAGCGGCACCCTGCCGTCCTCACATGGCCGCGCCCAGATCGAGCACTCCTTGCTGCAGCCGCGTACGCAGCGACAGCTTGAGGTAGTCCAGGTTCAGATCGATACCGACGAAACGTCGGCCAGACTCGGTCGCGGCCAGGCCCGTCGTGCCAGAGCCGGAGAACGGGTCCAACACCGTGCCACCGGGTTTGCAGCCGGCAAGGATGCACCGCTCGGCCAGCGCGGGCGGCATCGTGGCGAAGTGAGCTTCTCCGAACGGCTGGGTGGCGATGCTCCACACGTCGCCGGGATTGCGGCCGCGCTCGTGGACCGCGGTGTGCGCGACACCCGTCGCTTCCATACGAGGCTGAGGCGCGGCGACGCCGCCCCAGGGACGAGCGATCGTGTTCGGCTTGTTCGCGTGACCGCTGCGAGCTCGCCGGGATGGCGCGCGGTCTCCGTCGTACTCCTCGCGGATCGCGTCCAGGTCGAACCAGTAGCGTGGCGACTTGGAGAACAGGAAGTCCCAGAGGTGTCCGCCGTGCCCCGCCGACCCGATCCGTGCTCTGGCCGAGCGGGACGAACCGGTCGTGCCTCATCCGTGGGTCGTCGAGACCTCGGCCCTTCGCGCGTCATTGCAAGCGCTTCCGGCGGGAGGGAGGGGGCGAGCGCGCCGCGGACGGCGCGGCCCGCGCGGCAGTGTCAGTGTCCTCGCCTACCGTTGGAGCGCATCATGACCCGGGGTAGGAGGCCTGGCGTGGAAGACGGCAGTGAAGAAGTGGCGTCGGTGAGCGTTCCACTGGTCGATACGTCGCGCGCGCCACATGGTGAGCGCGCTGCTCGCGCGCTTGTCGATGCCGTTGCCGCCGGTGACGATCGACTTGAGCGCTACTATCTCGAGGTCAAGGGCACCCTTGATCTGACGAGCGCGCGGGACCGTGCCAAGCTGGCCAAGTTCATTCTGGGCGCGGGCAACCGTATGCCTGATAGGGCTGCGAAGGCGTTCGATGGACACGCGGTCATGGTGATCGGCGTTGTGGACGGG
Source organism: Myceligenerans halotolerans (assembly GCF_054782975.1). Lineage (NCBI taxonomy): Bacteria > Bacillati > Actinomycetota > Actinomycetes > Micrococcales > Promicromonosporaceae > Myceligenerans > Myceligenerans halotolerans. The sequence goes on from NZ_BAAGRL010000012.1 coordinate 175,787, forward strand.
CAGGCGGCCGGTGTCCCGCCGGTGGAGGTGCTCGACATCGAGAAGGCTGTGATGCCGTTCATCGGGGCCGACGGTCCGAACTGGGACCTCATCCGAGTCCCCGTTCCTGGGTCGGAGAACGACGTGCTGCTGTTGATCGTGGACCCACCACAATGGGGTCAGCCGCCGTTCCCGTGTCTCAAGGACGGCGCGGGGCTCTTCGACGGTGACGTGTACGTGCGCACGGACGGGGAGACGCGCAAGGCCAAGGCGGGCGAGATCAAGGAACTGTCGCGCCGCGTTGCCGCTGGTGCGGCCCCCGCGGTTGGCTTCGACGTGGACCTTATCGGCGAGGTCGTTCCTGTCACGGTTGATACCGGCGCGACGCTCGAGGCGTACCTCGCTGCTGAGACGAGGCGCCTGTTCCATCCTCTGCCGGGCCGTGCCCGTGAGGAGCCCGAAGCGGATGGTGCAGATCGTGAAACACCAGGGCGTCGCCGTCGAGTCGTCATACCGGAGGGCATGCTTGAGGACCTGGCGGATCTACCAGCAGACGAAAGCGCGCGGCGGCACGAAGCAGCCCTCGCGGCGGCCGATCGATACGCTCGCAGGACCGAGAGAATCACGGATCTGGCGTCGTCGCTCGGCTCCCTCATAGAGCCGGAGTCCCGCTCGGAAGATGAATACCGGGCTCAGGCCGCCGGTTGGCGGGAACAGTTCCGAGCCGCCTGGCCCGAGGCGAAGGAACGACTCATCAGCATGCGCTTGGCGTCAGTCGCACCGCGGGTGGTGAACCTTGAGGAGGCGTTCCTGCACGACGTCGAGTTGGTGATGCATCTTGAGGGTGACGTGCGCGGCGTCCGGGTCGACACGGACCACGACGACAATCCGACGCTTCTCCGTCTCGGCCTGCCACGACCGCCGCGGACATGGGGTCCCAGACCGCACAACTTGCTGGGCGGATACGCCACGGTCGGGATGATCCCGGCCATGCCGGCGCTGGGACCGTACGTGTCACAAGTGCGGGCGTTGAACTGGGAAAACACGGGTTCGGTCACGCTCACGTTTGACATCGGAGACCTTCGGCCGCGTGCCACGTATGTCTGCCCGGACAGTGACCTGATCCTGGTGGTCGATGACCCTGAGCATGCGCCGGTGAGCGGCACATGGGAGATCACGGCCCGCGGTCACAACAAGGTCTACTCGGGTCAGCTCTCGCTCCCGATCGGGGCCGCCGTCGATCTGACTCCCGAGTTCATCGGTATCCTCGGCCTCCCCAACTCTGAGGACGAGGACTGATGGGCGAGCTCGCGCATGTGGCGCTCCAGACGACGATCCGGCCGCCGCGCGCCGTCATCCTGTTCCGCGGCGACGACAACTGGCGCGCATGGGCACGGCTGGCGCTGATGGCTGCGAGTCACACGTGGGCCGGCGCCGGCCACCTCCTCGTGCCCTACAACGCCGAGGGCGACGTCAGCGACCGGATGCTGCGCGCCGTCGAGTGCTTTGATCCGGATCACATTCTCCTGTTGACGCCGACACGGCAGGAGTGGGAACGCACCGCGCCGGGATCCATCATGGCGATCGGTGCGGATGGACAGCGGCTTGCGCCAGAGCAGGTTGCCAGCAGGCTCGCGGGTCCCGACGGCCAGCAGGAGTACGAGGATCCGGCTGGAGTGCGTGCTCGGGAACGGGTGGAGAAGTGGTGCTCGCCGTTCTGGAAGCAGATGTCGGGCTCGGACGGTACCCGGGTGCGGTTTCAGTATCGTTCAACGATCAGGCCTGATGGCACATCCGGGCTGGTGACCAAGTCCTCGGTCCTCCCGGGATGGGCTTCTGCCTACGTCGCGGTGCCCCGGCATTGGAAGTCGGACGCAGCTCTCGTGCTCGGTGGCCTGTGGGGCGTCCGTGAAGCAAGCGCCGACGTTGTCGAGCTCGACGGCCGCACGCTGCTCCGCGACGCTCTTCTACCTACGGAACGCCGCCAGGTCGATGCCGCCCTGTGGTCGGGGCTGCCCGGTGTATTGGCCGTCTCGTTGTTCGACGTCATGGATCACGACGTCACCGTGCTCAGATCGGGTCACCTCGACCGTACGGGGGCCGTCGTTATCGGCGACAGTGTCGAGGACTTCGCGTTCGCGCAGGCATGTCGTGTGTTGCACGGGTTCGGCTTGTGGCTGCCGACCGTACTGTTCGGGGACGAGGATGTGTTCCGCGGCGCGGTCGTGCCGATGATCCAGGACTGCCACCCTGTCTACGGTGCCGAAGAGAAGCTGCCCCGATACACGACAACATCCCTTGACGACGCCGTCGTCGACGAGTATCTGCGACGGCTCGACGAACTCGTCACGGGTCCATACCGGGAGGCTCCCTCGTGGAACCGCATTGCTCGGATGCCGCTCCCGGAGCTTGTCGGTGAGCAGCACATTCGTGCCTTCCCTGATGACTTCAACGTGCCGTCCACGGCGGCAGTCGAGCGTGATGATCATGGATCCTTGACTATGACGACGCCGTACGTCCTCCCGGCGCCGAGTACCGGGGGCTACTTCGGCGGTCCGACTCCCGCATGGATCGTCGATGTGGCATTCGACGACTCGACCGTACCCGAGGGCCGACCGATCGGCCCCGACGCGGTGGCAATCCCGCTACAAACTGGGCGGGACCTGGCCCGCAGTAGCCGCGGCGGGGTCTCCGTCGTTGCGGCCGCCTTCGGGCTGGTGATCGTGGGCACGGCGCCGTCGAAACGTCTTGCGCGGCCTCGGCTCATCAGCCCTGGCATGAGAGCCTGGGCCGAAGCGATGGCCGCAGAGGGGCAGTTGGCGGTGCGCAGTTCGCCTGCAGGCGCAAGGGCCGAGCTGATTTCGCGTCGTCTGGGTGGTCGTGACCGCCTGATTGACCTCATGAGTGGTCCGATGCACCCGGTTCTCATGTTGTTCGCGGACAACAGCGAGTCGGGCAAGCAGCGTCAGAGACGCCTTGAATCCATGACGGACGAAGAGCGGGCCTTGCAGCCCTGGTTGGTGGACGGCGTCTCCTACCCGGGCGTCGCAGCAATGCACCACGCCATGGGGCTGGCTTCGACAGAACCGCTTGTGAAGCTGCTGGATCGACTCACACGCGCCGATCTCATTCGACGAGGCATTATCACCTCTTGCGACGACTGCCAGCGGGCCTCGTTCGTGGCGGTCGACCGGCTCGGCCGGGTCTATGAGTGCCCCCGATGCGGTGCCGACAACGTCCTGACCTCCTCACGCTGGCATTCCGGCGCCGAACCCACGTGGCACTTCGATCTAAACGCCGCCTTTCGGCAGCTCATGTCCGAGCGCGGCGACATCCCCCTGCTTGCGGCTAACAGGCTGAAGGGCTCGGCCCGCCAGTACGCCGACGTCGGCGAGCTGGAGTTCCTGCAGGGCGGTGGACCGATCGCCGAGATCGACCTGATCGCACACATCGACGGGCGTGTCGTCGTGGTTGAGGCGAAAGCTACGGGTGCACTTGGCGAGCAGAAGTCGGCCAAGATGGCGAAGAAGAACGCCAACAAGATCGCCGGCGTCGCCCTCGCCGTCCGCGCAGACAGCGTCGCTCTGGCAACGGCCGACCAGTCCTGGAAGGACCGCGACATCCCACTCCTGGAAGAAGCACTACGCCAGCGCTTTCATCCCTACCCAGCACCACAGGTCGAAGTCCTTACGGGATTGACGCCGACGCGCGTGAAGTCACCGAGGGTGCACAAGCCCCTTCCGATTCGTCGGCGAGGTCTACGGCAGGTTCGGCACGGCCGTTAGAGCGTGCAGACGCGTTAGGCTCGCCGAAGCCTCCCAGGGTCCAACGCTACGCGCGATGTTACGAGACGACGGAACGAACGCCGCGCGGAGGATGCCGGCGCCCGGGTCGAGTGGCAGCAGTCTGCGTTCGTACCCGCGGCCGTCGGATAGGGGGTTGTTACAGGAAGCACCCGGCTCCGACGGACGTTTGATCACGTGGTCCGTGCGATGAGTGTCGCGTGTGCGAGCGCTGCCGCAACGGGGCTGATCAGGTCACGTTCTCGGCTTCGATGCGTGGGTGGTTCGCCGATGTTGGTGAGCACGCCCCAGACCGCGCCGTCGTAGTGACGCAGTTGGTGGCCGCGTAGCGGGCTGCCGTCGTGGTTCTTGAATGCGAGGTAGGTGAGCAGGTCGGCGAGCTCGTCCAGTGGCAGGGGTGTGTTCGGTGAGACCGCTGCGCGGGTGAGGATGAGCAGGTTCGCCTCAGCTGCGAACACTCTGGGCGCGTTGGGGGGAGTGAGGCGTTCGGCCAGGTGCCGGAACAGCGCGTCCGGTTTCCCGCGCGCGGCGGCTCCGGCCCGGGTCAGCAGCAGTCGTCCCTTGTACTTGCGCAGCAGCCCGAGCTGCTTGACGAGCAGGCCACGGAATTTCATGACCGGGGGTGTGAGGTCTTCCCGGTTGGCCTTGCCGATCCAGCCGGCCATCTGCGGGATCCGTGTAGCGGCCTGTTCGACGACGGCGGGGCGCATCCACCCGGCAGCGGTCAGCGGGATCCCGTCTCCACCGGCCTGGTCCAGGAACCAGAGGAACGCGCCGAGCGCGTCGGCGAGCTCGTAGTCATCTGGCGTCGGAGGATCGGGCGTGAGCTGGGCAAGGCGTGGTCCGAGATCGGCACCATCGTCGGTGAACGACATCATGTTCACCAGCTCGACCACGTGCGGGTGGAATCCACGCCCGTGGAGCATGGACCAGGGGCGGTACATCGCGTCGTTGACCTCGGCGGGATCGAAGTGTTCGGGGTCGTCGACGACGGAAGCAAGCCCGCCGTGCATGTACTGGAACCTCGAGTCGTCCGGCGGAGCGGCCGTTCGGCCACCGGTGCACCTCGCCGGATCGGCGTCGGGCGGAGCGGCCAGGATCTTCTCCAGCCGGAGCGAGACCCTCCAGTCGTCACCGTAGTCGTAGACGTACGCCAGCCGGTCACCGGGCTCGGCGAGCACCTCGTCCAGACGCACATCCTCTTCCGGGGTCCCGGCCTCCTCGGGGAAGCCTTCCGGGTTCTCGACGTCGTCCGGGCACAGGAACAACTCCGCGTCCCGGTCCCACACGGACCCGCCGATCGCGAACCGGTGCAGGTGCGAGTCCGTCCACCCGAACGCGGCCTGCAGCACCTGGTGTACGGCATCCAGGTACAGGTCCGACCGCAGCTCCAGCCGCCGCCAGGTCGACGGCTTCGCATCGTCGAGATCGGCACGGACACAGAAAATGACGGTGTCGTCACGACGCGGCTTGCGCCGTGACGGGCGGGCCGCATCGGAGCTACGCGACGCTTCGGCGTCGAGCAGTCGGCCGGAGGCCACCTTGTCGGTAAGCGCGCGCAACTCGTCCAAGCCCATGCCCTTGACCGCAGCCTCGAACTCCCGCAGCAACTCGTCCCTGTCCTCGCCCGTCACACGGCCGACTCTACCGACCACGTGGAGACGGTGTAGCAGGTAGGAGCTGGCCTGGCGGGCCCCGGGCCTGAGGCGCGCACTCTCAGTCTTGGCGGCTCAGCCGCACGGCGCGGCGCTTGCTCATACGAAGGCGGCTCAGGCCGAGCAACGCGGTTGCGACGGCGCCTGCGATCACGAGCCTCCAGTCCGGGTCGTTCAACGCCGCACCGGCCAGTGCAAGAGCCGCAACCGGGAGGATCAGGTTGTTCAGGTTCCGTGCCAGGACCGAACGGGTGCTTCGTCTCATCGTGATGACCGATCCGACGGGCAGATTCATCAGGTACCCCAGCGCGGCTGGAACCCGGACGGCCAGGTCCGGTGGCATGGCCTGCGCGGGGCCTGGGCGCAGCGGATCGAAGCCACGATCATCCGACTCGGCCTCCACTGGTCGATGATCCTTCAGAGCCGTGACCTCGGTTTCGGTCCCGAGCCAGCCGATCACCACCTTGTCACCCGACCGCACTCCGAGCCGGGTCAGCAACGCGTCCGAGACCGATACCACCTGCTGATGGCTGTCTCCCGGATGCGCCCGCACGACCCGCACCGCCTGTTCCTCCGCCCCGAAGAACCAGCGCAGCATCCCCTCGATACCGGACCTCGCCGCCGCCTGCGCGCCCCACCATGCCTCACTCACCCGAGTACCCGTCCTCGGCGACTTCGAGGACGCGCCCGCGAACCTCCGCGGCGCTGGACGAAGGAAGACGGCCTCTTGTTCCGGGTCGGCCCCGTCGGCAGGGTCGGTAATCGATCGCAGATGGTTGGCAATGCGGAATGTTCCCGACCTGACGTGCTCGCGCACGACGACCGTCACGGACGCCGCCACACCGTTGCGTAGCATCACCGCGTCGCCAACGGGTCCCGGGAAATCTGCCGCGACCTGCACCTGGTTGCCGAGCGGCAGGTCGTGGATCAGCGGCCACACCCGCGATACGGTCACCGCGCGCGGCACGTGCACGCTGACCACGCACTCGCCGGAACGGATCGCGTCGGCGATGCCCAGACGCTCCCATGTCAGTCGGCCGAGTGAGAACCGCGCCTCGTCGGCCGGAACGGACGGTGCCTTGTCCTGCCAGGGAGTACCTTCCCAGGCCCGCTCCGCCCACGCCCACGCACGTGCCCGGCGGCCGTCGTGCTCGACGACCACGGGCACCGGGCCCGCCGTGTCCTTGAGGACGTCGTCCGGAACCACCACGACCGGTATGGGCAGCGCAATCCTCGACGGCTCCGCCACGCCGTCGAACGTCGTGTACGCGTTGGTCGCGGTTGTGCCCGACGTCGAAGCCTCTCCCACCAGAATCCGCCCCTCGCTGTGTGTCGGCGCAGCTCACCGGCCCGGCAGACCGTTCTGCAGCATCCCACCAACCACGCGAGCGAAATGCAAGCAAAGTCCCGCATGTCGCATGGTGGACGGAGCGCCAGCGTGAGCAGGCGGCCGATCTTAGGGTGCTGATGTCGGCAATGGGCTCGTCACGACCTGTAGACCCAGCTGCGCCAGGCTTCGGGCGTGGAGGCTCGCCGGAGCAGGGGCAGATAGCGAGCGCCGTTCGATTCGTGCAGCCCGTGCAGGATGAGGTCGCGTGCACGTGCTTGCTCGTCCGGGGCGGGTTCTAGCGCGAGGAGAGCATTGGCATACTCCCCGATGTCCAAGCTGAGCGTGCCACGTCGCGGCGATCTGTACGTAGCTTCGACGGCTTGCAGGTGCCGCCGCGCGTGCTCGCGCTCGCCAGGAGTCGGGTCCAGCCGAGCCAGAACTGATGCTGCCTCAGTGACCTCGTATGCGTGGGCGCCAGTCATGACCCCCAGTACAGTTTCGCGTGCTCGCCTGAGTTCGTCAGCGGTTGGTCGGAGCAGCAGGAGCGCCTTGACGTTGTCAGCCAGATTCTCTGCGAGGCGGTCGAGCAGGACTGAGCGCGCATATGTGCGTTCGGCCGCTGACGGGCTGAGAGAAGCGAGCCACCCAGCGGCGTCGTCGACGTAGTAGTGGCCCAGGTCTCGCAGGATTCGCACGACTGTGTCGCGGGCACGCGCTCGGTCGACGTCTGTGGGCTCGAGCAGCGTGAAAGCGCGGAACAGCTCGGTATCAACCTCGAACCGCTTGCCCATGATGGCAAGGAGATGGTCAATTGCTCGTTGCCGGTCGTCTTCAGCAGGGTCGAGCGCGACGAGCGCCTTCACGATCTCCTCGATCTGCCACGCTCGGGTGTTCGCTTCCAGGAGGTCGACGAGGATCGCGCGCGCTTGCTCCTTGTGCTCCGCGGTGGGGTTGATGCGGGCCAGCGATCGAGCTTCCTGTGCGGCATGCTCTGGGACGTGGCCTCGACGACTCGGCCTGGCGGTTTGCTTCATTGAGGCGAGGAGCGTGTCCGCGACCAGATCGCGCTGCGCAGGCGATAGCCCGATCTGCTGGAGAGCCATAGCCAAGTTGCGGGTCGTGCCCTGGTGAACCCGCAGCGTGTAGGTGAGGTCGCCACGCACATGTTCAAGCTCGTCCTCGGGTCGTTCGAGGAGCTGCATCCCGTGGACCACGTGGAGTGCGAAGTCGACGCTGACGTCTTCACGAAGTCGGGCAACGATGCGGGTCTTGTCACGCTCGGTGCGGGCGATGAGGGGAAGTCCCGCGGGCGCCTGGTCGATGAAGAGCGCGAGGTCACTGACGTCGTAGCTGTCGTTGGGGATCCCTGCGAGGACTTCCGCGAGCGCTGGTCGGTCTTCTTCTCGGATTGACCCCAAACTGACCATCGCGACCAGAAGCTCCAGATGGCCGCCGGTGTCGGCAGAGTTCAGCTGGCCCATGATCATGTCCCGAAGCATCGTTCTGTCGCTGTCCGTCTGCGCCAAGCCAGGCACGTCGCGCCCATCGAAGTGGACCGGGCCGTTGTCCCACATGGGACCGTCCCAGTCGCTGGAGTAGCGATCACGCTTCCGGGCGGCCAACCGGTCGATGATCCGCCGGAAGACTTCAGGATTCGAGCTGCCCCAGTGAGCCGTGCGAGCCATTTTGTGAGGCGCCACGGTCGCGTTCCTGATGCGGCAGGCGTCAAGGATCGCCTGATGCTCGCTCTGCCACTCCTCCGGGTCTGATTCCTCCGCGACGGCAAGTAGGAAGCTGTCCAGTTCGCGGCCCGCTCGGGATACCTCGGCGTCGTGATGGGAATGCACGGGTAAGGCGGTGAGGATGCGCTCGAAGAGCTCTCCGCGATTCGAGCGGTTATGGGCGGCAACGGCCGCAGGGGCCGCCGTCTGCCAGTCGGCGTCGAACCACAGGTGGGGCAGCAGTACGTCCAGCGCGAGTTCAGAATCGAGCGTCGCGATGTGCTCTGCGACGAAATGCTCCAGGATCGAGCGGTGGAGGAACCTGCGAACCACCCTCCCGAGGGGTCCGCCGGTGCTGATGCGTGGGGTGATCTCGTCAAGAGCGATGAGATCGTCAGGAGATGGCTCCTCGGCCGGGGAGAACGTGTCAGCCCAGTTGCCGAGCCCGGTGTACGGATCGTTGGACGATCCTACTGCGTGCCACGCCCACCCGGAAAGCGTCCGAACCCGCTCTTCGTATCGCAGCGGCTCGTTCATGCCATGGTTCTTGTCCCAGCGCCTGAGGATCTGCGCTGTCAGGGCTTTGTACAGCTCGTGTCGACGGGCAGGTAGCCGTTCTTCAGGGCCGTGCTGCGTGAGCAAGGAGTAAATGGTCAGCAGCAGCGGGGAGCTCGCCATCCGCGCCAGGTCAGGACGATCATGCAACTGCTTCAGAAGCGTGGCGGCACGACCCTCGTCAGACTCGAACCAGGAGCGTACGAAGTCGTTGACATCCTCCGGGTAGGACAGCGCCTGCAGGTCGACGATTCCGAGTCCGCGCTGCTCGGGAAGCGTGTAGGCCGTCCTTTCCCACGCCGCTGGCCGACTGGTCACCACGACTCGCCAGGCAGGTACCAGCGACGTGAGCTGATACAGGCGCTCTGTCTGAGCTTGCGTTCCCGCCGCCTCGTCGAGCGAATCGATGATCAGCAGCACGCGGGCGGCGGGATTGAGGAAGAACCTCTTGATGACGGCGTCGTTCGCCGTCGCGCTATGCCCCGAACCGGCGGCGAACGCCGCTTCGACAAGAGACTCTCGCAGCCCGCCCGTCGCGCGAGTCCATCCGTCCCAAGTCGTGAACAGCGGAATCTCGACATCGCCGATCCGTGCGCCTGCGGTAAGGCGATTGAGCGCGCGGCGCGCCGCCTCGCGTGCATATCTCCGGGCAAGCCATGACTTGCCGGAGCCAGGATCGCCGAGCACCACCAGCATCTCGTGCTCGTCCAGCGCTGTGGCGTCGGTGAGCTCCACAGGCAGGGCGTCGGTGGCCTCGATGGCCTCGGTGGAGCGGCGACCGGTCGTCGGCCGCAGCCCGACACGGCGCGGGATGGCAATCGGTGCCTGAGGTCCCCAGACTGGCTTGTTCCAGTCGGCCAGGCGGGCCTTGAGATAGCTGGCGAGCTGATCTCTGGTCGGTCTCCCCGTCGACTGCAGGTTCTTGACCTTGGTGGAAACCTCGTCAAGCCTGACACCCAAAGACGCGAGACCCGGCAAGGTCGGCGCGGCGGCCTGCAACTCGGCGATGAGCGCCTCGTAGGCGACACGAATCGCTCGATCGGCGATGACGTACCTGTCGTCCGCGCCCCAGCGCCGGACTTCCTGACTCCACGTGGGGTCGGCGTGAGCAGCCCGGATAACACGCGCTGAAATCCGGTCGGCGTCATAGTTCTCTTCGGCGAGCAGGTCCTCATTTGCGCCGTGCTCGCGTAGAGCCCGTTCTGCCAGAAGCAGGCCCGGCTCCAGATCCTCGCCGAGGCCCTCTCTGGCTGCCCAGCTGCCTACTGCCGTTGCGGTGCTCTTGTGGAGCGTCGCGTGCCACGTGCGACGGGGCTCAATTGGGAGGACACTCCGGATCGTGGCGGCGCCGAGGGTGCCGGACAGCGGTACCGCCTGATCCAACGCAGCGATCGCGACTGTTACCAGGGACTCCACCATCTGGTGCCGGCGATACGACGAGGTCGGCATGGTGAGCATCCTTCCAGGAGCGGCCCCGCTTGCCACCCATAGGTTGCGGTTCGAATCGGTGCACGCATCGTCCACACGGACGGGCGTCGCAGCCAGAATCCACAGCCGATCCACGGGGCCGTCAACCGGTGACGCCAACAATTGACGGCCAACGCCCGCTACGCGAAGATAGCTCGTGAGAGCCAGGAATCCGCAGCATTCCGCGCTTTCGCTGCTCTCATCAGCGCCATCGCACCAACATGCCGTGATCCCGCCGGAAGGCGAGGAGATTCGACCCAGCCTGAAGAGGTCGGGGGTTCGAATCCCCCTAGCTCCACCGGTTGAGGGTCGCTGCATCTGGCATCGCGCCAGGTCAGCGACCTTCTTCGTTCCGGAGGGAAGCGCTGCGCCGTGGCGGGAGGATCCGTCGCAGGCAGGGCTACTCGGTGCGCGTCAGCGCCCCCCTCGCGCTCCACCAAGCCGCTGAAGCAGTGCGCCGCACCCGCCGACGGTGGCTCCACTCCGGCCGGGCGCAAGGCGTACCGCACCTATGCCGACCGGATCGCTGCAGTGTCAACGGCTCCCTCATGATCTGCGGCGGACAAGACTCTTTCCCGATGGCGGCCGGCTGCCATCACTGCAGTGTTTCTCCCGGTGCTCGTTCTGCGGATTCGGCGAGCTGGGCGGCCAGATTCTTGAGCGCTTCTCGTAGTTCGTCGGGATGGTGGATGGTGAAGGGCCATTCCAGGGAGGCGAGCAGGTGGGCCATACCGTCCAGCCGTTCTGCCCGTGCGTGCATGAGAACGCAGGTGGGCTGGGCGGTGAGGGTCACCGCTGAGCGCGGCAGCCGGCGGGCGATCTCATCGAGGGGGCCATGGATCGTCACCTCGACCTGCCAACGGTATGGCCCCTGAGCCAGGGTCGAGGTCAGGTGGGCGACGGGGTCGAAACCGTCGGGTGCGGTGAAGCTGTCGGCTCGGGTAGTGACGGAGGCGATGCGGTCGATGCGGAAGGTCCGCAGGCTGTCGCGGAGATGATCGTGGCCGACGACGTACCAGCGGCCGGTGTGGAAGACCACGCCGTAGGGGTCGATGTCGCGTTCGGTGTGTTCATGGCGCCAGGACTTGTGGCTGATACCGACGGTCGCGCGGGCGCGGGATGCCTGGGCCAGGGCCAGCAGGACGCCGGTTCCGGGTGCCTGACCGATCACGGCGTTGGCGGTGAACGACAGGGTCTCCTGCATGGCGGCGAGCGGCTCGCGCAGGGCGTGCGGAAGCACCCGCTCGATCTTGGCCAAGGCACCGGCACTGGCCGGCGCGGCGGTGCCCATGCCCAGACGTTCTGCCGCGAGCAGACCAAGAACGACGGCGAGAGCCTCGTCATTGGTGAGGACCAGAGGGGGCATGCGGTAGCCGCGGGCCAGCCGGTAGCCACCGTAGCGGCCACGTTCGGCCTCCACGGGGATGCCCAGTTCCCGCAGGTGCGCGGTGTACCGGCGCACCGTGCGCACGTCGGTGTCCAGCCGGTCGGCCAGCTCCGTCCCGGTGAGCTGGGCGTGTGACTGGAGGAGTTCCAGCAGGGTCAGCACACGGGTGAGGGGATGTGACATGGATCACTCGGCATTTCAGGGCGGATTCTGTCCTGTATCGACTATACGCTCCCGGCAGCACCTCACTTCAGGGAGATCACATGGCTACCTTCGTACTCGTTCCCGGCGCCTGGCTCGGGGCATGGGCCTGGGAAGACACCGCCCGAGCTTTGCAGGAGCGCGGTCACACGGCGCTGCCGCTGCCACTGACTGGCCTGGCCGAGCACGCCGATCAGGGCGGCCCTCAGACAGATCTGGACACGCACATCGCGGACATCACGGGATTCGTCGAAGAGCACGATCTGCGTGACGTCACGCTGGTCGCCCACAGCTATGCGGCTGCCCCTGTAACCGGGGCAGCCGGACGTCTCGGCGACCGGCTGGAGCGCGTGGTCTACGTGGACAGTGCACCGTTCACCGCAGGCATGTGCATGCTCGACCTCATGCCACCGCAGGCAGCGGACCAGCTGCGCCAGCAGGTCGACGCTTCCGGCGACGGGTGGCGGCTACCGATGCCGCCGTTTGAGGTCCTGGGCTTGTCCAGCAGCCTCGACGGGCTCGATGAGGGCCGGCAGAACGTTCTGCGCACGCGTGCCACCCCTCAGCCGTTCGGCACCTTCACCCAGCGTCTCGCCGGCCCGGCGGAACTCGGTTCCGATGTGGACCGTGTCCTGGTCGCCTGCCGTGACTTCATGGGGCTGCTGGATTCCGGGGTGCCGATGCTGGCCTTCCTGAACCAGCCGCCATGGCGGCGCTTCGACCTGCCCACCGGGCACTGGCCGATGCTGTCCGCGCCCGCTGAACTCGCTGGCATCTTCGACAAGACCGTTTCCTGACCGCGCTGGATGAGGGGCACAGCCCGATGCTTGACCACGAAAGCGCCCGCAGGCTGCGGGCCCACGCTCAGGCCCTGGCTGGCGGAGCATGGGAGGTCTCTGCAGAGGCGGTCGTCCGACGGGTCTTCGCCATCCAGGCCCAAGACGCCACGGCCGCCGACCTGGGTATCCGGGTACGCGGCCGGGACATCACCGCCCAGGCCATCCGCACGGCGTACGAGGACGAGCGGAGCATCGTCCGCAACTGGTGCATGCGGGGCACCCTGCACACCATCCCCAGCGACGACGCCCGCTGGGTCCTGCAACTGCTCGCCCCTCGGATTCTCGGACGGCACGGCGAGTCCGACGACGTCGTCGACACGGGAATACGTCAGCGCTGTCGCGCCCCATGGGGGGCCGGCGGTAGCGGGTGCTCCGGCCCGCCCGCACTCAGCCCCGCAGCGGGGCGGCCGTGGTCAGGGACTCGGCGATCCGGTCGAGGGAGCCGGGGACGATGCCGTAGTAGGCCCACTTGCCGCGCTGGGTGCGGGTGAGGAATCCGGCGTCGACCAGGATCTTGAGGTGGTGGCTGACGGTGGGCTGGGACAGCCCGACCGGCTCGGTCAGGTCGCACACGCACGCCTCACCGCCGTCGTGGGCGGCGATGATCGACACGAGCTGCACTCGGGTGGGGTCGCTCAGGGCCTTGAAGACGCGGGCGAGCTCTCGGGCCGGTTCGGCCTCGATGGCCTCACGGACCATGGGCGCGCAGCAGGCGCCGGAGGGCGTCGACGTCGTCGGGGTGAGCTCGAGCGCCGTGGTCATGTGCCCATCTTGCCACGGATCGAAGTTTGTGGATATGTTGTCGGCGTCATCGCATCGAAGTATGTCGATCTGAGGAGGACGGTATGACGACTCTGCCTGTGGTGGTGGTCGGCGGAGGCCCGGTGGGCCTTGCCGCGGCCGCGCACCTGCTGGAGCGCGGTCTGGAACCGCTGGTCCTGGAGGCCGGTCCGAGCGCGGGCGCGGCGGTGGCGAGCTGGGGTCACGTGCGGTTGTTCTCCCCGTGGCGGTACGACGTCGACCAGGCAGCCACCCGGCTGCTGGCTCCGACGGGATGGAGGGCTCCTGACCTCGACGCACTGCCTACCGGCGCCGACCTGGTGAGCGAGTACCTGGCGCCGCTGTCCACCCGGACGCCGCTGGCCGAGCGGATCCGGTACGGCGCCCGGGTGGTCGCCGTGGCCCGGCAGGGCGCGGACCGTACGCGGTCGGTGGGCCGTGAGGAGCGTCCGTTCCTGGTCCGCACCGTCGGGGCGGACGGAACGGTGGCCGACGTGCTGGCTCGCGCGGTCATCGACGCGTCGGGCACGTTCGGGCAGCCGAACCCGGTCGGAGCGGCCGGTCTGCCCGCGGTCGGCGAGGCCGAGGCGGCCGGGTACCTGACCGGGCCGCTCCCGGACGTGCTCGGGCGGGACCGGGCACGGTTCGCCGGACGGCACACGCTGGTGGTGGGGATGGGGCACTCGGCGGCCAACACGCTGCTGTCCCTGGTCGAACTCGCCGAGGCCGAGCCGGGCACGCGGATCACCTGGGCGATCCGGGGGGCCACGGCGCGCCGCCTGTACGGCGGCGGCGAGGCCGACGAACTGCCCGCCCGGGGACTGCTGGGCAGCCGGCTGCGCGCGGCGGTCGAGGCAGGCCGGCTGGAACTGGTCACCCGGGTGGTCATCGACCGGCTGGTGCCCGACGGCGAGGTCGTGCGCGTGGCGGGTACCGGGCGACGCGACGGTTCCGACGGGGCGCTGGACCTGGCGGTCGCCGCGATCGTGAATGCCACCGGCTTCCGGCCCGACCTGGACATGCTGGGCGAGATCCGCCTGGACCTGGACCCCGTCGTGCAGGCGCCGGCGGAGCTGGCCCCGCTGATCGACCCGAACCTGCACTCGTGCGGGACCGTGCCCCCGCACGGGGAGTCCGTGCTCGCCCAGCCGGAGGAGGGCTTCTACCTGGCCGGGATGAAGTCCTACGGGCGTGCACCGACGTTCCTGCTGGCCACCGGGTACGAGCAGGTTCGCTCGATCGCCGCGGCCCTCGCCGGGGACCGTTCGGCCGCGGACGCGGTCGAGCTGGCACTGCCCGAGACCGGCGTCTGCTCCTCGGACCAGGCCCTGGCCGCGGACGGCGGGACCGGCAGCGCGGGAGGATGCTGCGGCACCGCCCCCGGTCCGGAACTGGTGCAGCTGGGTGTCGGCGCACCCGCGGGTACGGATGCCATCGCCTCCCGCACGGTGCCGGTGGGCCGGTCCACCCAGGAGGCGGCGCCGGAGCCGGTCGGTGCCGGAGCGAAAACCGGGTTCGCCACCGGCGTGCTGCACGGCCGGTCGGGCGACCCGGTTCCCTGAACGGAACCATTCCCCACGGCGAGATCCCGCGCGCCGGACTCGCGCACGCAGACGCAGCGGCCTCGCGGCGTCCCGGTCGACACCGGGGCCCGCGGGGCCGGCTCGTCCGGTGGCGGTGCCTACGCTGACCGCCGAGCTTCGAGCGTGCGGCCGCCGGAGGCTGGGAGTACTCAGTCCTTCAGTGGTGCGAGTGGCCCGTTCGGGCCGACACCAACAGGCGCTGCGCTGTGGAGCGCCAGCCGCTCGTCGGCGCCTGCCGCCAACTCCTCGCAGAGTTCGTCGACGGTCAGGAATGCCTCCCACCGGTCCGTTGCCGTGAGAGCGGCGATCAGGTCGGCGATGCGTTCTTCCAGGTCGCTGATGCGCTTGCCCTTCCACACTTTGTCGGCGAGCGTGACGAGCAGGTCCTCCAGTTGGCGGTCGGGAACATCCCAGGCGCCGTGAGTCGCGGCAAAACGCGCCAGGGGTTCGTCATGCCCCATCGCGAGCAGCATGTTCCGACCGGCTTCCTCGTGCTGCGAGCCGGGAACAGTATCCACCGGCCGTGAAGCGATCAACGCCGAATACGACCCGGCAGTACACCGCGAGTGCGCCACCATGAGGCGAGACGGCAAGCGGATGGCGTCGGTCGAGCATGCCGAGGCCATTGCTTGGATCGCGGTCTCGGACCGGAGGTCCTGCGCCGAGTCGCGACCGACGGGGTCAGTCGTGCGTGTGGCGGCGAAGTACCTCGTCGAGGGTTTCCACGTCCGGGCACGGCTGACTGTCTACGGGGCATCGGCGTGGTGACTCCACGAGCGCGCCGGGCAGCATCTTCTCGACGGTTTCGACGCACATGGTGCACACGACGGTCGCGGCGAGGTTCACGTAGTCACCCGGCTCTCCGCAGAACGTCTGCTCCCACGAGGCGTCACGGCAGCAGACCAGGTGCGCGATCTCGTCGGACACGTCCTTGCGGTCGAACCTCGGCTGCATGACGGGCGCCGCCTCGACGGCGGTGTCCTCGACTGCATCGGTGCTCACGGCCGCATCATGGCACGACGCCAAGCTGAGGACTTCCTTCCGCCGGCGTTCGGGAACTGCCCAGAAGGCGGCGGAGCATGTGGTTTCGCCCCGAGGTTCTAGGTTCTGACGTGGACGACGGCGTGGGTGCCGTCGGTGCGCCAGCCGGGTGCCGTGGCGTTGAGACGTTCGAGCCGCTCGGGCGTGACCCCGACGGCGACGTCGGACTTCAGGGTGCGCAGGGCCGCGACCGGAGCCGGGAAGTAGGCGGTGGCGTCGGTGAACGGTGTGGTGGGGTCCCAGTGGGCGTCACCGACGAGGCGGCGGTAGTTCAGGTCGCCCTTGACGATCACCACCACGGCGGCCGAGAGCTCGTCGATCAGGTCCTCCGGGAGCTGGTGGAAGGTCCCCGGCGTGCACCAGAAGTCGTGCGCGTGGACCTGGAGCCGGTCGGTCGCGAGCGCGTGGTGGAGCCGGTCCGCGATCCCCACCGCTGCGCCCGGTGTCGCGGCCAGGTGTCGCAGCACGGCAAGGAGATCCGTCGTGGTGGCGTCCGAGACGTAGTACGGATGGGGCTTGAGATGCAGCACCACGTTCGTCGCGCGCCCGGTCTCCAGGAGGCGGTCGATCAGGACGAGGTCGGCGGTCAGTTCCCGGCCGGCGTTGTCGGCGACCAGATGCACGCTGCCCTGCTCGGTGTCCAGGAGCCGCCACAGCGTCGCCGAGTCGTCGGCGATCAGGTCGTCGACCCGGTCGCGGTCGGTCGATGACGGGTCTGACAGGCGGAACCCGAGGTCTGCCCGGTTGCCCCACAACGACGCGGACAGGGCTGCTGCGAGTCCTTCGGCCGGGGGCGCGGTGACCAGGTCGTCGAGGACTGCCAGGTCGCGGGCCAGGTCGGGTGACTCGAGCTCGGCCAGCTTCTGCGGGGCGAACGGGTCCACTCCACGCCATGGCCCGTCGCCGAAGTAGCCCGTGGCTTCCAGCAGCAGCCGGTAGAAGGAGGACTCGGCCCACAGGAACGGCACGTCGACCCACCGGTGCCCGACGTAGCCGGCGTCGGACTTCCGCCAGAACGACCCGTCGTGTGCGCCCTCCGGAAGCTCGGGAATCGCGCCGTCGATCGTGGACAGCAGAGCGTCGAGCGCTTCCTGAACGGCGCGCGGGTACGGGACAAGGCGCCGCACGGTCGCCACGATGTCGGGATGCCGGCGTAGCAGGACACCCTCGGCGAACGAACCGGGCGCGTTCGACAGGATCGGCGCCAGATCCTGCAGCGCCGTCGGCGGGCGGTTGGTCTCGGTCATCAAGCGCATCCTCTCGGATCGGTCAACCGGCGAGACACCATCTGTCGGCGTTCACCGTCCATGCTGGCTTGCCCGATCTCCGCTTCCGGTTTCTGGAGGTCACGCCGCCGTCGGTGTCGAAGGCCACGAAGGTCAGCTCGTCCTGCGTCGGCGCGGTGCCGCGGAGCGCGGCGGTGCCGAGCGCATGTGGTCGCGGACCCTGCCCAGCACGTCGGCCATGGCCTCGACGTCCTTCCGCGCCAGGGGTTCGAACAGCAGCTCATCGAGTACGGCGATATGGCCGGGGAAGACCTTCGCGAGGGTGTCCCTTCCCTGCTCGGTGATCGTGACCGTGGTGCTGCGTTCATCGTCGGGGGACGGTGCGCGAGTGACCAGCCCGCGCTGCTCGAGCGACTGGGCCTGATAGGTGAGGCCGCTGCGGCTGTAGACGACGCCGTCGGCGAGGTCGGTCATGCGGTGACTCCCGTCAGGCGCGTTGCCCAGCCGGGCCAGGAGCTGGAACTGCACGTAGCTCAGATCGCCGGCCTCCCGCAGCTGCTGCTCGACCGTGTGCCGCAAGAGGCTGCTGACCTCGATGAGCGCGAAGTAGGCGCCGAGTTCGGTGGCGTCGAAGGAACGAGAAGTGTCGGCCATGCCGTCAAGTCTACGTTGCTGCGAACTCGAAGTGCTTGCTACGAACTCGAAGCAGTGATACGGTCTCCACAGTTGCTTCGAATCCGAAGCACCAACGGAGAGAAGGCCATCATGAAGACCATTCGATTCCACGAGATCGGCTCCCCCGAGGTCCTGCGCTACGAGGACACGGACCGGCCCGTCGCCGGGGAGGGCCAGGTGCTCATCCGTGTGGCCGGCTCCGCGTTCAACCCGGCCGACAACGGCATTCGAGGCGGCCTCCTGCCGATCCCGGTGACGCTGCCGCACGTGCCCGGCTACGACGTCTCCGGCACGGTCGACGCGATCGGCGACGGCGTGAGCGGCCTCCAGGTCGGCGACGCGGTCGTCGGCTTCCTCCCGATGACGGAGAACGGCTCCGCGGCGGAGTACGTGGTCGCCCCCGCCGACGCCCTCGTCAAGGCCCCGACCAGCATCGACCTCGCCGACGCCGCCGCACTGCCCTCCGTCGCGCTCACCGCCTGGCAGGCGCTCTTCGACGAGGCCGGGCTCAAGAGCGGTCAGCGAGTGCTGATCACCGGCGCCGGCGGAGCGGTGGGCGGGCATGCGGTCCAGCTCGCCAAGCGAGCAGGTGCCCACGTCATCGCGACCGCGAGCCCCCGCAGCCGCGACGCGGTGGTTGGTGCTGGCGCTGACGAGGTCATCGACCACACGGCCTCCACCGTCCTCGGGTCGGTGAGCGAACCCGTCGACGTCCTGCTCAACCTGGCGCCGATCAGCCCCGACGAGTTCACGACTCTCGTCACGCTGGTCCGTGACGGCGGCGTCGTGGCCTCGACGACCGCGTGGATGCCCACGCCCAGTGACGACGAGCGCGGGGTGCGGGCCGCCGGAATCTTCGTCCGCGCCGACGTCGAAGAGCTGGCCCGGCTGGTCGCCCTGGTCGACAGCGGCGATCTTCGCGTCGATGTGGCGCGGCGGGTGTCGCTCAGTGAGCTGCCCGCGATCCACGCACAGTCAGCCGCCGGCGAGCTGCGCGGCAAGGTCGTGGCCGTCCCCGACGCCCACTGATCCCTCTCCACCCGCCCCTTCCCAAGAGAAGAAGTGCGACATGTCTTTCACTCTCGATCCTGAGGTCGCCTCGGCCCTCGCCCCGATGGGCGAGGCCATGGCGGCAACCACCCCACCTGCGGTCGGTGACATTGCCGGGCGCCGTGCCATGTGGGAGCCCATCCTCGCCGCCGCGGGCACCGTGCTGCCGACACCGGCCGATGTGACAACCCGCGACGTCGAGATCCTCACGGACGACGGCGCGACGATCACGGCGCGCTGGTACGTGAAGTCCGGCGCGCCGGCGGGTCCAGCCACACTGTTCTTCCACGGCGGTGGCTACATCTTCGGTCACATCGACCAGTTCGACGGACCGGTCTCCCGGTACGCATCGGCGAGTGGCGTGTCGATGCTGTCGGTCGAGTACCGTCGCGCTCCCGAGCACCCATATCCGACGCCTCTCGAGGACGCGTACGCCGCACTGCGCTGGCTTCACGACCACGCAGCGGAACTCGACGTCGACCCCGAGCGCATCGGTGTGATGGGCGACAGCGCGGGCGGCGGCATGGCAGCCGCACTGGCGATTCTCACGCGCGAGCGTGGCGGTCCGAAGATCGCGCGTCAGATCCTGCTCATGCCCATGCTGGACGATCGCACCGCCACGCCCGACCCGCTGATCGAGCCGTTCCTGATCTGGTCCTACGACGACAGTCGCACCGCCTGGCCGGCGCTGCTCGGCGAGGCCGCCGGGGGAGACCACGTGCCCGCCACCGCAGCCCCAGCCCGTCTGGAGGATGCGGTGGACCTGCCGCCGGCGTACATCGAGGTCGGTCAGCTCGACGTGTTCCGCGACGAGGACACCGCCTACGCCACGAAACTCAGCCGCGCCGGCGTCGAGGTGGAGTTCCACCTGCGCCCGGGCGTCCCCCACGAGTTCGACTCCATCGCCCCCGACTCGGACGTGGCCCGCCGTGCCATCGCCGACCGCATTCGCGTGCTGAAATCGCTCTGAACCCGGGGAACGCGCTCGTGACTGCGAGCGCGTTCCCCGGCACCACGTCGGGTATCGGTGGGCGGCCCGCCGCGCCCGGCCGTGTCTCGAAGGCGACGGCTACCGTGGAGAGGTGACTCGCGTCCCGGTTTCCGGCGTCCCGGAGGTCCTCGCTCCCTATGTCACCGCCGTCGTGCCGTACGACCTCGACATGGGAGCTCCGGGCGTGCACCGCGGCATGCCCGGCACCGGGCTGACGTTCGAGCTGCCGCTCGGCGAGCCGATCGAGGTCTCGTGGGCCGGGGAGGACGGCTCCCGCCGTCGCGCCTGGTCGTGCGTGTCCGGGCTGCACACGCGGCCCGCCGCGATCCACCACGGCGGTTGGCAGCGCGGCGTCAGCGTGTCCCTCACGCTGCGCGGTGCGCGGGCGCTGCTCGGGGTGCCCGCGAGCGAGCTGGCCGGCGAGCTGGTGAGCCTGCCCGAGGTCGCCCCGCACCTCGCACACCTGCCCGAGATGCTGGCAGCGTCCCCCGACGCCACGACGGTCACACGCGCCCTGGTCGAACGGCTCGCCCGTGCCGGGGAGCCGCGACCGCGGGCCGACGTCGGGCGGGCGCTGGCCCGCATCGCGGGCGGCGGTCAGGTGCGCGAGGTCGCGGCCGAGCAGGGCTGGAGCCGCCGCCACCTGCAGGACCTGGTCCGTGCCGAGTGCGGGCTCACACCTCGGGACCTGCGTCGCGTTGCCCGCCTCGCCCGCTCGCGCCGCGTGCTCGTGGTGGCCGCCCGGTCGGGACGCGTCGGCCTGGCAGACGTCGCAGCGTCGGCCGGGTACGCCGATCACGCCCACATGACCCGGGAATGGGTGGCCCTGGGCGGGTGCACCCCGACCACCTGGATGCGCGAAGAGCTCCCGTTCGTTCAAGACGTGGCCGACCCGGCCGGGGCATCGTGGGAGACACCCGACCGAGGAGGAACGACATGAGCACCGGACTGTGGGTGACCCTGAAGTACCAGGACGCCGACGCGGGGATGGCCTGGCTGAAGGCCGTCGGCTTCACCGAGCGCGCCGTCTACCGGGACGACGCCGACCCCGCCGTGGTGCACCACGCCGAGCTGGACTGGCCGGACGGCGGTGGCGTCATGCTCGGCACGCACCGTCCGAGCCCCGGATGGCCCGACCAGCCCGGGACGGGCTCGGCCTACGCGGTGACCGACGACGTCGACGGAGTCTACGAGACCGCCCTCGCCGCCGGCGGGTCCCGCCTCAGGGAGCCCGCCGACCAGGACTACGGCGGTCGGTCCTGCGTGGTACGCGACCCGGAGGGCAACCTGTGGAGCTTCGGGAGCTACCGCGGCGAGGGCTGATCCTCGAGTCGCCTGTGAGTCGTCGCATTCACCGGCAACCAGGCCACTACCTCGTCTCAGAGGGAGAGCACGCGCAGCACCAGCGCCGCGGCGGAGAGCAGCATCAGGCCGCCGGTCGGCCCGAGACCCGGCCAGTCCTTGGCACGAAGGTGGGTGATGACCGCGCCCAGGAAGTAGAGGACGAAGCATCCGGTGGCGGCTATGCCGATCGGCGCCCACCAGATCCCGGCGACGGTGCCGACAGCGCCGGCGACCAGCAGCGTGCCGAGCACCGGGATGAGCCGCTCGGGCACGCCGAGCTTGGTGGTGAGTTGCTCGATCAGCTGGGGGTTGCGCGCCAGCTTGCTGTAACCGCTGAACGCGGCGGCCAGGGCGAGGAGCGCGGAGACAATGACAAAGGCAACGAACACGGGTCCTCCGAGGACAGTGGCCGGGCGTATCCGGCGAGAGCAGCGCCCGTTCGAGCGCTTCACGAATCGTCCGGCAACCGTCGCAGCTTGCCAAGGGCCAGGTTAGTAACTCACTATGGGTAAGTGACTTCCGATCCGGCCATCCCTGCTGCCCGCGCCCGGAGCGCCGCACCGGGCGCGGCGCGCGGTGTCGTCGTGAAAGAGGACGACTGCGTGATCTTCCAGCGCACCCTCGAACGCGCCGGGCGGCGCTGGTCGGGAGCCATCCTCTACGCCGGGGTCGCGGGCGCGCGGCGGTTCGTCGAGTACCGCCGCTACGTCCGCGGCATCTCGGACCGGCTCCTGACCCGGCGCCTGCGCGAACTGGAGCAGCAGGGGTTCATCGCACGCGAGGTGGTGCCCACCATGCCCGTGCAGATCCTGTACACGCCGACGGCGGTCGGGGCCGAGCTGGTCGCCGCAATGCAGCCTCTGGGCGAGTGGGGTCGCAAGCACTACGACCTCATCGAGAAGGCAACGGAGTAGGGGCGGAGGCCGTCGGCCAGGATCCCCACGCTGGGGAGACGCCGTTCCAGGCGTCGGCTCGGAACCGTCCGCCGGACGGGCCTCCGTCGGCAGGTGATGCTTGATCTGAGACTGCGTCTCAGGCATACTCGCGGGCACCGGGTGGCGGCGCGATGCCGACCGCACGAGACTCTCGACGACGAGACAGGACGGGACGCGCGATGCGAGCTGGCGATACGACGACAGTCGTCGCGGCGCGCCCCCACGCCACGTCGAGGGCGGGCCCCCGGGTCCCGTCGAGGCCGGTTGGCCGGAACGCGGTAGTTCCCCTCCATGCGCCGGGCACCACAGCCGCCCGGCTCAACGAAAGGCGAAGCCATGCAGCGTGACATCTACGACGAGGACCACGAGGCGTTCCGCGAGGTGGTGAAGGAGTTCGTCAAGCGCTACGTGACCCCCGAGAAGGCGAAGCAGTGGGACGCCGACGGTGAGGTCGACCGCGCCACGATGAAGGCGGCGGCGGAGCACGGCATCGTGGGGCTCTCGGTGCCGGAGGAGTTCGGCGGCGCCGGGATGCTGATGGACTACCGCTTCCGCAGCGTGGTGAACGAGGAGCTCATCCGCTGCGGCCACGGCTCGGCGCTGGCCGGGGCCGCGGGCATCCAGGACGACCTCGCGGTGCCCTACCTCGCCCACTTCGGCACCGACGCCCAGAAGGCGAAGTGGCTCCCGAAGATGGCCACGGCCGAGGTGCTCGGCGCGCTCGCGATGACCGAGCCGGGTGCGGGCAGCGACCTGCGCGGCGTGCGGACGACCGCCAAGAAGGTGGACGGCGGCTACGTCGTCAACGGTGCCAAGACGTTCATCTCCAGCGGCAAGACCGCGGACCTCGTCGTCACGTTCGTCAAGACCGGCGAGGGCAACCGTCCGGACGCCTTCAGCCTGGTCCTCCTCGAGAACGGCATGGAGGGGTTCGAACACGGCAAGAAGCTGCACAAGATGGGCTTCCCCGGCCACGACACCGCCGAGATGAGCTTCAGCGACGTCTTCGTGCCGGACGAGAACCTCATCGGAGGCGTCGAGGGCCGCGGGTTCGTGCATCTCATGATGAACCTGCCGCTGGAGCGCCTCTCGATCGGTGCCGTCGCCGCGGCGGTGGGCGAGGCAGCGGTGGAGTGGACGCTCGACTACACGACGAGCCGCGAGGCGTTCGGCAAGCAGGTCGTCGACTTCCAGAACACCCGGTTCCGCCTGGCGGAGATGGCCACCACGGTCGACGTCATGTGGGCCTACATCGACCGCGCGATGAACCTCTACCGGCAGGGCAAGCTCAGCGCGGACGAGGCCGCGAAGGTGAAGTTCTGGTGCACCGAACGGGAGTGGGAGATCCTCGACCAGGGCGTCCAGCTGCACGGCGGGTACGGCTACATCCTGGAGTACCCGATCGCGCGGGCCTTCCTCGACGCCCGTGTGCACCGCATCTACGGTGGCACGAACGAGGTGATGCGCGAGATCGTCGCCCGCAGCATCACCGGTCGCAAGTAGCCTTCTCCCGTCAGCCGTCCGAGGAAAGAGCAGAGTCCGCCCATGAGGATCGTCGTCCTGGTGAAAGTCGTGCCCGACACCAATGCTGAGCGCACGCTCAGCCTGGAGACGGGGCTCACCGAGCGTGCCACGGCCGGTCTCGTCGCCGACGAGATCGGAGAGCGTGCCCTGGAGGTCGCGCTCGCCTACGCCGACGCGCACGAGGGCACCGAGGTGCACGCGCTGTCCGTCGCCCCCCAGGAGTCGACGGCGGCGATCCGCAAGTGCCTCGCGATGGGTGCGGCGAGTGCCACGCACGTCGCGGACGACGGACTCGTCGGCGCGGACCTCGGGCTGACGGCCGAGGTGATCGCGGCGGCGCTCGGCCGGGTCGGGTACGACCTGGTGATCGCCGGCAACCAGTCCACCGACGGCATGGGCGGGGTGCTGCCGGCGATGGTGGCCGAGCACCTGAATCTCCCGAGCCTGACGAACCTCGCTGCGGTAGCCATCGAGGACGCCGAGGTCAGCGGCACGCGTGCGTCGGACGACGCGACGGTGGGCCTGAGCGCGCCGCTGCCGGCCGTCGTGTCGGTGACCGAGGCGCTCCCCGACCCCCGGTTCCCGGGCTTCAAGGGGATCATGGCGGCGAAGAAGAAGCCGCTGGAGGTGATCTCGCTCGCGGACCTCGGCATCGACGCGGACGACCTGAGCGCGTCGCGCTCGATCATGCTCGCGGTCGACGCCCGTCCTCCACGAGGCGCGGGCGTGAAGATCACCGACGACGACGGCAATGCCGGCGTGCGGCTGGCGGCCTTCCTGGCCGAGAACCACCAGATCTGAGAAGGAGGACGATGATGACTCTCGCTGCTGACTCGATCCTGGTACTGCTGGACACGACCCCCGACGGTGGCTTGGCGAAGTCCTCGGCCGCGCTGCTGGGTGCGGCCTCGACCGTGGGGACGCCGGTCGCGCTCGTGCTCGGCGACGAGGCAGCCGCCACGGCGGCCGCCGAGCTCGGGGCCGCCACGGTGCTGCGCGCCCCCGCGTCGGCCGACGGTCAGGTGGGCGTGGTCGACGCCCTGGTCGCCGCCGCGACCCTGGCCCGGGCCGACGCCGTCCTGGCGTCCCACTCGGTCGACGGCCGGGAAGCCGCCGCCCGCTTCGCGGTGCGCACGCGCTCGGCCCTGGTCGTCGATGCGATCGGGGTGGACCGTGACGACCAGGGCGTCATCGCCCGCAGCTCCGCCTACGGCGGGGCCTACACGGTGACCTCGGCGGTGACGCACGGAGCCCCGGTCGTCACGGTGCGCCAGGGCGCCGTCGAGGCGCGCGCCGAGGCGCGGTCGCTGGCCGAGGTCACGCTGGAGGTCGCGGCGAGCGGCGTTCCCGCCGCCGCGACCGGTGCGGTCGAGATCGCCGAGAAGACCGCCGGGCGCCCAGAGCTGCGAGGAGCCGCGAAGGTTGTCTCGGGCGGCTGGGGGCTGGGCTCGAAGGAGGACTTCGCGCTCGTCGAGCAGCTCGCCGACGCTCTCGGTGCCGCGGTCGGGGCGTCGCGCGCCGCGGTGGACGCCGGGTTCGTGCCGTCGTCGGCCCAGGTGGGCCAGACGGGCGTGCAGGTCTCCCCGCAGCTCTACATCGGCCTGGCGATCTCCGGGGCGATCCAGCACCTGGCCGGGATGCAGACCGCGAAGACCATCGTCGCGATCAACAAGGACGAGGACGCCCCGATCTTCGAGATCGCCGACTTCGGGGTCGTGGGCGACGTGTTCACCGTCGTGCCGCAACTCATCGCGGAGATCGAGAAGGCGAAGGCGTAACCACCGTGGCGACGTTCTCCCAGGGTCTTCGTCAGGGACTGCCCCGTCGTCCCGGCGGGCCGGCCTGGCCGCCGGCCGACGCGGCGGCAGCGGCTTCGGCAGGAGCCGACGGCACCGCCGTGCGGGAGGCGGCCGAGCCCGCGCCTGCTGCAGCGGATCGTCCCGCCCCGGCGGCGCCCGCTACCCCCGCGGCTCCCGTTCCTCGTGCTGGCGCTGCCGAGCCCGCGGCCGGTGCTGCGCACGCTCCAGCTCCGGCCGGTGCCGCCGAGGTCACGCTCCGTCGCGGCCTGCCACGCGTCCCCGGTGGCGAGCCCTGGCCTCCGGCCGGCGTCGTGCGGGTGGACCGCTCCCCGGCCCCGGTGGTGACCTCGTCCGCGGGCCTGCCTGCCGTGGTGGGCGGGACCGCAGTCGTGGGCGAGGGGGCGGCCGCCACGACCGCGGACTCGCCCGTCGCGGCAGACATTCCGGCCGCGCCCGTGCCGGCGTCCGCGGACACTCCGGCCGCCCCCGGGGCGGCCGAACCGTCCGGCGAGACCGTCACGGAGCAGGTGGTGCTGCGTCGCGGCCTGCCACGGGTCGCCGGTGGCGAGCCCTGGCCTCCGGCGGAGACGGTCACGGTCCAGCGAAGGCTCGCCGCGGCTCCCGCGGCCGAGGCTGCATCTGCCGAGGCCGCCGCCGCGCCTGTCGGCGCCGCGGCCGCGCCCGCTGGGGCCGAGTCGCCCCGCACCGAGTCGCCCGACGGCGGGTCACCCGACGACGGGTCACCCGCGCCCGAGTCGCTTCGGGCGACCCCGGCGCCGAGCGCCCCCGCCGACCAGGGCGGGAGCGCGCCGATCGTCCGTCCCCCTGCCGTCGTCGAACCCGCCTCGGAGGCCCCGGCCGAATCGGCGGGCGCGACCGCGCCTGCCCGACCGACCGAAATGGCACGACCCGCTGAGCCGGCACGACCGACCGAGCCCGCGCCACCCGCCGAGCCCGCGCGGGAGCCGCGCAGGATCGGTTCGCGCACCCTGGGCGGGTGGGCGCGGCCCCTCGGGTTGTGGCTGGTCGGCGTCGTCGCCGCGGCCGGGATCATCGTGCTGGCCGCGCGCGGCGTGACCACGCTTCCGGGCGTGCCCGGGTTCCTGGAGCGCTACCCCGGGTCCTACGAGCTGCCCGACTCCGCCCCGGTCGGCTTCCCTGTCTGGGCGAACTGGGCGCACTACCTCAACTTCTTCTTCCTGGTGCTGATCGTGCGCACGGGCCTGCTGGTGCGGTACCAGAAGACCCCGCCCGCCTACTGGACCCCCGCGAGGGGCGGCAAGAAGATCAGCATCAACCTGTGGCTGCACACCGGCATCGACCTGCTGTGGCTGGCCAACGGGGTCGTGTTCGTAGTGCTCCTGTTCGCGTCCGGCCACTGGGTACGGATCGTGCCGACCTCGTGGGAGGTGTTCCCGAACGCGGCATCGGCGGCGCTGCAGTACCTCACGCTGAACTGGCCCACCGAGCACGGCTGGGTGAACTACAACAGCCTGCAGCAACTCATGTACTTCGTGGTGGTGTTCGTCGCCGCCCCACTGGCCGCGATCACCGGATTGCGCATGAGCGAGTGGTGGCCCAAGAACGCGGAACGGCTGAACAGGCTCTTCCCGGCGCCGGTGGCCCGGGCGCTGCACTTCCCGACGATGCTCTTCTTCGTGCTGTTCGTGATCGCGCACGTCACCCTGGTGTTCGCCACGGGGGCGCTGCGCAACCTGAACCACATGTTCGCGGCCTCCGACACGGTCAGCTGGGTGGGCTTCGCCTGGTTCGCGGGAGGTCTCGTCGTTGCGGTCGCGGCGGTCGTCGCGGCGAGGCCGCTCGTGATCGCGCCGATCGCTTCCGTCTTCGGCAAGGTCAGCAGCCGCTGAGCGGTCCCGTCCCACGGCCGGGACGGCTCAGCCGCTGAACCGTCCCGTCCCCTCGCCGGGACGGCTGGTGGACCGGGCCTTCGCGGTGCTGCACGGAGGGTCCCTCCCGGCCGGGTTCGACCCGGAAGCCGGGACCGGGCCGCCGGAAGCCGGCCCGATGGATCTCCGCGGTACGAAGGCGCAGGGGCTTGTCTCGCCAGTGGGGTACCAGTTCATCTGGTGGACCGAGGGTGGCGACAGGTGGTACGCCCAGGGCAACGGCATCACGCGGGACGACCTCGTGTCGGCGCTGGAGAGCCTGGACCTCGGGTCCGGTCAGGTGTCCGGGGTGCCCCAGGGATACGAGCTGGTGGAGCTCCCGAAGGCCGACCCCGGTACGAGGCAGTACCAGTGGATGCTGTGGCAGGGGTCGGTCCAGGACGGTCGGCTGCAGGAAGGGTCGCCGTACGTGCGCGTGGCCTGGCCCGCTCTGGTTCCCGAGGAGTACGGCTACCTGGAGGGAGGTGGAGAGTTCGTCGAGTTCGACGGCGGGCTTGCGACGTACTCCGAGGACACCACAGGGGTCAACGCCAACACCTTCAGCTGGAGGGAGGGCGATGTGCAGTACAGCATCTCGGACTCGGACTCGGACTCGGACTCGGACTCGGACGCGGACGCGGACCTCGCGACGATGAAGCAGATCGCCCGCTCCATGGAACCGATCGACGCCGACGACCCGCGCCTCCGCCTCGACGAGTGGAACTACGACTGACTCCGAGAATCGCTCTCGCAGCCTGATCGTGCCGGGCTGTGGCCCGGCGGCCGCGTGTGTGACCTGTCGACTGACAGCCTTCGTGCCTGTGAACCGACTCGTCCACGCGCGGCTGCCGGCCTCGGGGCGGTAGAAACCCTGGACAGATCCGATCACGAACACGAGGGACTACCGGCTCCCGGGAACAGGCCGTCAATCGGTGGGACGCGCGCTGAACAGGTCACCCGGCTGGCAGTGGAGGACGTCGCAGATGGCGGTCAGGGTGGAGAACCGGACGGCTCTGGCCCGGTCGTTCTTCAGCACCGACAGGTTCACCACGGTGACCCCGGCCCGTTTGGAGAGTTCGGCGAGAGTCATCCCGCGCTCGGCGAGGAGTTGGTCGAGGTGGCAGACCACCCGGTGATTGGGCGGCTGCTCGTCATCGGCAGCAGCCATCACACCAGTCCGTCGAGGTCGGCTCGCATCGCCGCGCCCCGGCGCAGGAACTCGGCCGCCGCGCCGAGGCCGAGGCCGAGCACCAGCGTGGTCGTCGGCGGGTCGATGACGATCTGCAGTTCGAGCGCCTGGGCCAGCGGCCAGGTGCGCCGTGCGGCCTCGAGGAGTGCGAGATGACCAGCGGCTTGGAGTCCGGCTGCCAGCAATCCGCCGAGCAGGAGCACGGCGGCCGCTGCGCCGACCCGACGGGCGTTGCGCGGACGGAACGGGTCTGCGGTGCGCAGCGACCGCACCACCCGCCAGAGCAACCCTCCCGCCGTCGCGATGACAGCGGCGAGCAACAACGCCGGCCCGAAGATCCAGAACCGGTCGCCGACCGTCGGCTCGGTCACGGTAAGGATGGCGGCGCCCTCGGGGAAGAGTTCGAAGCCACTGGCCGCGACGTGCGATCCGAGGTCGGCCTTGGGGTCCATCGTCACCGGTAGGACCAGGTTGTCGGCGATCAGCGCGCCGATCGCCGAGCCGGCGGCCAGCAGGACGCCTAGCGTCAGGGCGGCCGCCGTGGCCGCCTCGAAGGCCCACTGGCCCGCCGGAACCGTGCGGGGGCCACGCCCCTGTTCGATGTCATGCTGCACGACAAACCTCCCCTATCGACATTCGATATGCTTCTCGTCTAGTATACCGAAAGTCGATATGCCACCGACGGGCTTGGCCACCGGTATGTCGAACGACTCAAGCTGCCCCCGAGAGACTGGACCCACCATGACGATCCCCGTACCTGCCCGCTCCGCCGGGCTGTTCTTCGCCGGCGCACTGATCTGCTTCGTCGCTCCGCCACTCGCCGCGGGCGTGTTCGCACCCGACGGGGCGCCGATGGTGCTCATCGCGGTCACCGTCGCCGAACTGGTGTCAGCCGCAGCCCTCATCGCCTGGTGGTTGCGCCGCCACGGGCTGACGCACCGCAGCCTCGGCCTGACGTCGAGTCACTGGCGACGGGACACGCTGATCGCGGCGGCCACCGTTCCACCCCGACTCCTTCTGGAGTTCGGTGTCCTGCTCCCGGCAGCCGGCGGCGCGGCCAACCTGGAAGTCCAGGAGATCCTGCGAATGGCCTCCGGCGGCCCGGTCGCGTTAGCCGCCGCCCTCGTCCTCGGGATCGTGGGCGGCGGCATCGCCGAGGAACTGTACTTCCGCGGCTTCCTGCTCGGCGCCATCCCGCAACGGACCGCCCGGCCCCGGGCGGCGCTGAAGGTGGCAGCAGTCGTCTCGGTGGTGCTGTTCGGTCTGCTGCACCTGCCGACCAACCTCCTGGATGTCCTGGCCATCACCATCGCCGGCCTCGTCTACACCGGGCTGTTCCTGGTCACCCGACGGCTGACGGCATCCATGCTGGCCCACGCCCTGTGGAACGCCGCCGCGATCGTCACGGCCCTCGTCATCTACGGCTGAGCAGGGGTTGTGGCGCGACATTCAGCTACGCCTCGCGCAGCTCGGCATCACCGTCCGGCGCCCTGGATCTGCGCCGTCTCACCGTCGCGGACATCGTGTCGGGTCACGCCCCGCCCGTCGCGGTCCGCGCGACGGCCACGGCCGCCGACGTGCGCGCCACCGCCGACCGGTCGGGCCACCTGCGCATCCTGGTCCAGGACGCCGACGGCGCCCCGAGCCGCGTGGTGCACGTGCGTGACGTGCTCCTGGAAGCGGACGACCGTCCCGTCGCGGACCTTGCCCGTCCCGCCTACACGCTGGCCCCGACCATGCCGCTGCACACGGCCCTCGCGGCGATGCGCGAGACCCGCAACCACCTCGCGGTCGTGTCCACCCAGGACGGCCCCGGCGTGATCACCCTGGCCGACGTGCTCGCCCGGATCTTCCCGCGCACCACCGCGGCATGAGCGCGCCCGGCGCGTCGGGTGATGCGAGTCGCCGTATCCCTGCCAGGCTGCACGGCATGGGTCGTCGGACGCTGGTCGTGGTGATTGCGGTGCTCGGCGGTGTGGCCGTACTGAGCGGACTCCTGGGAATCGTGGGCGGGCCTGCGGCGCTGCCCGGTGGTGAGCCGGTGAACGCCACCGTCGACAGCCAGTACCGGTTCGCCAACGTGTTCTGGCTCGCTGCCGGACTGCTCGTCTGGTGGAGCCTGCGTCGCCCCGAGCGGCGCCGCGAGGTGACACGGGTGGTCCTCGCGATCGCCGCGGTCGGCGGCGTCGCCCGACTGGTCTCCGTGCTGGTGACGGGGTGGCCGCATCCGGTGTTCGCCGGGGTGATGGTGCTCGAGCTGGCCGTCGTGCCGCTCGTCGTCTGGTGGCACGTGCGG
Organism: Myceligenerans halotolerans; assembly: GCF_054782975.1. Classification (NCBI taxonomy): domain Bacteria; kingdom Bacillati; phylum Actinomycetota; class Actinomycetes; order Micrococcales; family Promicromonosporaceae; genus Myceligenerans; species Myceligenerans halotolerans. Next base: position 207,046 of record NZ_BAAGRL010000012.1, read on the forward strand.
GCGTTCGGGCGGGCACGCTGAACCTCGCTCCGAACGTCGCTCCGCTGTCAGCCGACCGGCTCCAGCACGACGACCGGGGTGTCCCGCGGTCGCGTCGCGACGAAACGGTCCAGGTCCTCGCCGCCCCAGCCGCGAGCCGCCACGAGGGCGGGCCATAGCCGGTCGCGTTCGTCGCCCCCGGCCTCGCGGCCGCGCACGCCGAAGGTTCCGTCGACGGTGTCGATCGCGGCGTCGGGCCGGGCGGACAGGTTCAGCCACCAAGCCGGCGGCTCGTCGCCCCACCCGTTCATGGCGAGTGTGACGTAGCGGCCGTCGTCGACCACGTAGCCGAGGATGACGGCACGTTCCTGGCCGCTCCGGCGGCCGGTGGTGCGCAGCCGCAGCATCCCGAACCTGCCGCCCCGGGGGCGGGTGAGCGGGTAGCGGCCGCCGGTGAGGCGGTAGAGGCCGCGCTGCGCGGACCAGACGGTGCGTATCACCCAGCGCGGCGGCAGCCAGGGCCGGTCGGCGTTGTCGTCGGTCGAGTGTGTGTTCACGGCGATCCTTCCGGGGTTCGGGCCGCAGTTCTACAGCGTAGATACGGCGTATATACACTGTAGATCTACGGCGTAGAGCCCGCAAGGGTAGGGTTTCGGCAATGCCTGCATCCGCCGCCCCCGGCGCGCGTGGGACGTCCCGCGCGCACCTCAGCCGCGATCGCGTCGTCGCCGCCGCGATCGACCTGGCCGACGCCGGTGGCGTGGACGCGGTGAGCATGCGCCGCCTCGCCGCGGAGCTCGGTATCGACCCGATGTCGGTCTACCGCTACGTGAACGGCAAGGACGACCTGCTCGAGGCGATGATCGATGCCGTCATCGCGCGGATCGAGCCGGTCACCGACGCCGGTGACTGGCGAGCGAACGCCCGCGCGACCATGCTGGCGGCCCGCGCGACGATGCTGCGTCACCCGTGGACCGCTCAGCTGCGCAAGGTGAGGTCCACCCCGACCCCGGCCGAGCTGCGACACCTCGACACGCTGCTGGGCATCCTGCGCGACGGCGGACTCGACCTCGCCCTCGTGCATCACGCGATCCATGTGCTCGGCAGTCGCATCCTCGGCTTCAGCCAGGACCTCTACGACGACTCCGGCGACACCACGCCGGACGAGGTGGCCGCCCAGGTGCGGGCGTTCGAGGCGATGGGCACGCCGCGCCTCGCCGAGCTGACCGCCGCCGTGGCCGGCCACGAGGGGCTCGGCGGCTGCGACGACGACGCCGAGTTCGTCTTCGCCCTCGACCTCACCCTGGAAGGGCTGGACCGCCGCCGGCCCCTGCGCTAACCGCGCCGGTGCGACGTCGACCCCGAAGTGCCTGCGCGCGACCACGCCATCTTGCGTGGTAGGAGCGTGTCCAGGACGTCGGCCGGCTCCGCCATCAGCAGCTGCCAGCCGCGGTCGGCGGCCCCCGACAGCATGTCCGCGGCGATGTCGGTGTAGTACGGGTTGCGGAACGAGGAGACCACGAGCCCCAGCGCGTTCGTCTTCTTCCGGGTCACCAGGTTGCGGGCGAACCGGCTCGGACGGTACCCGAGGCGGTCGGCCGCCTCGAGCACCCGCCGCCGGGTCGACGGGCTGATGTCGTCCATGTCGTTCACCGCTCGCGTCACCGTCTGCCGGGACACCCCGGCCTCTTCGGCGACGTCGAGGATCGTCACGCGCTTGCCCACCGGTCAGCCCTTCTCGACCTCATAGGTCCGGCCCGCCGTGGACCTCCAGGCCCAGCGCGTGCGGCCGTGCGGTGCCGGTGCGGTGGGCCGCGGCTCGATCGCCGCGCCGGTGTCGTCGACGACGATCGGCCGGGGTCCCGCGGCACACTCGATCACGAGCTCGCCGTCGGACGCGGTACGGATCCGGGCGTGCCGCAAGCTGCCCGACTCCCAGGCGAGGTCGACGGTCCGGTCCCCGCGCGCACGGAGGCCCCGGACACTGCCACTGCGCCACGACGGCGGCAGTGCCGGCAGCAGCGAGACGGCGCCGTCGTGGCTCTGCACCAGCAGCTCGGCCAGCCCGGCCGTGCCGCCGAAGTTCCCGTCGATCTGGAAGATCGCGCCGCCGGGCCATCCCTCGAGCGGGTGCAGGTCGAGCAGCGACGCCGAGCTGAGCTCGCCGACCAGGACACCGATCGACCGCTCTGCCAGCTCCGCGTCCCGCAGCCGCGCGGCCAGGCAGAGGACCCATGCCTGGCTCCAGCCCGTGTGCCCGCTGCCGTGCTCGAGGCGGTAGTCGAGCGCTCGTCGCACCGCCTCGTACTCGGCGGGTGTGGCCGTCTCCGTGATGCGGGTGCCCGGGTACGCGCCGTACAGGTGCGAGAGGTGCCGGTGATCGGGTTCGCTGGGCAGCAGCGGCAGCGCCCACTCCTGCAGGCGGCCGGCGTCGTCGATCGCGGGGAGCCGGAGGCGCGCGAGGGCCGCGCGGCAGCGACCGGCCACGTCGTCGACGACGTCGAGGCGCTCGGCGAGTCGGACGTACCGGTCGAGTGCCTGCGCCGCGAGCTCCTGGTCGATCGTGGACCCGGCGGTCACGGTGCCGTGCTCGCCGTCCGCGAGGAAGGGGTGCTCCGGGGACGACGACGGGCTCACGACGAGCATGCCCTCGGCGTCCTCCACGAGCTGGTCGAGCGCGAACTCCACGACCGCCCGGCTGACCGGCAGCGCCACGGACCGGGCGAACTCGTCCGACCAGCTGTACTCGAGGCGGTCGCCGACGTGCGCGGCGATCCACGCCAGACCGGACTGCCAGTTCGACCACTGGGGTTCGCCCTGCACGGGCGCGGTGAGCCGCCAGAGGTCCGTGTTGTGGTGCGTCGTCGAGCCCCGGGCGTCGTAGACCGACGCCGCGACCGGGCGGCCGGCCTCGGCGAGGTCGCGGGCGAGGTCGAAGAGCGGCTCGTGCAGCTCGGGCAGGGCGGCCGGCTCGGCGGCCCAGTAGTTCATCTCGACGTTGATGTTGGTCGTGTAGTTGGAGCTCCAGCCGGGCCGGACGTCGACGTTCCAGATGCCCTGGAGGTTCGCCGCCTGCGTGCCTGGGCGGCTGCTGGAGATGAGCAGGTACCGGCCGAGGTCGAAGTACCGCTGCGCGGCGGCCGCCCGGGGATCGTCCGACGCGGACAGGTCGAGCCGGACCCGGCCGAACAGCTCGGTGTAGTCCTCGAGGTGGCGTCGTCGGAGGTCGGCGGCCTCCTGCGCCAGCGCGGCGCGGACCCGGGCCCGCGCCTCGGAGGCGAGGGCTGCGAGATCGGCGCTCGGCCGCTCGCCCGTGCCGCGGAAGCCGCTCGCCGCGGAGGCCACGAGCCGGCGGTCACCGGTGACGGCGGCAGCGACCGCCCAGCCCATGCCGGCGTCGACCAGGCCGTCGTCGTCCGGCGCGGCGCCGTCGTACCCGAGTGCGTCGTCGCTCGGGATGTAGTTCGGCAGCACACGGCTCGGCGCGCGTCCGACGGCGACCAGCCACTCGACGCCGTCCGACGTGGACACGGTGACGTCGACGCCGGGGTGGGGCGACTCGAAGCCGAGCGTGGCACCGGGTGGTGCCGCGGCGCCGTCGGCCTCGGCGACGACGACGCCGTCCGGGGCGCTGACGTAGGTCTCCATCGAGCCCGATCCGGTGTCGACCCGGGCGGTGGCGGTGCGCAGGTCGAGTCGCCGGCGGTAGACGGCGGGGTCCACGCCGTCGGCTCGGCCGCTCTCGGCGGAGCCTGCCCTGGCGGAGCCTGCGTCGTCGGCCCGGCCCCACCGCCACGACAGCCGCCCGAGCGGCTGGTACGACTCGGTCCAGCCGTCGGCCTGGAGTTCCCGGGCCAGTTCGTCGGCCCCGAGGTGGTCTTCCGCCGCGATCACCGTGCGCAGCTCCTCGACGGTTCCGGGACGCACCTTGCTGACCGGGGATCGGCCCGGCCCGCCGGACCAGACGGTGTCGAGGTTCAGGTCGAATTCCTCGACGCCGGGCCGCCCGTAGACCGTCGCGCCGAGCGAGCCGTTGCCGAGCAGGAACGCCTCGGGGAATCCGGCGGCCGGCCGCTCCAGACTGATCGCCTGGTCGTCGGGCTGAAGTTCAGGTGACACGTGCCTCTCCTTCGAGTCCGTCCGTGAACCTTCACGCTAGCAATCGGGGGAGAGCACGGACAATGCCCGGCCGCCGCCCGCCGCGACGCTGTCAGCCCACGACGGCGCTGAGCGCCGTCGGCGGGACGTGGGGGTGGCCCTGGACGTCGACGCGCCGGCTTCCGCACCGGCCGCAGCGCACGTAGCGCACCAGGCCTTCCGACGTCCGGTGGCTCGATTCGGTGACCCACGCGTGCTCGTGGAACCCGTTCGGGCCACGACCCGTGCTCGGCGGTCGTCGTCGACATCACCCGCAACGGACGGCAGCAGTACTGTTCCGTCCGCTGCGCTAACCGGGCGGCGGTACGCCGGCACCGCGCCCGAGCCCGCACCGACCGCTGATCACCGGGGCGTCGGTGCGCTACTCGTACCGGAGCGACGAGATCGGGTCCTGCCGCGACGCCCGCAGCGCGGGCAGGGTTCCGGCGAGGAACGCGATGGCCATGACGCCCAGCACGACCGCCGCCACGGTGGCCGGTTCGAAGGCGAGGAGCGTGAGTCCGGGCAGGTCGGCCAGGAGGTCGCCCGACAGGCCGCCCACGAGCTGCCCGACGCCCATCGCGGCGAGCGCACCCAGCGCGCTGCCGACCAGGCCGATGACGACCGCCTCGATGCTGAACAAGGAGAAGACGCGCGCGTTCGACAGGCCCATCGCCTTCATCAGCCCCACCTCACGGGTGCGCTCCTGCACGGCCATGAAGAGCGTGTTGACGATCCCGATGCCCGCGGCGATCAGCGCGATCACGGCGAACCCGTTCAGGACCAGCACGATCGCGTCGATGACCGACGTGATCGTGCCGAGCTGTTCCTCCAGGGTGCTGCCGGTGTAGCCGGCGTCGGCCAGCCGGTCCTGCAGGGCCTGGGTCTGCTCCTCGCCGGCATCGGCGTCGAACCAGACGGACGCCTGCTGGTAGCGGGTGGTCTCCGCCTCGGGGGATCCCGTGGCCTGCAGGTCGTAGAGGTCCTGCGTGAGCGCGTCGTTCGGGATGGCGCCGCCCATGCTGATGAGGCCGGGCTCGGCCACGCCGACGACGGTCGCCTCGGCCGTCTCCTGGGTTCCGGTGCCGTCGGTGACGGCCAGTACGACCGTCTGCCCCAGCGCGTCGCCGGCGCTGCCGAGGGCGAGGGGCTCCAGGTAGTCCTCCGGCAGCACGAGCTCCGGGCCGGCGGCGTCGAGGTCGACCTGCTCGCCCGCGGCGAGCTCGACCTCCATCCCCGGGACGAACTGGGCGACCCCGAGCTGGTACCTGTCCCCGCTCTCGTGCTGGACGTAGTCGACGGCGACGCTCTTGACGGGCTCGATGTCCAGCACGCCGTCGATGTCGGCGAGGGTGTCGATGTCGTCGTCGGTCAGGGCGACCGTCGTCGTACCGGGCGGGCCGTCGGCCTCGATCCGGTCGGGGTCGTACTCGGCCGGGCCGTCGGTGGGCTCGGAGTCGCTCGCCTTGGTGACGGTCATGACGTCGTCGACGCCGACCGAGGCCACGGTGTCGTCGAGGTACTGGTTGACGCCGGTGCCCAGGCCGTTGGTCACGGAGAGCGTGAACGCGCCTATGAAGATCGCCAGCACGGTCAGGCTGGTCCGCAGCTTGGACCGGAAGGCGTTGCGGAACGCGGTCCCGACGATGTCGATGCCCCTCATGCCGCCACCTCCTCGTACGCGGCGATCAGGCCGTCGCGGAGGTAGATGCTCCGGTCGCACCGCGACGCGAGGTCGTCGTCGTGCGTGACGACGACCAGGTTGATGCCCTGGCGCCGGTTGAGGTCGAAGAGGATGTCCTCCACGACGCCGCCGGTCGCCGTGTCGAGGTTCCCGGTCGGCTCGTCGGCGAAGATCACGCGCGGCCGGTTGATCAGCGCCCTGGCGATGACGACCCGCTGCTTCTGCCCGCCGGACAGGTCGTTGGCCTTGTTGCCTGCCTTGTCGTCGAGCTCGAGCTGAGCGAGAGCGGCCATCCCGCGCGCGGTGCGCTCACGCCGCGGGACCCCGGCGATCTTCAGCGGGAGGGTCACGTTGTCCAGCACGCTCGCCTGCGCGTTGAGGAAGAACTGCTGGAAGACGAACCCGAAGGTGCTGTTGCGGGTCCGGTTGAGCTGCCGGGCCGACAACCGGGACGTGTCGGTCCCGTCCAGGGTGATCGTCCCGGCGGTCGGCCGGTCGAGCAGGGCGAGCAGATGCATCAGGGTGGACTTTCCCGATCCGCTCCTGCCGACGATCGCGAGGGTCTCGCCCTCGGTGATGTCCAGGTCCAGTCCCTTGAGCGCCTCGAAGGCGCTCGGTCCGGATCCGTAGGTCTTGCGTAGGTTGCTGACGGAGATCAGTGGGGATGCCACCTCGGCCGCCTCTCTCGTGTCGCCGAAGAACTTGACACGGTCAACCCTCGCCGAGGAGCCGCCCGCGCGAATCGTCCTGGCGATGACACCTGCGTACCACGCTGGTACCACACAGGAAGCGCTCGGCGCCGGAAGCGGCTGGTACGTCGTCGCGAGTCGGCGCGACGAAGAGGGGGGCCGGCCGCGCGGGTCCGGCCGGCTCCGTCCCCGCGCGGGTCGACTCAGGGCGTCGCCGTCGGCTACGCCGGGATGTCGAGTCTGCGGTCGAGGAAGTCTCCGATCAGGCCGGCGACCTCGTCGACGGCGCTCTCCAGCAGGAAGTGACCGCCGTCGAGCAGGTGGATCTCCGCGTCGTGGGCGTCCTGGGCGAACGCCTCCGCGCCCGCGGGGCCGAAGATCTCGTCGCCGCGGCCCCAGACCGCCAGGACCGGTACGCGGCTGTCCCGCAGGTACCGGTGCAGGCGGGGATACAGGGGAGGGTTCGTGGCGTAGTCGCCGAACAGCGCCACCTGGACCTCGTCGTTGCCCGGCCGGGACACCAGCGCGAGGTCGTGGTGCCAGGTGTCCGGGCTGACCAGCGTCTCGTCCGGCACGCCGTGCAGGTACTGCCAGCGGATGGCCTCCAGGGTCAGCGCCCCGCGGACCTGAGCTTCCGTCTCCGGCGTCCGCTCCTCCCAGAAGGCCCGGACCGGGCGCCAGAACTCCTCGACGAAACCGGCCTCGTACCCGTTGCCGTTCTGGGTGACGATCGCGGTGATGGAGTCCGGGTCGCGCAGCGCCAGCCGCCAGCCGACGGGGGCGCCGTAGTCCTGGACGTAGACGGCGAACCGGGTGATGCCGAGCTCGGCGAGCAGCCCCTGGGTCAGGTCGGCGAGCGCGTCGAACGTGTAGCCGAACTCGTGGGCCGAAGGGGCGTCGGACAGGCCGAACCCGAGATGGTCCGGGGCGATCACGCGGTAGCGGCCGGCGATCCGGGGGATCAGCTCACGGAACATGAACGAACTGGTCGGGAACCCGTGCAGCAGCAGGAGGACGGGCGCATCGGCCGGTCCGGCCTCCCGGTAGAAGAGCCGGTGACCCTGGACGGTGACGTAGCGATGGTGGACGGCGCTCACTTCTAACTCCTTTGACAGGTTGTAGTGGTTAGAACGAAACCAGGCGCTCGTGTAACCTGTCAAGCGAGGTTTGGAGGTTAGGGTTGACGATCGACGAGAAGACCGGCGAGACGACCGACGAAGCGTTCCTGCTCGACCTGCTCAACAGCACCCCCGTGGTGGACGGCACCCGGCAGGAGGTCCTGACCGCCGAGTGGCTGCGCGCCCACGGCGGCACGGGCTCGGGCGCGGAACTGCGGGCCACGCGGGAGGCGCGTGACGTCCTGCAGGGCCTCGTACGCGGCGAGACCCCGCTCGGCGCGCTGGCGCCGCTGCTCGAGGGCGTCCGCCGTCGGCCCGCGGTCACTGGCGGAGGGATCGAGTGGACGGTCGAGGTGAGCGGCGCGCGGCGCGCGGCCGTCCGTGCCGTGTTGGCCTGGGACGCCGTGCGGCGAGCAAACCCCGGCCGGCTGCGCCCGTGCGCCAACGACGAATGCGCCCGGTTCCTCGTCGACCACAGCAAGCCGAACCGGGCGCGATGGTGCTCGATGGCCCTGTGCGGCAACCGCATGAAGGCCCGCCGCCACTACGAGCGCACCCGGAGCGGCTGACCACACGACATCGGACCGACCACGCGGCAAGTAGCCGACCGCGGTCCATGGGCGCCGCGGCGTTCGTGCGGCGTCAGGGGATCCGGCGGCGGGCGGCCCAGCCGCCGCCTGCCCCGGCGATCACCGCGGCGACGAGCACACCGGCGACAAGCGGACCCGTCCCGACCTGCGAGACCTCGGCGGGGCCCGCCGCCCGGGAGGGCACCTCCGCGAGCGTCGCGGCCGTCGCGACGAACGTCGGCGCGGGGTGCGCGCCGCTGGGGTCGGTGTCGCTCCACGAGTAGGCGGCGCCCGAGGAGCACCCCTGCTCGGTCGGGAAGGAGAACGACTGCCCGACGGCGCCCGTCACCCGCACGTCGAGCGTGAACTCGGCGCGCTCGCTGTCGGGCACCGGCTCACCCTCCCAGTGCACGTACCCGGGTCCGACGTCGGCGCCCCAGCCGTCGGGCTGCCCGGCCGTGAGGGCCTCGACACCGTCGGGCATCGTGACGTGCAGGGTGTCGGTCGGCTCTCCCTCGCAGCCGTGGTCGAACGTGAACGTGAGGGTGGTGGTGCCGTCGTCGTTCGGTTCGACCGTCTCGATCAGGACATGCGCCGCGGCCGGCGCGGCGGGCAGCAGGCACAGGACGCCGACGGCGATCACGCCCAGCAGGGTCCGGACGCCGGCCCGCAGCAGACGGGCGGCGGTGGGGGTACTCACGATGTCACCTCGATGGGGATGTCCACGATCGGGTTCTCGTACTTCGAGGTCCGCACGCTCACCGTGACGGTCCAGCTCCCGGGCATCGTGAGGTCGAGGGCGGCCTCGTACGTGCCGGGTCCGGTCTCGGTGAGCGGGTGGGTGAACGGCCCGATGGACGGCTCGGCGAGCGTGGTGGTCAGTTCGGGCAGCGCGACGGGCTCCGCGGGGGCGCCGTCGGCGTCGAGAAGTACGACCTCCAGGGAGTTGACGCCGACCCTCCCGGGAGTGATGCGCGCCTGGAGCGTGCCGTCGCCGAGCTCTTCCGTCACGTCCACGGCCTCCGGCACCGTGGCATCGGCGTCGGCCGGGACCGCGGTGACCGGGCTGTTCGAGACCAGGACGCCCGTCACCGCCAGGACGAGCCCCAGGAGTACCGCCTCGGCGGCGACGGTCCGGCCGAGCCGGCGTCGCGCCACCGCACCGGGCGAGCCGGCCGCGGCGGGCCCCCGCTCGGCGACGGCGGCGGCCGGCACGAGCCGGTACCTGTTCCAGGCGGCGATCGCGACGACGCACAGCGCGAGCGCGGTCTTGACCAGCAGGCTGCGGCCGTAGGCCGTGCCCACCAAGGCATCGACCGTGCCGAGGATGCGCCAGCCGAGCGTCACCCCGGTCAGGGCGAGCGCCAGGACGAGCCACGCGCCCAGCGCGGAGAACCGCGCGACGGTCACCGCGGCGCGCCGCGGCTCCAGGAGGGCCGACGGCGCGAGCACGAGCGCGAGCCCGACGACGCCGCCGAGCCACACCGCGCCCGCCGAGACGTGCAGCACGTCCGCGGCCAGGACGAGCCACGGCGGTCCGAACGTGCGGGTGTGCCCGACCAGCAGCAGCGCGCCGAGCGCGAGTGCCGACCCGCCGAGCGCGAGGCCCGCGGACCGGACGGCGCGGGTCTCGCGCCCGGCCCGGGGTGCGGCGAGCGTGGCCACGACGAGTCCGGTGAGGCCGAGCGCGCCGGCGGCTGCGGTGTCGGACATGATCCCGGCGGCCCAGGTCGCGGGGTCCGCGACGGCGCCGAGCCCGGCCCCGGCCTGCCAGGCCGCGGTCAGGGGCACCGCGGCGGCCAGGGCGACGCCCGCGACCAGGAGCGCCCAGCGGCGCACGCGCTGGATCCGGCGGCGGAGCACCGGGGCGGCGCCGGGCGTCGCGTGCAGCACGAGCAGTTCGAAGACGACGAGGCCGGCGACGAGGAACGTACCCAGGTGCACGGCGGCCTGCTCGATCGCGCGCGCGGCGACGAGTGCCGCCGTCGGCTCGGCGACCTGGACGTCGACGCTCGTGTCGCTCGGCGCCCCGACGGAGAACGAGAAGGCGCCGGCGACGGGGTGGGTGTCGAGCGAGATGACGCGCCAGCTCACCACGTAGGTGCCGGCGGCGAGCGGTGCGTCGGGCGTGACGACGACGGTGTCGTCGACGGCGACGGCCGTCGCGGCGACCGGTGACCCGTCCGCGGCGAGGAGGGTGGTGCTTCCGGCGACCACCTGGACGGGTTCGTTGAAGGTGATCGTGACCTCGTCGGGCGGTGCCTCCAGGACGGCGCCGTCCCGCGGGTCGGTGCCGACGAGCACGGCGTGGGCCGCGGCCGGGCCGCCCGCGAGGATCGCGAGCAGCCCGGCCACGGTGCCGACGAGGGCGGCCACCGCCCGGCACCAGTACCTGGAGCGGGGCATCGTGCGGCTCAGCCCTGGGTGCGGGACCGCAGGAACGCCAGCAGGCCCAGCACCAGGCCGCCGGCGCCGAGCGCGAGGGCGACCCAGGTGAGGGCGGGCGTGCCGGTCTCGGTGTCGGAAGCGGTCGAAGCGGCCGACGCGCTGTTCTCGGAGGCCGCGGAGACGTCCTCGGTATCGGCCTCGTCGTCGGACATCGACTCCCCGTGGTCGTCGCCCTCGGCGGCCGTGAGCACGAAGGACGGTGCGGGGAAGTCGAGCACGTGCGCGTCCTCGCCCTCCTCGGGCACCTGCACCCAGGCGATCTCGCCCTCCTCGCACTCCTGGACGGCGGGGAAGACGAGCGTCTCGCCCTCCGCCTCGGGGAGCTTGAGCGACAGCTCGAAGGCATCGCGGAGATCGTCGGGCAGCGGGGTCTTCGCCGTGTAGACGACCTCCGCGACCCGTTCGGTGTACTCGCCGCCGTGGCCGTCGTCGATCGGCTCGGCGAGGTCCTCCATGACCTTCTCGACGTCCCAGTTCGGGTTCACGCTGGGGGTCACCGAGAGGATCTGCTCCGGCATCCGGATGGAGACCTTCTCGGTGGAGGACCCGTCGCAACCGTGCGGGACGCTGAGGGTGAGCAGGGAGTACGAGCCGGCGACGGTGGTGCTGGGGGTCACGCCGACGTGGGCCGAGGCCGTGGTCGCGCCGGCGACGACGAGCCCGGCCGTGAGGGCGGTGGCGCCGAGGGCGCGCAGGGACTTTCGCATGAGGGTGCCTTTCGCGGAAGAGGTGTTCGTGGGCACGCCACGCCACGGCGCGTTCGCGCGCCACGCGGCATGCTCCGGCCCGGCGGCGTACGACGACGTACGACGGCGCCCGGCCGGTGGTCGAGGTGTCAGACCGCGACGGGTGGCGCGCGCCCCCGGGGCGGGCCGCCGGCGAACGCCGGACGCACCTCGGGAAGGTAGCCGTGCGCCGGAGGCGTCGTGACGAGCACGACGCGTGGCTCGCCGGGAAGGCTGTGGCCCGTGAGCCACGCCCACAGCCGCCACAGCAGGGCCTCACCGTGCCGCAGGGCGACGGCGATCACCAGCGTCGCGGCGGCATGCGCGCCGATCATCCACGGCGTCGTCGCCGTGTCCTGATGGTGGTGCGCCGGCCCGGGGACCGCGGACAGAGCGGCGGACCGCTCGAACGCGACGTGCAGCACGACCTGCCCGGCCCCGAGCACGCCGATCAGGCGTGGCATGGCGATCTCGCGCCGGGTGAGCGGCCGGATCGCCAGGGCGGTCAGCGCCGTGAGGACGGCGAGCGGCACCGTGCCGGGGTGTGCGCCGCCGGCCAGGAGGTGCGAGACCAGGGACAGTCCCACCGTCACGACGGCGAGCAGGAGTATCCGCAGTGCACGGAGCGCTCCTGTCCCGGGTGAGATCACGGGGTGAACTGTAGCGCCGGACAACGCATCGAACGAAGGTGCCTGTGGTATTTGCTCCCGGTCTAACCGTTCCGGCAGCAGTCCCATCTCTCGGGGAGCCGTTCGAAGCCCGCCGACAGATAGGTGGCGACGGCGCCGGGCTGGGCGGTCGGGGTGCAGACGAGCGCGCTCGACGAGCCCAGCTCCCGGAGCGCGGCGGCCGCGGCGACCGTGATCGCCCGGCCGTACCCCTGACGGCGATGCTCGGGATGCACGCCCATCGGCTCGACCAGTCCGGGCCTTCCTGGGCCGGCCGACCACACCGTCACGACCGCCACGGCGTGGCCCGCGTCGTCGTACGCGATCAGACACCGGGCATCGGAGTACAGCGGGCCGGCGGCCATCGCATGCCAGCGCTCGTCGGTGAACGTCGAGCCGGTGAACGCCGCCCGCTGCACGGTGGCCCGGTCCTGCGCGCTCTCCGGCCCGGCCGTCTCGACCCGGACACCCGGGTCCGGTACCGGCTCCGTCAGGTCGCGGCGCAGCGGGGTGAACGGCTCGTCGTCGCCCCAGCCGTCCTCGCGCAGCAGGTCCTTGACGAGCGCGTCCTCGGGCGCCTCGACGCCGCCTCTGCCCGGCATCAGGACGCCGCGATCCGGGTCGGCCACGTCGGAGGCGATCTGCCGCGCCAGATCCTCGTCACGCCGGGCGTCCGGCGCCGTCGTCAGCCGCAGCAGCCGGGGTCCGTCCAGCAGGCCGACGGCGAGCATCCGCCCCTCCCGGCTCCAGGTCCGGACCGCCGCGGCCGTCGCTACCGCGCCGAACCGCCAGTACCAGCCCAGGTCGCCCGGATGCAGCTGCATCGCCGCCTCGTCGTCCTGCCACCGGCGCAGCGCGCCCACGGCCTCGCCCAGCTCGTCCACACCCGGTTTGCCCAGCACGATCGTCATCGTCCGATCAGACCGCACGGGGCGGGCGATCCGCACGTCCTTTTCGGATCATCGGAGGGCTGCTGAGGCCGCGACCACGAGCTCGGCGACGCGACCACGAGCCTGGCGACCGGCTCCCTCGGCCGATGCGACAGAACCTCGTGGTCGTGGTGCCAACCGCGTGGTCGAGGACTCAGCAGCCAGCCCTTACCCGCGCGATCGCCTAGGTGGTGGGGATCCGTGCCTCGATCCTGGCGATGACGTCGTCCAGCGCCGGCGCCTCGATGCCGTGGGCCTCGGCCCGGCGCCGCACGGCTCCGCCGATCGCGTCGAGCTCGCCCGCGTGGCCGGCCTCGATGTCGGCCTGCAGGGAGGAGCGCATCGGCGCCGGGAAACCGCTCAGGATGCCGTGCAGTTCCTCGCCCGTGGTCGGCACGCCCTCTGCGGTGGCGGTCGCCGCGATCTCGGCGAGCAGGTCCGATGTCAGCCGGGGATCGCGCGTCAGCGCGTCCCCGATCGCGGTCGCCCAGGCCGACGTCAGCAGCGCGAGCGGGGCCAGGAAGCGGAGTTTCTTCCACAGCACCTCGGCGTCGGTCCCGCCCGTGACGATGTCGATGGGCGTGTCGCGCAGCGCGGTCACCACGCCGAGCCCGGCGGCGCCGTCGGGCACGACCACCCGCAGGAGGTCACCGCGGTGCCGGACCCGGAGCGGGCCGGGTTCGCCCGCTCCGGTACGGAGCGTCTCGCCCGCGATGGTGGCGCCGACGACGTGCACGCCGGGCAGGGCAGAGCGCAGCACGTCGAGGTGGTCCAGACCGTTGAGCAGGGAGACCACCTCGACGGGGCGGGCGCCGGCGAGCAGTTCGGCGGCGGCCGCGACGCCCTCCGCCTTGACCGCCACGACCACGCGGGCGCCGTGCGGGACCTCCGTCGCGGCGGTGAGCGGCGCGTGCCAGGTGCCGAACCTGTCGGTCTCGAGGTCGAAGCCGTGCTCCGCGATCTGCGCGGCGGTCCTCTCACGGGCGATCACGACGACGTCGTGCCCGGCCCGGTCGAGCATGGCGGCGACGAGGCCGCCGATCGCGCCGGGTCCGATGACGGCGATGGGGGTGTCAGACATGGGCCGATGCTAGGTGGCCGGACATACGCCCTCGGATCGGTCTCACGATCCGGTGCCGGATCGGGGGAGCCATCCCTGGATGCTGTCCCGGCATGCGGGTACGTCGCTGTCCGTGGTCGGCAGTTCGTCGTGAGATCGGCAGCCCGAACTGCCGATCTCACGACGAACTGCCGACCACCGTGGTTGCCGGGCGGGGCCTTACCGGACGCTTACCGACTGGAGGCCGGCGGAACAGGATGGTGGCGTGCCAGGTTGTCGGGAGGAGAGACGCCCGGGATGCCGGGCGCCCGCAGAGGACCGTACGAGAGGTGACAGAGATGTCCGAGATCATCGAGAACCCGTTCGTGATCGCCCCGGGGACGGTGCAGCGGGGCCGGACCAGGATCCGCGCCTACAGCGAGGGCGAGCTCGTCGCCGACGCCGTCGATCCGCTGCTGGTCTGGGAACACTCCTACTACCCCCGGCACCTCTTCGCGCCCGAGGACCTGGAGGTCGAGGTGCGCCCGTCGTCGTCCCACGGCCCGCGGTCCAAGGCCCTCGGACCCACCGAGCTGTTCGACGTCGTGATCGGCAATCGCACGCTTCCCGGCGCCGCGCAGCGCTATCCGGAGGCCCCGGTCGAGGCCATGCGCGACGCGTTCGCCCTGACCTGGTCGGCCTTCGACACCTGGCTCGAGGAGGACGAGGTCCTGCACACCCACGCGCGCAGCCCGTACGTGCGCATCGACGCGCTGCCGTCCAGTCGGCACGTCCGCGTCGTCGTGGGCGGGGAGGTCGTCGCGGAGTCGAGCCGGCCGGTCGTCCTGACCGAGACCGGGCTGGTACCCCGCTACTACCTGCCGCGGGTCGACGTGCGGATGGACCTGCTGACCCCCACCGACACCACGAGCCACTGCCCCTACAAGGGTGAGGCGTCGTACTGGACCATCGACGCCGGGGGCTCGCAGCTCGCCGATGTGGTCTGGGGGTACGACACCCCGCTGCCGGAGTCGACGGGGCTCGCCGGTCTGGTCTGCTTCTGGCCCGAGAAGACCGCCGACCTGGAGCTCTACGTCGACGGGGAGCGGGTCGGCCGGCCGTAGGCGATCACCCGTGGTCGCCCGCCTGCCCCGGTGATCGCCCGCGGTCGGCGGTAGGCGGTCACCGGCCCATCGACCCGACCCCCACCACGATGACGTCGAAGTGCTGCATCAGCGGATCCGCTTCCCCTCCGGGTCGAAGATCGGTTCGGCGGTCACGGTCGCGGGGAGGCGCTCGCCGAAGTACTCGACCTCGACCGGGGTCCCGGGCTCCGCGAGCTCCTGCGGCAGCCACGCGTACGCGATGGACGTGTCCGTCGTGTATCCCTGCTCGGCGCTGGTGACGTACCCCACCACGCGATCGTCCAGGTAGACCGGCTCCGAACCGAGCACCACCCGGCGCGGGTCGTCCAGGGTCAGGCAGGTGAGCAGCCGGGTGACCGGCCGGCCGGCGAGCGCGGACCGGCCGGTGAACTGCCGTGCGGCGGGCCGCACGGCGAAGCCGACCCCGGCCTCGGCGGGGCTGTCCTCCCGGGTCATGTCGGTGCCCCAGAGCCGGTAGCCCTTCTCCAGCCGCAGGCTCTCGAAGGCCCGGCGCCCGGCCGCGACCAGGCCGTGCGGCTGCCCGGCGGTCCAGATAGCGTCCCACAGCCGGCGGCCGAACTCCGCGGGCGCGTACAGCTCCCAGCCGAGTTCGCCGACGTAGCTCAGCCGCAGCGCCAGCACCGGCACGCCCGCGATCCGCATCCGCCGCGCCCGGTAGTACCGGAACCCTTCGTTCGAGACGTCCTCGGTGGTGAGCCCGGCCAGCACATCGCGGGCGTTCGGCCCCCACAGGCCGATCCCGCAGGCCCCGGACCCGGCGTCGTGGATCTGCACGGCGCTGTCGGCGGGCAGGTGCTCGCGCAGCCAGGCGACGTCCAGCGGGCCGTTGATGCCCAGGTGGTACTCCTCGGGCCCGAGCCGGGCGACCGTCACGTCGGAGAGCACGCCGCCCTGCTCGTCCAGCAGCAGCGCGTACGACATCAGCCCCACCGACTTGTCGACGTCGGTGGACAGCAGGGACCGCAGGAACGCCGTCGTGCGGGGGCCGCTGACGGTGATCCGGGGCAGCGCCGTCATGTCGTACATCGCGACGGCCGCCCGGGTCGCGCGTGCCTCGGCGGCCGCGATCGGCGACCAGTGCCGCGCCGCCCAGGCGTCCCGGCCGGCCACCGGGTCCGTTCCGTCCGCCGCGCCGTCGGAAGTCCCGTCCGCCGCGCCGTCGGGCATCCCCTCGAGGAGCGTCGCGTTCGCCTCGTACCAGAGCGGCCGTTCCCAGCCGTTCGCCTCCCCGAACACGGCGCCGAGCGCCTGCTGCCGGTCGTGGAACGGGGGAGTGCGCAGGCCGCGCAGCCGCAGCGTGGGCGCCTTCGGGTGCACGACGTCGTAGACCTCGTCGTAGGCCTCCTCGGCCCGCTCGACGGTGAAGTCGTGGCTGACCACCTGCGGGTCGAACCGCCGGAAGTCCAGCCCGTGGGTGTCGATGCCGGGGTCGCCGCTGGTGATCCAGTCGGCCATCACCTGGCCGACGCCGGCCGACTGCGTCACCCACACCGCCTGGGCGAGCCAGAGTCCCTCCGTGCCCGGTACCGGGCCGAGCATGGGCCCGCCGTCGGGCGTGAAGGAGAAGATGCCGTTGAACGAGTTCGCGAGGTCGAGGCGGGACTCGCGCAGGCCCGGCAGGATCGTCTGCGCCTCCTGCCATGTCGGTTCGAAGTCCTCGCGGGTGAGCGGGTGCATCGCCGGGTGGACTCCGGTGCGGGCGAACTCGTCGGCGCCCGCGATCCGGTCCGGTTCGACGGGGATCGGCCGATGCTCGTAGGCGCCGACGCTGATCGTGCTGCCCCACTCGCGCAGGTACATCGCGAAGTCCTGGTGCCGCAGCATCGGGCGTGCCACCTCGACGTCGTCGTCGAGGGCGGTCAGGGAGGGGACGGGGGTGCTGCGACCGGAGCCGTGCTCCATGGGCATCATCGGCAGCTCGAAACCGAGGAGGTCGCGGGCGAGCGCGGGGCCCCACAGCCCCGCGGCGAAGATCACGACATCGGCCGGAACAACGTCGGCAGTCGTGCCGTCGGCAGTCGTGCCGTCGGGCGCCGGGACCGGAAGCACCTCGACGCCCGTGACCCGGCCGTTCTTCGTCCGGATGCCGGTCACGCGGGTGCCGCCGATGATCGTCGCTCCGCCGGCCGTGGCTCGCCGCGCCTGCCACTCCACGGCGCGGACGCCCTTGACCACGGCATCGGTCGGGGTGTGGAAGCCGCCGAGGACGGTCGCCGGGTCCAGTCCGGGCCAGAGGCGCGCGCACTCCTCGGGCGAGACCACCTCGGACGGGATGCCCCACGAGGAGGCGAGTCCCTGCCGGCGCATCATGTCCCGCAGTCGCTCAGGGGTGCGGGCGATCTCCAGTCCGCCGACGCGTTTCGAGAGCCAGGCGCCGTCCAGCTCCAGGCCGTCGAACTTGTCCAGGGTGCGCCGGGCGAGCGTGCTCATCACCCGGCTCGGCGTGGTCTGGAAGACGAAGCCGGGCGCGTGCGAGCTGGAACCCCCGGTCTCGTACAGCGGTCCCTGCTCCAGCACGGTGACCGACCGCATCCCGCGCAGTACCAGTTCGTCGGCGAGGGCTGCCCCGACCACGCCCAGGCCGACGACGACGATCCGTGGCTGGGCATACGGGGTCGGTGCTGACGCGCGACTGCTCACGGCTGCCTCCTGCGGTTGTTGCGCATATAGCAACATGGTGTTGTGATACGCAACGATCGTAGGGGCGGCGATGCCATCCCCACAATGGGCCGCTGTGACTCGGCGAGGGTTTTACGCCTCCGTAACCGGAGGTCACGGCGCGGACCACCAACCCGCACGGGTGGGCAGCGGCCTATTGCTCCGCCGAGGCCCAGCCGCCCAGCCGGCGCCCCAGGTCAGCGGCGCCCTCGGCGAGCTCTTCCGCGAACTTGGGGAAGCTGTCCTCGGGCATCCGGAAGTTCGGGGCGGTCACCGACAGCGCCGCCACGACGTTCCCGCCCTGGCCGCGCACGGGCACGGCCACCGCGTTGGTACCCGCCTGCCACTCCTCGTGCGACGCCGCCCAGCCCTGTTCGCGGATCGTGGCGAGTTCCGACCGGAGGGCCTCCGGCTCGGTGATGGTGGCCGGGGTGAACCGCTCGTGCTTGCCGCGGACGAGCCGCGCCTGGACGTCCTCGGGCGTGTGGGCGAGCAGGACCTTGCCGGTCGAGGTCGCGTGCAGTGGCGTCTGCTGGCCGACGTCGCGCACCACGGCGACCAGCTGGCTGCCGAGCGCCTGGGTGATGTTGATGGCCGCCTCGCCGTCGAGGACCGACGCGTTGGTGGTCTCGTTGAGCTGCGCGGCCAGCGCGTCGCAGCAGGCTTGCGCGTCGCGGACCAGGTCGACCTGCGCGCTCACCGAGCCGGCCAGCCGGAGCAGGCCCAGGCCGAGGCGGTAGAGGCCGCGGTGTGACTCCTGCTCCACCAGGTGCCGGCCCTCCAGGGTCGCCAGCAGCCGGAACGCGGTGGACCGGTGCACGCCGAGGTGGCGGGAGACCTCGCTGACCCCCATCGGGCCGTTGTTGCCGAGCAGCTCCAGGATGTGGACCGCGCGGTCGACGGACTGCACGGGCGTCGGGTCGGCGGTCGTCGCCTTCATGAAGCGACCTTTCGGCACGTTACGGGCATGTGAATTGTTTGAGGTGAGCCGCCGCACGTCTTGACGGCGGCGGCCTGGGGCACCGCAGAATATTGCGCAAAACGTTGTGCACTGCGAATCGTGTTTCGCATAGCGCAACAATAGCCTGATCGGAGGTCCTATGCAACGCGTATGTCTCCTGGACGATCTGGTACCCGGCGAAGGGCTGCGCATCGACGCGCTCGAGCCACCGATCGCGATCTTTCTCACCGAGGACGGAACCGTGCACGCCGTCGACGACACCTGCACGCACCAGGACGCGTCCCTGGCCGCAGGCTGGGTCGAGGGCTGCCGGATCGAGTGCCCGCTGCACACCAGCTCGTTCTCGCTGCTCACCGGCGAGGTCGACCAGCCGCCCGCGAAGAAGCCGGTCCGGGTGCACCAGGTCGAGGTGCGCGGCGGTGAGGTGTGGGTCGAGCTCTCCGCACTGGAGCCGAACCTCCCGCCCGGGATGGTCGTGGGATGAGCGCCCCGGCGAGTGTCCTCGTCGTGGGTGGTGGCCTGGCCGGCTTCCACACCGCGAACGCGCTGCGCCGTGCCGGCTACGGCGGAGCGCTGACAGTGATCGGCGCGGAGCCGCACCCGGCCTACGACCGGCCGCCGCTGAGCAAGGCCTACCTGGCCGGCACGATCGGCGCGGCCGACCTGGCGCTCGACGACCCGGAAGACCCGCTGGACGCCGACTGGGTCCGCGGGACGTGCGCCGTCGCGCTCGACTCGTACGACAGGGTGGTGCGGACGGCCGACGGCCGCGCCTTCGCCGCGGACGCGATAGTGGTCGCCACCGGCTCCGACGCCGTGCGCCTCGGCCCGGCGCTCCCGGGCACCCATGTACTGCGCACGCTGGACGATGCCGAGGCGCTGCGGTCCGACGGCGTCGCCGGCCGCCGCGTCGCCGTGATCGGCGGCGGGTTCGTGGCACTCGAGACGGCGGCCACGGCCACCGCGCTCGGCGCCGCTTCGGTGACCGTCGTCGGCCCGGAGGCGTACCCGTTACGGAGCCGCCTCGGGCCGGAGGCCGCCCTGAGCCTGAAGGCGCTGCACGAACGTCACGGCGTGCGCTTCGTGGACGAGGCCCGGGCCACCGGGTTCGTCCCCGGGGCGTCCGGCCGGGTCGGCGGCGTGTCCCTGGCCGACGGCGGGCTCGTGGAGGCCGACCTCGTCGTCGCGGGAGTGGGCGCCCGGCCGGCAACCGGATGGCTGGCCTCGTCCGGGGTGCCGCTCGGGCTGTCCGGCGCGGTGCTCTGCGACGAGGCCGGGCGTACCGGAGCCGACGGCGTGTGGGCGGTGGGCGACTGCGCGCAGCGGGCCACCCATGGCCGTGCGGGGCACTGGCAGGACGCCGTCGACGACGCGGCTGCCGCCGCCGCCTCGATCCTGGGCCACGAACCGCCGCCGGCCCCGGTGCCGTACTGCTGGTCCGAGCAGTACGGCACCACGATCCAGGTCGCCGGCGAGCCGAGTAGCGCCGACCGGGCCACGATCCGCGACGGCTCGGTCACCGGCGGCGACCTGCTGATCGTCTACGAGCGTGACGGCGAGGAGGTCGCCGTGCTCGGGATGAACCGCCTCCGTGAGGTGACGCGGTGGCGCCGGTCGCGCATGCGGCGCCGGTCCGTTCCCCAGCCCATGCCCGTGCCCGAACCCCAGCCCGGAGTCCTGCTCGAGAAGGAGAGCGCGGCATGATCATCGACAAACTGGACAGCCCGGTCGAAGGGTCGCTGATGCCGACCCTTCCCGGCCGCTACTACACGGACCCGCAGATCTTCGCGCTGGAGCAGGAACACATCTTCGAGAAGAGCTGGAACTGCGTGGTGCGCAGCGCGGACCTCGCCAGGCCCGGCGACTGGAAGGTGGTGCAGGTCGGCCGCGAGCAGCTCGTCGTGAGCCGGAACCGGCGGGGCGAGGTGCGCGCGTTCTACAACGTGTGCCGGCATCGCGGGATGCGGGTCTGCACCGAGGAGTCCGGCAGCGGGCGCACGTTCCAGTGCGGCTACCACGCCTGGACCTACGACCTGGACGGCAAGCTCGTCGCGGCACCGAACCTGACCAGGATGCCCGACGTCGACCGCGACCGGTACGGGCTGCGCGCCGTGGCGGTGCGGGAGTGGCTGGGCTACGTGTGGGTGTGCCTGGCCGACGAGCCGCCGTCGTTCACCGAGACCGTGCTGGGCGAGGTCGTCACCCGGCTCGGGGACGTGCACCACCTCGACAACTACCACATCGACGAGCTGGCCGTCGGGCGCCGGATCACCTACGACGTCGCGGCGAACTGGAAGCTGATCATCGAGAACTTCCAGGAGTGCTACCACTGCGCCACGATCCACCCCGAGCTGACGAACGTGCTTCCCGAGTTCGCCGAGGGCTGGGCCTCTCAGGCCTTCGTCAACCACGGTGCGGAGTTCGGCGAGGACGTCGAGGGGTTCACCGTCGACGGTTCGTCCGGCGTCGGGCAGCTACCGACGATCGCGCCGGACCAGGAACGCCGCTACTACGCGATCACCATCCGGCCGAACGTGTTCGTGAACATGGTCCCTGACCACGTGATCTTCCTGCGGATGTTCCCGGTCTCGGCCGAGCGGACCGTCCTGGAGTGCGACTGGCTGTTCGTGGGCGACGTCGTGGAGTCGGGTACCGACGTCTCGGCGTCGGTCGAACTGTTCGACCGGGTCAACCGGCAGGACTTCGACGCCTGCGAGAAGACCCAGCCGTCCATGGCCTCCGCCCTCTACACGGACGGGGGCGTGCTGGTCCCGGCGGAGCACCACATCGGCGAGTTCCACGAATGGGTACGGGAGAAGGTGTCGCCGGGCCTACGCGGGTAGATGCGGCCCACGTGTGGTCGGCCGTTCGGCGTGTGGTCGGGGGTTTGGCGTGTGGTCGGTCAAGTGATTGACCGACCACACGCCAAACCCCCGACCACACGCCGAACGGCTGGCTGGCCACACGACCGTGTGACTGACGGAGTGACCACACGGCCGACCGGCCCGCCGTCCCGTTGGGCCTATGGCACGCCGTACGTCGTCGTGCGCTGACGGACCGGGCGGCCGATGCCCGACGCGATCTCCTCCAGTTCCGCGACGGTCTTGGCCGAGCCGTGCTCCGAGCCCGCCATCCGGGAGATCGTCTCCTCCATCAGCGTTCCGCCCAGGTCGTTCACCCCCGCCCGCAGCATGCGCCGCGTCCCGTCCACGCCGAGCTTCACCCAGCTCGTCTGGATGTTGTCGATGCGGCCGTGCAGCATGATCCGGGCCATCGCGTGCACGGCGAGGTTGTCGCGCGCGGTCGGGCCGGGGCGGGCGACGCCGGCGAGGTAGATCGGCGAGCTGTTGTGCACGAACGGCAGCGGCACGAACTCGGTGAACCCGCCGGTCTCGTCCTGGATGCGGGAGATCACGCGCAGGTGCTTGACCCAGTGCCGCGGGTGGTCGACGTGCCCGTACATCATCGTCGAGCTCGACCGCAGCCCGACCCGGTGCGCCGTGGAGACGACGTCGATCCACGTGCTCGTCGGCAGCTTCCCCTTGGTGAGGATCCAGCGCACGTCGTCGTCCAGGATCTCCGCCGCCGTGCCGGGGATCGTGTCGAGGCCGGACTCGCGCGCCTTGATGAGGAAGTCCTCGAAGCTCAGGCCGGTGCGTGAGGCGCCGTTGACGATCTCCATCGGGCTGAACGCGTGCACGTGCATGTCCGGCACGCGTTGCTTGATCGCCTGGGCCAGGTCGAAGTAGCCGGTCGCCGGCAACTGCGGGTCAATGCCGCCCTGCATGCAGACCTCGGTGGCGCCGAGGCCCCAGGCCTCCTCCGCCCGGTCGGCGACCTGGTCGAGGGACAGCGAGTAGGCGTCCGCGTCGCTGCGGCGCTGCGCGAAGGCGCAGAACCGGCAGCCGACGTAACAGACGTTGGTGAAGTTGATGTTCCGGTTCACCACGTAGGTGACGTCGTCGCCGACGACGTCGCGCCGCAGCGAGTCGGCGAACGACGCGACCCGCTCCAGCAGTTCGCCCTCGGCGGTCATCAGCGTCAGCGCGTGCTCGTCGGACAACCCGCCCGGATCCCGCTCGGCCGCCGCCAGCGCGGCCTTCCCCTCGGCGCTGATCGCCACCGCACGAGTGGTCGCCGCCGCAGCGGTCGACCCCGATGCGGGCGTCGACTCCGACCCCGCCTCCGGTCCCGATGCCGACGCTGATGCCGTTGTCGCGGAGCCCGTCGTCGTGCCGTCAGCCCCGCCGCCGTCAGCCCCGCCGCCGTCGACCACGCCATCCTGGTCGACCACGCCATCTTGCGCGGTGGAAGCGCGACCATCGCGCAAAATGGCGTGGTCGGCAGCCGTCGCGGCCTGGTTCCGGTGGGCCACCTCGTCTCGTAGGCCCTGCCAGTCGCCGTAGACCGAGTCGAAGTCGGCGCGGCGATCGGCCGTGCGGCCCTCCGTGTCAACCGTCTCGTGCAGGTCGGTGCGGCCGGCGGCGGTGAACCCGCCGTCGGGCTCCTGCCACGGGAGGCCGGACGGCTTCACGCCGGGCCGCGCCAGACCGTCGTCGTCGGCGAGGGCCGCGACGTGGGCGCTGATGCGCGGGTCGAGCCACGGCTCGCCCTGCAGGACGTACCGCGGATGGACGGTGAGCCGCGGGCGCAGGGTGAAGCCGTGCTGCTCGACGGTCTCACGGAGGCGGTCGAGCGACGGCCAGGGGCGCTCGGGGTTCACGTGGTCGGGGGTGAGGGGCGAGACCCCGCCCCAGTCGTCGATCCCGGCGTCCAGGAGGGCGGTGCACTCGGCCAGGTCGACGAGGTTCGGCGGAGCCTGGATGCGCGCCTTCGGGCCGAGCACGACCCGGGTGACCGCGATCGCGGCGCGGTACTCGTCGAGCGGGAGGTCGTCGCTGTGCCGCATCGCGGTGTCGGGCTTGGCGCGGAAGTTCTGGACGATGATCTCCTGCAGCGCGCCGTAGCGCCGGAGATTCGCGCGCAGCGCGAAGATCGTCTCGGCACGCTCGGTGAGGTTCTCGCCGATGCCGACCAGCAGGCCGGACGTGAACGGGATCGCGAGCCGTCCCGCGTCCTCGAGCACGCGGAGCCGGACCTCCGGGTCCTTGTCGGGCGAGCCGTAGTGCGCCAGGCCCTTCGTCTCGTACAGCCGCCGGGAGGTGGTCTCCAGCATCATCCCCATGGACGGGGACACGGGCTTGAGGCGGTTCATCTCCTCCCAGCTCATGACGCCGGGATTGAGGTGGGGGAGGAGGCCGGTCTCCTCCAGGACGCGGATCGCCATCGCGCGCACGTAGGCGAGGGTCGAGTCGTAGCCGCGCGAGTCGAGCCACTGCCGGGCCTCGGGCCAGCGGTCCTCGGGGCGGTCGCCGAGCGTGAAGAGCGCTTCGAGGCAGCCCAGCTCCGCGCCCTCGGCGGCGATGGCGAGGATCTCGTCGGGCGACAGGTACGGCTCCCGGCCCTCGCGGGCGGCGTGGCCCGGCGTCTCCACAAAGGTGCAGTAGTGGCAGCGGTCGCGGCACAGCCGGGTGACGGGGATGAAGACCTTCGGCGAGTACGTCGTCGTGCCGGGCCGGCCCGCCTCGACCAGGCCCGCGTCGCGGACCCGCGCCGCGACCGCGCACAGCCGGTCCAGTTCCTCGCCCCTGGCGGCGAGCAGCGCGGCGGTCTCCTCGACGTCCAGTGCGACGCCGCGCTCGGCGCGGGCCAGCGCGCGGCTGGTCTGCCGGGGTGTGGGGGCTGCGGGGACCTGGGCCGCGATGTCGTCGTCCATGGTGAGAAACCCTATGCGGTCGTCAGGGGAGGGATGGCCCGGACTCAGCGGTGCAGCCGCTTCTCCAGGCCGTCGAGCATGACGTCGAGCCCGAACTCGAACTCGGCCTGGTCATCGCACCAGCCGAGCGTCGTGGACGCCTCGTGGGCGAGGTGCTGCGCCATCTGCGCGAGGAAGGGCAGACTCTCGGCCATCGCGGCCAGGTCGGCGAGCGCCGCCTCCTCGTCCAGGTCGGTCTCCACGACCGCCGGCGCCTCGGGTTCGAAGAGTTCGGGCGAGAAGCCCAGCGCTCGCGGGCCGAACGCGTGCAGGGCGTGGTGGATGGTGTCGAGGGTGAATCCGCCGGCGGACATGATCGCCCCGAACTCGTCGAGGTAGCGCATCAGCGCGGGTCCCATCGTGCCGTGCGAGCCGATCAGGGCGGGT
Organism: Myceligenerans halotolerans; assembly: GCF_054782975.1. Lineage (NCBI taxonomy): Bacteria > Bacillati > Actinomycetota > Actinomycetes > Micrococcales > Promicromonosporaceae > Myceligenerans > Myceligenerans halotolerans. The sequence continues at coordinate 232,018 of NZ_BAAGRL010000012.1, forward strand.
GCCCAGCGGTGCCGGAGCAGTGTGTCCCGGGCGGTGAGGATGCGGCGGCGCAGGTTGGTGCGCCAGTCGGCCGGGTCCTCGGGCGCGGGGAGGGCGTCGCAGGCGTCGTTGACCTCGGCGATGACGACCTCGACGAGGGAGTCGAGCAGGTCGTTCTTGCCGGAGACGTGCCGGTACAGCGCCATCGCCTCGACCCCGAGCAGGTCGGCGACGGACCGCATGGTGATGCCCTTGAGGCCGTCCCGGTCGGCGACCTCCACGGCGGCTGCCTGCACGCGGGCGCGGTTCAGGGGACGACGCCGGTTCCGTGTCTCGGTCACCATCGCATTCTCTCCGACGATTCATCCCTCCGAGGACTTGTGGACGGCTACGCTTACAAGGTAAACATGTTTACAAGATAAACTGCGATCGAGGGATCAGGACCATGACCATGACCAGTGCCGCTCCACCGGGCACCACGACCTATCCCCGCGACGCCGCCGTCGTCGCGGGCGTCTCCACGCTCGCCATGGCGGTGGCGGCCCTCCCCGCCAACGCCACGCTCCTGGGCCTCGCGGGCACCGGCGCCGCGGGTGCGGCCGACCGGATCGCCGACGGCCAGGTGCTTCTCGGCCTGGCGATCACGGCGTTCCTGCTCGTCGTGATCCTCGACGTCGTGCTCGCCTGGGCCGTGTGGCGGTTCTTCGGCAGCGGACACCGGGAGCTGCCCGCCCTGGCCGCCTGGCTCCGCGTCACCTACGCGGCGGTCCTCGCGACCGCCGTCGGACACCTCTCCACGGCACTCGGCATCGCCACCGGCGCCGCCCCCGACGACGCCGCCGCCCACGCGGCGCTCGGACAGTTCACCGCGACGTGGCGGGTCGGCCTCGTCGTGTTCGCCGCCCATCTCGTCGTGCTGGGCCTGATCGTCCTGCGCGATCGCGCCACCCCGTCGCTCCTCGGCGTCGTCCTGCTCGTGGCCGGGTTCGCGTACGCGGCCGACGGCGTCGCCCGCCTCTTCCTGCCCGACGGCGCCGTCCTCCTGACCGTGCTCACCGGGATCCTCGTGGCCAGCTCGCTGCTGGGCGAGGTCGCACTCGGCATCTGGTTCCTGGTGCGTGGGGGGCGGTCGCGATGAGCGTGATTCTCACGGTCCTCACGGTCCTCGGCGTGGTCGTCGGGACGGTCGCCGTCCTGCTCGCCGCGGCGATGGCGTTCGTGGTGATCGGCGTCCGCACCCAGAACCCGCGCATCCTGGGGGCGGTGCGGCGCTTCAACCGATCCGTCACCAACCGCGCCCAGCTACGCACCGCCGGCAAGGAGGGTGCCACGATGGGGCTGCTGCGCCACCGGGGGCGCACGAGCGGCCGCGAGTACGTCACGCCGATCGGGCCCAGCCCCGAGCCCGGCGGGTTCGCCGTCGAGCTGCCTTACGGGCCCGATACCGACTGGCTCCGCAACCTGCGGGCGGCCGGATCCGCCGTCCTGGAGTTCGACGGCAAGACCTACCACGTGGACCGCCCGGAGGTGGTCCCCGTCGGGGAGACGGCCTTCCCCGAGCTGGAGCCGGCGACGATCCGTATCTTCAAGCTCGAGAACGCGCTCCGGCTGCGCGCGACGGAGCTCGCGGGCGAGGAGCGGCCGGTCCCCTGAGTCAGGGGTCCGTGCACACCACGAGGTTCCTTACGCTCCAGGCCCCGGGGGCGTAAGGAACCTCCTGGTTCACAGGGGACCTCCCGGATGGCAGCCCGGCGCCGCGGCCAGCATGCTGGGGAGGGGCAGGCGGACGGAGGGGGCAGCCGGTGGACGAGCAGAGCCTGATGATGCTGGCGCTGATCACGCTCGCCGCGGTCGTCGCGCCGTTCCTCGCCGACCGCGGCGAGCCGCGGCTGAAGGTGCCGGCGGTGGTCTTCGAGATCCTGCTGGGCGTCCTGCTCGGGCCGGCGCTGCTCGGCCTGGTGGAGAGGACCGACGTCGTCGACGCGCTGAGCGATCTCGGGCTGGCGTTCCTCATGTTCCTGGCCGGGTACGAGATCGAGGTCGGGCGCGTCGTCGGCGGGCCGCTGCGGCGGGCCACCTGGAGCTGGCTGGTCTCGCTCGGGGCGGGACTCGGCCTCGGGCTCGTCGTCGGCGGGACGGAGACCGGCCTGGTGGTGGGGCTCGCGCTGACCACCACCGCACTCGGTGTGGTCCTCCCGCTGGTCCGGGACGCCGGCCTGGGCGGCACGCGCTTCGGCGACGGCGTGCTCGCGGTGGGGACCATCGGGGAGTTCGGCCCCATCCTCGCCATCGCCTTCGTGCTCAGCGGGCAGCGGCCCGCCCACACGCTCGCCGTACTCGGCGCGTTCACCGCGCTAGCCCTGGCCGGGGCGTGGCTCGCGCGCCGGCCCCGCCATCCGCGGCTGGGCCGCCTCGTCGCGGCCACGCTGGGGACGAGTTCGCAGGTGGCCGTCCGGCTCTGCGTGTTCCTGGTGATCCTGCTGTTCGCGATCACCGAGTGGCTCGGGCTCGACCCGGTGCTCGGCGCGTTCACGGCCGGCCTGCTCGTGCATGTCTTCCTCAGGTCGAGCGACCCCGCGGAGGCACGGATCGTCGGCTCCCGGCTCGAGGGCATCGGGTTCGGCTTCCTCATCCCGATCTTCTACGTCGTCACCGGAGTCGGTCTGGACGTCCAGTCGCTGGTCTCCGACGCGGCGGTCCTCGTCAGCGTGCCGATCTTCCTCGTGCTCCTCCTGGTGGTCCGCGGCGTCCCGACCTTCCTCTTCCACCGGCGGGACCTCCCGCGGCGTGAGGCGCTCGCCCTCTCCACGATGGCGTCGACCGCGCTCCCCCTCGTCGTGGTGATCACGACGGCGGGCGTGTCGAGCGGCGCCCTCGACGAGGCCCAGGCGGCGGCCCTGGTCTGCGCGGGCGTGCTCTCGGTGCTCCTGTTCCCGGCCCTCGCGGAACGGATCGGGGGCATGCACGCACCGGCCGCAGCGGAAGACGAACACCCGGAGGAACAGGACGACCGGCTGTAGGACCGGCCGCCGGACCGGGCGTCGGACTCCGGGCACCCAGGTCGCGGGTCTCGTCCCCGGTGCCACCTTCGGTTGGCATCTCTCGCCGCGCAGGCTCGCCGCGCAGGCTCGCCGCGCAAGCGCTCGGCGTGAGCCGTCAGCCCCGTCGTCGTTCCAGTCCGTCGAGGATGAGCTCGAGCCCGAAGCCGAACTCGTCCGCCCAGTCGTAGCCCGGCCGGAGGTAGTGGTTCGTGGCCATCTCGACCATCGCGGGGTACTCGCCGGTGCCCATCTGCTCCATGATCGGCCGGGCGATGTCCCCGGCGGCGCCCGGACCGTCGAACGGGAGCGACGCCTCCTGCAGTGCGAAGCCGTACACGTAGCTGTCGACGAGCGCGTAGGCGTGGGCCGTCAGCTCGGTCGAGAAGCCGGATCGCAGCAAGCACGCGAGGACCCGGTCGTGATGTCGCAGGGTTGCCGGGCCGGGGGAGGCGCGGGACTCCAGGAGGCCGATCGCCCAGCTGTGCTCGCGGAGGACGGCACGCGCCGAGTGCGCGCTCCGGCCGATCTCCTCGCGCCAGTCGCCGTCGGGATCCGGGGAGTCGATCGCCTCGAAGACGACGTCGACGAGGGCGTCCAGAAGCTCGTCCTTGCCGGAGACGTAGTGGTAGACGGACATCGGCCGGGCGCCCAGCTCGTTCGCCAGGGAACGGATGGTGAGCCGCTGCAGTCCGTCGCGGTCGGCGACCGTCAGGGCCGCGTCCAGGACGCGTGCGCGGCTCAGCCGCGTCCGGGACGGCGTCGCGGGGTTCGAAGGGTCGGTCATCGTGCCTCTGTCGGGGGTTCTCTCGGATCTGTCACGGGCTCTCTCAGGGCTTCGTACTGTGTACGGTAGCATTAGTACTTAGTACGAAACCGCCGCACGGTGCCGGGTACGACGACGCCGCGCGGGCCCTCACCCGCCCCCAGAGAAGGACTCAGCCATGACCACCCTGACCACGCCCCCGCGCCTGGACGCGCGCATGCTCACCTCCCGGCTGATCGGGAGCCTGTTCCTCGCCGGGTTCCTCATGTACGGGACGGGCAACGCCCTGGTGACCTCCGTCGCCGACGGGGAGGACTTCCTCGCCTCGGTCCCCGCGCACGCGACGCTCCTCGCGCTCGGCGCCTTCCTCATGCTGCTCAACACCGCGGTCGACATCGGCAAGGCGGTCCTGTTCTTCCCGGTGGTCGACCAGTACGGCAGGAAGACGGCGCTGGCCTACCTCGCGGCGATGATCATCCAGGTCATTCTCATGGCCGCCGGAGCGCTCGCCGTGCTGCTGCTCATCCCCCTGGCCCGGGAGAGCGCGGCCGCCGGGCCCGCCGGCGACGGCTGGGCGACGGCGCTCGCCCACCTGGCCCTCGACGCCAACGAGCTCGGCTACCAGGCGGGCCAGCTGACGCTGTCCGTGGGCGCCTTCGTGCTGGTCGCCCTGCTGTACCGGACCCGCCTGGTGCCGCGCTGGCTGGCCGGTCTCGGCCTCGTCGGCTACGCCGCGCACGCGGCCGGGTCCGCCGCGGAGATCTTCGGCGTCCACATCAGCCTCGTGATGCTGATCCCGGGAGCCCTCTTCGAGATCGGCCTGGCGGGCCGGCTGCTCGTCAAGGGGTTCGACCCCGAGGCGTACGAAGGACCGCGCCGGCAAGCCGTGACGGCGTAGTCGACGAACCACGAGCTTGCTTGCGCTTCAAGGGGTCGAAGCGAAAGCAAGCTCGTGGTTCGTCACCAACTTCGTCAGTCGATGTCGTCGGCGCCGAAAGGTGTGCGGGCGGACGATCTCGTCAGAGCTCGGCGAGGCCGTGACGGTAGGCCCACACCACCGTCTGCACGCGGTCGCGGGTGCCGATCTTCGTCATCGCGCGCCCGAGGTGGGATTTCACCGTGCTCGTCTCCACGTACAGCTCGCGTGCGATCTCGGCGTTCGACATGCCGCTCGCCAGGAGCCGCACGATCTCGGTCTCCCGCTCGGTGAGCGCGGCGGCCGGGCCGGGCGCGGTTGCGGTCCTCCTCGTCCGCCGGGCGAACTCGGTGATCACCCGCCGCGTCACGGCCTGGTCCACCATGCCCTCACCCGCCGCGAGCCTCCTGACGGCCGTGATCAGTTCCTCCGGTTCGCAGTCCTTGAGGAGGAACCCGCTCGCGCCGGCCTCGAGGGCCCCGAACACGTAGTCGTCCAGGTCGAAGGTGGTCACCACGAGAACCGCGGGCGCCACGGGCGCCGGGCCGTCGCCCTGACGGCCGTCGCCAGGACCGCCACCACCGGGGCCTTCGCCCTGACGGCCGCCGCCAGGACCGCTGCCGCCGGGACTTCCGTCGTCGGGCCCCGCGCCGTGACGGCCGCCGCCAGGACCGCTGCCGCCGGGACTTCCGTCGTCGGGCCCCGCGCCGTGACGGCTTCCGCCGGGACCGCTGCCGCCAGTGTCTGCGCCGTTCGGATCCATCGTGTTCGCGGCTGCCAGGATCTGGCGGGTCGCCGCGATCCCGTCGCCGCCGGGCATGCGCACGTCCATGCAGACCACGTCCGGTCGTAGACGAGCCGCCTCACGGACCGCGGCCGGGCCGTTCGACGCCTCCCCGACCACCTCGATGTCCCCGGCGTCCTCCAGCAGCACCCGGTAGCCGGCGCGCACCACCGCCTGGTCGTCCACGAGCAGCGTCCTGATCATGCGAGATCCCCCGTCTCGTCGTCGTGTCCTGCGCCAGGACGGCTGCTGCCGGTCCCTTCGTCGCCCGGCCGGCCGGTGCCGGGCCCGGCACCGCGGCGGCTGTCGGCGTGCCGGCTTCTCCGGCGGCCGTCGTCGCGCCCTGCCTCCGGTCGACCATGGGCATCCGTACCCGGGAACCCGTCGACCCTCTCCCGCGACAGCCCGTCGTCGTGCGAGACCGCGAGTCGCAGCCGCACCCGCCAGCCGCCGTCGGCGGCCGGACCGGCGGCCAGGTCGGCACCGATCAGGCCGGCGCGTTCGCGCATGCCGATCAGGCCGGACCCTCCACCACCCGCGAGTTCGGCGGGGGAGCGGGCGGCCGGGCCGTTCACCACCTCCAGCTCCACCGCCCGCGGGCCGTAGGCGAGCCGGACCCGCGCCGCTGCGCCCGGCGCGTGCTGCCGGACGTTGGTCAGGGCCTGCTGGGCGATCCGATAGCAGGAGATGTCCGTGATCGGCGGCAGCCGCAGAGCCTCGCCCGTCCGTTCCAGTACGACGTCGGTGCCGGCCCGCCGGGCCTCCTCCACCAGCGCCGGAAGCGCGCCCAGTCCCGGCACCGGGGCGTTCCCGTCGACGCCGGCGTCGTCCCGGAGCAGACCCACCACCTGCCGGAGGTTCTCCAGGGTCGCCTTGCCCTGCGAGCGGATCCAGGCCGCGCCCGAGCGGGCGGCGTCGTCGTCCCGGCCGATGAGGCGGTCGACGGCGGAGGCCTGCACGATCATGCCCGACAGGTGGTGGGCCGCGACGTCGTGCAGCTCGCGGGCGATCCGGCCGCGCTCCGCCGCGACGGCTGTCTCGGCGCGCTCGCGCTGCGCCGCGATCTGGGCCTGTGCGCTCCTCCGCTCCAGTTCGCGCTCGCGGCGGCGCGTCGCGACATAGCTGCCGACGAACGCCGCGCCGCCGTAGGCCATCAGCGCCGACCCTGTCTGGCTCACGACGAGCGCGGCCAGGTCCGGCCGCCCCCATGCCGCCACGACCACCATCGCGGTCTGGGCCAGCACGGCCGGGACCAGGACGGCGAGCGTGGTCGTGGTGGAGGTGCGCGACCCGACGGTGTACGCCGCGACGAGCAGCGCGATCCCGTGCGACATCACCTCCGGCGCGACGGCGACGAGCGCCACCTGGCACGCCGCGACGGCCAGGAGCGTCGCCATCGGCAGGGAGCGGCGCAGCGCGAGGAACGGGGCCTGCGCGCACGACAGGACACCGACCGCCCAGTACTGCGCGGAAGACAGACTGACGTCGGGGTCCGCGTCGATGAGCCGCACCATGATCATGACCACTCCGAGCGTGATCACGGTGACGACAGCGGCCAGTAGGGCGTCCTGCCGGTATACCCGGCGTGTCTGGCGTTCCTCGGGCGGTGACTGCACGGGACTCATCCTGTCTCAGTCCGTCTCAGTAGGAGATGTTCGGGGACAGGAGGTGGAACATGATCGCGAAGTTCGTGACCGCGGAGAGCGCCACGAGCGCCACCGCCGGTCCCGCGATCCGGCGCCAGCCGGCCCGTCGCCGGATCGCGCCGACCAGTCCGGCCGCCGCCGGCACCATACCGAGCGCGCCGACCACCTGAAGTGCCTGGAGCCCTCGGATCGCCGAGGACGGCACCTCCACCAGCTCCATGATGCTCAGTACGGCCACGGACCAGCCGACGACGGCGAGCAGCGCACTGACGACACCCACCCGGGTCAGCGCCCGCCAGAGCCGTCCCGCGGGGTCCGGGGCGGGCAGCTTGCGGATCCGCCGCCAGACGGCACCCGCGGGCCAGGCCAGGAGCGAGAGGAGCAGCACGGCGGTGGCGGCAAGGAGGATCGGCAGGCCCGCCTCGCGTTCGGCCGCGAGCGGCAGGATCGTGAAGGCGGAGTCGTGCGCGATGCCGGTGACGCGACCGTTCTCGGTCCGGACCGCGATTCTGCGCTCCCCGTCGACCTCCTGCCACACGTCGTCGCCGATCTGCTCGTAGACGGCCGGCCGCTGGGTGCCCGGGTCCGGGTTCATGGCCAGGCGGCCGTCGTCGCGGGCGCTCAGCTTGTAGCTCATCACCGGGGCGAGCGCGGCGAGGAAGTTGCTGTGGAAGCCGCGGGCCGCGACGTACGTCCCGGCCAGACGCTCGGCGTTCTCCCGCTGGGTCACGGTGTCGATGCCCGTGCGGGCGCTGTCGTCGGCGGTGTCCTCACCGGTGGTGCCGTCCGCGGGGAAGTACCGGTCGGCAAAGTCCTCCAGCAGGTCCATGCGCAGCTCGTGGGTCACCAGGGGGTCCAGACCGGAGCTGTTCACGGAGATGTAGAACCCGGTGCCGTCGTCGGGGTAGAGCTGCAGGTGGGAGTGGAACAACTGGGTGTCGCCCCCATGGCCGACGATCCGGTGACCGTTCCGGTCCTCCTCGAAGAGCCCGAGGGTCATGCGCTGGGCGCCCGCGAAGCTGCCGAGGTCGGCCTCGGTCAGCGCCGGGGAGTACAGCTGCTCCCGGGTCGCGTCGTTCAGCAGCAGGTTCTCCTCGGGGACCGCGCCGAGCTGCGCGAGCATGAACCGCGCCATGTCGTTCGCGGAGGAGGTGAGGGCCCCGGCCGGCGGGGTGCCGACGATCTCGAAGGGCTGGGCCGGGCCGGTGGCGTCAGCATAGCCCTGCGACATCTTGTCCCGCAGTTCGTCCGGCAGCGGCTGGCGGAACGTGGACGACTCCATCCCCAGCGGCTCGAAGATGTGGTGGTCGACGTAGCCCTCGAACGACTCGCCGCTGACCCGCTCCACGATGTACCCGGCCAGCGCGTTGCCGTAGTTGGAGTACGCGGGCGTGGTCCCGGGGGCGTAGGCCTGCTCGGGCGGGTCGGTCACGAGGGCCTGCCGGAGATCCGCGGGTCCGTCGCCCGAACCGATCAGCCCGCCGATGCGCTCCTCGAACCCCGGGGTGTGGCTGAGCAGGTGCCGCAGCGTGAGGTCGGCGTCGAAGTTCCGGTCGATCTCGAAGTCGAGGTACTCGGAGACGTCGGTGTCGAGATCCAGGTCTCCCTGCTCGACGAGCTGCATGACGGCGGTGGCGGTGAAGACCTTGGACACCGATCCCGGCCGGAACAGCGTGTCGGCGTCCGCGTCGACCGGCGCGCCGCCGTCCGCGCCGGTGTCGGCCTGCCCGAAGCCCCGCGTCGTGACGACCTCGCCGTCGTGCACGACGGCGACCGAGGCTCCGGCGATCTCGTTGGCCTCCATGGCCGCGGGCAGCCTCTCCTCGAGCCAGGCGTCCACGTTCGCTGCGGTCAGCTCCTCGGCGACGGCGGCCACGGTGCCCAACCCCGCGCCCGACGTCGTACCTGCCTGAGCGGCCGACAGCGTGCTGGTCTCGGCGCCGGACGTCGTGCCTGCCTGAGTGCCGGACGTCGTGCCTGCATGAGCGCCGGACGCAGCGGCTGCGTGAACGCCAGGCCTCGCGCCTGTGTGCGAGGCGGACGCGGCGCCGGCGTGCGAGCCGAATCCGGCGCTGGACGACTCAGGCTGGGTACCGCCGCAGGCGGCCGTCGTCGCGACGAGCGCGGCGGCGCCCAGCGCGGCGGCGATCCGCGCCGGGAGGGGTGGTCGGATTCCCGGTGCCCGACGGCGGTCCGTGGTGGCGGCGTGCATGTGTCCTCCTGGGTGCTCTCGCCCCGCAAAGGGGCTTCGGTTCGAGTGCACCCAGCGTCGTCGGCGGGCCCTGCCGCGCACGACTGGCGGAGGTCGGAAATCGGCCTACGACCTTTGGCGGAACCTCGGGCGACGATCGGCCCGATGCCGAGGAGTGGGACCCGAGGGAGCGGCCCCGCGGCATCGGACCGACCATCCGTCCGCGCGGGGCGGACAAGGCTCGGGTGGGGCGGTCGGGCCACGCGTCACACGCACGACCACCGGCCCGCGGTCCAGCACGTTCAGGCTGCGGAAGCGACCCTCGCTGTCAGGCCATCGCGTCGCGGACCTTGGCGGTGTCGACGAACTGCTCGAAGCGGACGATGAGCCCGCCCCGGACCGTGAAGTGATGCGCCACGCGCACGTCGATCGGCTTGCCTGTGGCCTTGTTGACCGCGGTGTAGCGGGCCAGGACCACGACGTTCTCGCCGTCGGCCACGTAGGTGTCGTCGTGGGCGGCCCAGTCGGTCCAGTCCGCGCCCAGCCGCTCCATCACGTTCGTCGTGACGCCTTCGGGCGTGCGATAGGTGCCGGCCAGCGGGAAGCCCGCCATCTCGGTCCACTCGACGTCGGGGGCGAGGGTCGCGCGCAGCGCCTCCAGGTCCCCGGCTGCGGACGCCAGGTACTGGCGTCGCACCACGTCACGCGGCTCGATCGAGGTCGCGAAGTCGCTCAGCCCCATGCCATCTCGCCCTTCGCGACCTTGCCCCCGAGTTGTGCGGCGACGAGCAGTTCCGCGCCGGGGTAACGCTCGACGAGCTCGGCGGTCACGGCGGCGCCGTCCGCGGAGGTCTTGAGGACGTCCTCGAACTGCTCGAGGTACTCGCGGGTGTAGCGGACGGCCTCGACGGTGGCGGGCGCGCCGGGCGCGCGGTGGCCGGGCACGACCAGGTCCGGGTCGAGCGCCTCGATCTCGTCGAGCACGCCGCGCCACACGGCGCGAGCGGCCTCGCCGGTGTCGGCGGTCCACACGTGCTGCCCGGCGAAGACCATGCAGCCGCCGAGAACCGCCCGCTGCTCGGCCTGCCACAGGTAGTGCCGGTCCTCCAGGCCAGGGGCTCCGCCGCGAAGCTCGAAGCGGTGCCCTTCCAGGGTGATGTCGCCGCCGAGGACCTCCAGGTCGATCAGCCGGGTCGGCAGGTTCACGCCCGAGGTGGCCCAGGCCTTGAGCTTGCCCTCGTAGGAGTGCTGGATGTGCTTGATGACCGGTGCGGTCGCGACGAACCGGGCCTGCGGGAAGGCGTCCGCGAGAACCTCGGCGCCGAAGTAGAAGTCGGGGTCGCCGTGGCTGATGTAGACGGTGGTGAGGGCCTTGCCGGAATCGAGGACGGCGGCGGCGAGGCGATGGCCGTCGGCGCGGGTGAAGCCGGCGTCCACGAGCATCGCCTCGGTCTCGCCGGCGACGAGCGTGGCGGTCTTGGCCTTGTTCCCGGCAGGGAAGTCCAGGTCGAAAAGGGTGAACTCGAGTGCGGTCATGGTTGCTCCTCGTATCAGGGCCGGGCACCGCGCGGATGCGGCGCCGTTCGTCTGACTGAACAGTATCTGACCAATCAGATATTCCCTGGAAGAGTTCCGGTGTGGACCGGCCTGCCGGCTATCGCAGGCGCCCGACCGCCTCGCCCGCGGAGCGGCTGAGTATCCGCAGGTTCTCGGCGAACGCGGCGCGGTGCTCGGCGCGCAGCGGTTCCAGGAAGTACCGCTGGATGTTCGCCAGGTGCACGCTGCTCGCCTCGACGGTCTTCGCCTCTCCTGCCGCCGTCAGGCGCACGATGCGGCCGCGCCGGTCGGCGGGGTTGTCGCTGCGCTCCACGAGGCCCGCCACCTCCATGCGGTCGATCAGCCGGGTCACTCCGCCGGTGGTCAGCACCTGCTCGCGGCTGATGGTGCGCATCGACAGGCCGGGCTCCCCGGCGCGGGCCAGGATCAGCAGTACCTCGAACATCAGGTGCGAGATCCCGCACCGCTCCTCGATCTCCCGGCCGAGCACGTGCTCCAGCCGGCTCGCCGCCCCCAGGAACCGCCCGAAGGCGACCACCGACTCGTCATCGGCCGCCTCCTTCGCGGTCGCGAACGCATCGCCCACAGTGCCTCCCCGTCGTCGCGGTCCACGATACGAGGTGCGATCACTGGTCAGTGCGTCAGAGCTGCCGTAGCTGCGCAGCAGTCGGATGGCCGCGGCCGGAGAACGTCACCGAGGGGCGCGGGCCGATCCGGAGCGGCGGCGTACGCGCCGGATCGCCACGACGACGAGAACCGCCGCGATCAGGACCACGCCCGCGTAGGCGATCCACGGGGCGATCTCGTGGAGGAACTGCTGGACGGTCGCCGCAGCCGCCACCACGGGATCCGCGTCCGCGCCCGCGTGCAGCACCCGCAGTTCCCAGTAGCCGTACCAGCCCACGTACAGGCCCGCGACCAGGAGCAGCGCGCCGCCCGCCTTCGGGAGCCAGCTGCCCGACCGTCGCGCCCGCGCGATGAGGCCGTCCCGGGCCAGCGCGACTCCGACGGCGGCCGTCCCCACCATCAAGCCCATCGCGCCCGCGTAGGTGAGGAACAGCAGCACCCCGGCCAGCGGCGAGTCGACGCGGAACGCGGTCACCACCACCGCGAGGAACGGCGCGACGGTGCAGCCCAGCGAGGCGATTGCGTAGGACGCGCCGAACCCGGTCATCGAGCCGAAGCCCGCCGTCGGCGCCCCCTGCTTCCCGGGCCGGCGGCCGATCGTGATCGAGGGCAGGCTGCGCCCCGCGAGCAGCCATCCGCCGGCCGCGGCGACCACCAGCCCGAGTACCACGGTGAACGCGGGCAGGTAGGCCTGGACGGCGGCCGCGACCGGCGCGACGGCCAGGCCGAACAGGAGGAACACCCCGGCGAACCCGAGCGTGAGGGCGAGCGTTGCTCGGATCGCGCGTCCGACGGCGGCCGGTCGCGACCGCTGTTCACCGAGGACGAACAGGGAGAGGTAGGCGGGCAGCAGCGCGAACCCGCACGGGTTCACAGCGGCGACGACCCCCGCACCGAAGGCCACCGCGAAGGCGTCCGCGCTGGGCACGTCAGCCCGCCAGGTCCGCGACGAGGTCCTCGAGGGTGCCGTTGTCCAGGTAGCCGTCCGCGACGACCTCGCCGTTCTCGTCGATCACGGCGTAGGTGGACTGCGCGGTGACGCCGAACTTCGACCAGACCACGCCGTCGACGTCGACGAGGTGGGTGATGTGCGGGATGTCGTCGGCCAGGTCGCGGATCTCGTCGCCGGACGCGAGGCCGCCGGCGCCGACGAACTCGACCTCGCCGTCGTACCGCTCCGCGAGGCCGGTCACGGTCGGGATCTGGGCGCGGCAGGTCGGGCACCAGGGCGCCCAGAACCAGAGCACGGTGGGCGTACCGGCGATGGAGGTGCCGTCGAACGTGCCGCCGTCCAGCGTCTCGGCGGAGAAGTCCCAGGCGGCCGGGTCGACGTCGGCCCCCGAGCCGGCGTCGGCGGCATCGCCGTCGCCGGTGTCCGAGCCGGAGTCGGTGTCCGTGCCGGAGTCGGCGTCCGTGCCGACCGGGGCTTCCGGGCTCGCGCCGGCGTCGTCGCCGGTCTCCGTGCCCGGGGTGGTCCCGGCGGCGCAGCCCGCGAGGAACAGGACGCTGACGATCAAGGGTGCGAGAATCCGACGCATAGACACAGTCTGCTCCCGGAACTGGGCGGATTGTCGGTGAGCGTCCTTACAGTCCGATGACGTCGGCCGGCTGTCGCCGGTCCACGGTGACCGTCACGCGGCGCGGGCGTAGCGCTGACCACGGGTTTCGGTGACTTTGGGCGATAGTGATGGGCGTTACAGAGGTGTCGCCGTGTGGCAGCGGATCGTGGGGGCCATGGTCCGGAAGCTGGTACTGGTGGCGGCGCTGCTCGTGGCGCTCGCCGGATGCGCCGCGCCGGAGGAGCCGGCCGGCGATGGGTCCGGCACGGCGGGCGAGTCCGGGTCCGCGGCGGGGTCCGGCGTCGACGACGACACGCCGTCGGCCCTCGACTACCCGCAGAACCCCGACCTGCCCGAGCCCCTCATCGACCTGGACCACCTCGCGTCCGGGGGCATACCGCCCGACGGCATCCCCGCGATCGACGACCCCGTCTTCCAGCCGGCCGGCGAGGTGGACTGGCTGGACGACGACGAGCCCGTGCTGTCCCTCACCGTCGCCGACGAGACCCGGGCCTACCCCCTGCAGGTGATGACGTGGCACGAGATCGTGAACGACGAGGTCGGCGGCGTGCCCGTGGCGGTCACCTACTGCCCGCTGTGCAACTCCGGGGTGGCGTTCGAGCGCACCGTCGACGGCGAGGTGCTGGACTTCGGCACGTCCGGGAAGCTCTACATCGACAACCTGGTGATGTACGACCGGCAGACCGAGTCGCTGTGGCCGCAGCTCACCGGTCAGGCCTCCGTGGGGCACCTCACGGGGGCGCAGCTCGTGGCGATCCCGATGGGGGCGGTCGGCTGGGGCCAGTTCCGCAGCGACCACCCCGACGCGCTGGTGCTCACCCGCGACACGGGCTTCTCGCGCGACTACGGCCGCAACCCGTACCCCGGGTACGACGACCCGGACGGCCGCCTGCTCGTGCAGCCCCCGACCGAGGATCCCCGGCTTCCGGTGAAGGAACGGGTGGTCGGGATCGAGTCCGACGGCAACGCGGTGGCCGTGCGCCGCGCCCTCCTCGCCGAGTCGGGAGTGCTCGAGGTCGAGGTGGGCGGCCGCGACCTGGTGCTCTGGCACCGGGAGGGCCAGGCCTCGGCGCTGGACGCCGATCGCATCGTCGACGGCCAGGAGGTCGGCACTGTCGGTGTCTTCGAGCCGACGACGGCGGACGGGCGCGCCCTTACCTTCCGCCCGGCCGGCGCGGGGTTCGAGGACGAGGAGACGGGATCGGCCTGGAACGTCCTGGGACGCGCGACGGCAGGACCGCTGAAGGGCGAGACCCTGGAGCCCGTGACGCACCTCGACACCTTCTGGTTCGCCTGGGTCGGCTTCCAGCCGGAGACGCGACTGATCGACTGAGCCGGCCCGGCCACTGATCGTCGGCTGCCGAGTACCGACCGTCGACCGTCGACCTCCGACCGGCTGTCGACCGCCGGCGCAGGCGCTGGTTTCGAGTCGCATGTCCTCGTCGACCTGATGCGGTTCGCGGCTGTCGGTTGTGCAGGCCGGTGAGTGCTCGTGCTTACAGAAGGCCCGGCGCGCTTCGCGGCAGGATGGCGGGTATGACGAACACGCCCAGGACCGACGCACCCGCACCGCCGAAGGGCCTCCCCGCCGTCCGGATCGGGGTGATCGCCGGGCTGACCGGCATCCTGTGCTGCGTCGGCCCGACGGTGCTCGCGCTGATCGGCGTCGTCAGCGCGGCGACGGCGTTCACCTGGGCCACCGACCTCTACGACGGCTACGCCTGGTGGTTCCGGCTGGCCGGCCTGGCGGTGCTCGCCGGACTGGTCGTCTGGGCGTTGCGGCGCCGCGACCAGTGCAGCGTCGCGGGCGCCCGGGGCGCGTGGCGCAAGCTGGCGGCGGCCCTGGCCATCGCGGTCGCGACCTATGCGGCCCTCTACGCGCTCACGACCTGGCTGGGCACGTTCGCCTGACCGGGGACCGTATTGGTTGGCGGTTCAGTAGGGCGGGGGTCCCTCTTCCGGCGCTCTTCAATGGATTCGAAACCCTGTTGAACCCCGATCAGCAGCTATGGGATCAGCCGGCCGCCGCGAGGTTCTTCAGGGCCTCGTGGATGCCGCGGTGGAAGGTCGGGTAGGCGTAGATCATGGAGTCCAGCTCGGTGAGGGGGACCCGGGCGTGGACGGCCAGTGCCAGCATCCCGAGCACCTCGCCGCCGTGCGGCCCGGCGGCGGTGGCGCCGACGAGGTGGCCGGCGTCGGTGTCGGCGACCAGCTTGACGAAGCCCTCGTTGCCGGCCTTGTGGATCCAGCCGCGGGTGGTGGACGAGACCTGCTGGATCCCGGTCGCCACCGTCAGCCCCGCCTCGCGTGCGCCGGCCTCGGTGAGCCCGACCGCGCCGACCTCCGGGTCGGTGAACGTCACCCGGGGGAGCGCGCGATGGTCGGCGGCCGGGCCGTCCTGGCCGAGGATCTCCCGCACCACGATGTCGGCGTGGTACGTGGCTACATGGGTGAACGCGCCCTTGCCCGCCACGTCGCCGAGCGCCCACACGCGGTCGGCGACCCGGAGCCGGTCGTCGACCAGGTCGCCGCGGGGCGCGACGCCGAGCGCGGTGCGCGTCTCGGGGGTCAGGCGCGGGCGACGGCCGGTGGCGACCAGGAGCTTCTCGGCACGCAGGTCGCCGGAGATGCCGTCGGCGGTGACGGTGAACCCGCGGCCGTCGTCGTACGCGACGCGCGTGACCGGGGAGCCGGCGTGCGGGGCGACACCCTCGGCCCGCAGGACGTCCGCGATCAGCTCCGAGGACTCCGGCTCCTCCATGGGCAGGATGCGGTCCGCCGCCTCGACCACGGTGACCTCCACCCCGAACCGGGCGTAGGCCTGTGCGATCTCCAGCCCGATGGCGCCGCCACCGAGCACGATCAGCGACGCCGGGAGCTCCTCGGCCTCGATCGCGCCGCGGTTGGTCCAGAACGGCGTGTCGGCGAGGCCCTCGATCGGCGGGACCACGGGCTCGGTGCCCGTGGCGACGACCAGGCCGCGGGACGCGGTGTACTCGGTGTCCCCGACGCGCACCCGGTCCGGCCCGAGGATCTCCGCACGCCCCCGGACGAACCGTCCGCCGGCGTCGGCGAAGCGGTCGACGGCGGCCGTGTCGTCCCAGTCGGCGGTCGCCTCCTCGCGGATGCGGCGGGCCACCGGCGCCCAGTCCGGCGTCACCGTCGAGTCCCCGGCCATCCCGGGGATCCGCCGGGCCTCGGCGAGCAGGTTCGCGGCGCGGATCATCATCTTCGAGGGGATGCAGCCCCAGTAGGGACACTCGCCCCCGACCAGGTTGTCCTCGATGCCGATCACGTCCACGCCCGCCTTCGCGAGCGCGCCGCCGACCGCCTCCCCGGCGACCCCCAGCCCGACGACGACGACCTCTGCCTGCTCCGTGGTGCTCATCTCGGCTTCCTCTCCTCGCGGTGTGCGGATGGCGCGCGCGACCTGTCGCGGCCGATCCCCTTGCTGCGGATGCTTGCTCCGGATGGTCCCAGAATGCGCCGCCGCACTCGGCGAGGCACAGCGGCAGTCTTTCCCATGGCCGCGGACTTTTTCGTGAGCGCACTCACTCATCGCCGGCACACCGATGAGTTTCCGTGCGGCCCGTCGTCGGACCTCACATGGGAATCATCACCGCTGATATCGGAGTGTCCACCGACCTCATCTCCGCCGGGCACGATCAGTCGCTCGACCACCCGTTCGGGGTGGTCGCGGGTGAACGCCTGCACCCCTGGATGTTCGAGCACGAGGACGACCACCGCGCCGAGATCGACGCGATCCTCGACGCCGGGGCGTTCATCATGGGCCGCAACATGTTCTCGCCCGGGCGCGGGGAATGGGACCTCGACTGGAGGGGCTGGTGGGGCGAGGAGCCGCCGTACCACGCGCCGGTCTTCGTCCTCACCCACCACAGGCGGGAGCCGCTGGAGATGACCGGCACGACGTTCCACTTCGTCACCGACGGCATCGAGTCCGCGCTCGAACAGGCGCGGGACGCCGCCGGGGACCGGAACGTGTCGATCGCGGGCGGTGCCACCACCCTGAACGAGTACCTCGCCGCCGGGTACGTCGACGAACTGCGGCTGCACATCGTCCCCTTCACGCTCGGCGACGGCACGCGCGTGTTCGACGGCGTTCCGCCCATCGAGTTCTCGGAATCCACCGTGCGGCACACGCCGGAGGTCACGCACCTGACGCTGCGGCGCTGACTGCCGCCGGGATGTCGGGACTTGGTCAGGTCGGGCCGTTGCTTGTGAGCCATGCAGTTCCTTTCGTTTCAGGCCGCTAAACGGAAAGAAACTGCATGGCTCGCAGACAACAGAGGACGGAGCGCGGGGCGTCAGCCTCTTGTCCGGAGGTGGGCCGCTCATCGCTCGGCGATCAGCAGGGCGTAGCCCAGGGTGCCCGCGGCGATCGCGTCGCGGACCGCGCTCATCATCTGCGGGGCCGCCGCGAGGTCGACGCCCAGGGACTCGGCCTCGGCCCCGGCCGTCATGCGCACGAACGTGAGGCGTGCCTCGATCTGGTCGACCATGCGCACCAGGGCGTCGTCGTGCCGCTCCGTGGTGCGGATCCGCAGGCCCAGGTCTCACCGTGATCGTTGGGGCGTCCGTGCGAACTTTCACTCACAATTCACCAACCCGGGGAACCTGCCTCCGTGGAGTGCGGGAAGATATGTCGCGTGGATCACCGGAACGCCCGATTCGTCAAAACTCGCATCGCGGCCTCCGCCTTGGTCACCGCCCTGGCAGCCACCGCGCTCGCCGGGTGCTCCGTTCCCAGCGCCGAGGGCTCCGGCGCCCCGTCGGACGACGCCCGGCCCGCGGTGCGCGCGCCCGAGGACGGCGTTCTCGCGCTCGTCTCCGACGAGCCCGCCGAGCTCGCCCTCCACGCCAGCCAGTCCCTCTTCGACCACTCACCCGTAGCCGTGCTCGCCGCCGTCGACGACGCCGCCGACCGCATGACCGCCGCCGCGACCGGTGAGGCGCTCGCCGCACCGGTGCTGCTCGAGGGTGGCGTCATCGACGCCGCCGGTCTGCGGAACGAGCTGGAGCGGCTGGGCGTCGAGTCGCTGGTCGTCGTCGGCGACGAAGGGGATGTGGCGGCCGCGGCCGCCGTGGCCGGCGAGCGCGACGTCGTCCGCTTCGACCCGAACGCGGTGAGCGAGGCGGCCGAGGAGGCCGTCGAGTCCGTGGAGCCCGGGGGCAAGGGGACGTCGGTCGGAACGGGCGCGGCGGTGCGATCGTCGTCGGCCGGGACCGAGGTCACGCTTCCCGAGGCCGGGATGATCGACCCCACCAGGCTCCGGACCCTGCGCGAGCAGGTTCCCGACGTGGAGGAGCCGGACCAGCTCTCCGAGGTGATGCTCCTGATCGATCCGGCGGACGGTCAGGAGGCGGCCATCGGGACCGCGCGGGCGGCGGGCGCGGTCCCGCTCGTCGTCCCCGGCGGCGATCCCGGTGCGCGCAAGGCGGCGATCAGCCGGATCATGTCCGCGGACCCGCTCGGCGTCGTCGCCATCGGTCCCGGGTTCACCGATCAGGACCGTCTCACCTGGCAGGTCGAGGCCGCGCGCCGAGGGGCCACCTACCCGCACGGCACGCAGCGCCTGGCCGGCGAGACGTATGTCGCGACGTCGTTCACGCCGCCGGCCGGGGCGGACCCGGCCGTCACCGGGGCGGCCGCCGACGAGGCGCGCGCGGCGGTGGACGCGTACGGGGGCGTGCCGGTCGTGTCGGTCGCCGCGAGCGTGAAGTCGTCGGATCCGGGAGTGGACGGGGACTACCTGGACCCGCTGCCCGTCGAGGACCTCACCGCCGTGGTGGGCGCGCTGCGCGAGGCCGGGATCGTGGTGCTGCTCGACGTCGTGCCCGGCAATCGGCCGCTCGCCGCCCAGATCGACACGCTCGAACCGCTGCTTGCGCGGCCGGGGGTCGGACTCGCGCTGCACCCCGAGTTCCGCGTGCCGGGCAACGGCGCGGACGTCGAGGGACAAGTCCCGGTCGCGGAGTTGCAGGCCGTGGTGGACCGGGTCGCCGGGATCGTGTCCGCGCAGGGGCTGCCGCAGGCGATGGTCGTGGTGCACCAGTCGACGGCGTCGTCGATCACGGACCGGGCCGCGCTGAAGCCGCGCGCCGAGGTGGTCACGGTGTTCGCCGCGGCGGGCCCCGTCGACGGCGGAACGACGGCGAGCGGCGTGTGGTACGACGTCGTCTCCGGCCTGCCGAAGCGCGCCGCCACCGGCTGGGCAGGCCCGCCGACGGGCGCGCCCCTCCCGTCGGATCCCGCGGCACCGCTCCTGATCACGGTCGACTGAGGCCGCGCCGGTCCAGCCGAACCGCAGCCCGGTTCCGGTGGCTGCCGGCGAACCGCGCGTTGAATCGTGCCAATCGGCGGTTTATACGATTCAACGTGCGGTTCGGCGGGCGGTGTCGGGGCGATCCTGCGGTTCGGCAATCGGTGCCGGGCTGATCTTGCGGTTCGGCGAGCTCGGGGGCTGGTGGTCTCGCGGTTCGGCGGAGGCCGCTACCAGTCCACCTGCGGGGTGGGGTGGTATGCCGTGCCGTCGCGGCGCCATGCCGCCGCCTCGGTCGCGATCCGCTGCCGGAAGGACTCCCAGTTCTTGCCGTCCTGGGCTGTCCACGCCGCCTCGGCAACGGCCGCGAGGCGGGGGAGCAGCATGGAGAACAGGTCGTTCCGCGTCACCAGGGTCTCGGTCCACACGCAGGCCGACACGCCGTCGACGGCCTCGGCGGGAAGCCCGTCGATCGTCGCGGCAGGGTCCCACTCGTAGGAGTCGCGCAGCTCAACGAACCCGGCCCACTCCAGCCCCAGCGGGTGCTCGGGCGTGTACTTCATGTCCAGGTAGGTCCGCTCGGCGGGGGCCATGACGAACCGGCCGCCGGCCTCGGCGGCGCGCAGGAACGCGTCGGGCTTCGCGCGGGGGTCCCAGTAGTGCAGCACGGTCCCGGCCCGCACGGGCGACCCGGCGGGAGCGGTACCACCGTCAGGGACGACGGCGGTCGCGGTTCCGCCGCCCGTCGTCGTGCCGTTCGCCGTCGTACCGGTTGCAGTTGTCACCCCGGCCACCGCCGTCGTACCGACTACCGCTGCCGCTCCGGGAGCCGCGGCGCCGCCCGCACCCCCGCCGGCCGCACCGCCCGCTCCGACACCCGCCGCGGCCAGCGCCGCCGCGGCCGTCTCGGCGTCGCCGTGCCCCGCTCCGGCGGCCTCCTGCCACGCGGCCGGCGTCTTGCCCGAAGACGCGACGATCTCCTGGCACAGCTCCACGAACCCCAGGTACTCCTCGCTCGCCATCCGGTGCACCTCGTCGCCGCCGAAGTGCACCCACTCCCCGCGGGTCATCCGCGCGACGTCGCCCAGCACGTCCCGCAGGAACGGCTCGGTGGCCGGCAGGTCGAGGTACAGGCGGGAGAACCCGACGTCGATCCCCTCGTAGGTGTCGGTCGGCCGCCCGTCCGGGGTCAGCTCGCCGTAGGCGTGGGTCGCGGCGTTGACGTGCCCGGGCACGTCGATCTCGGGGACGACGACGATCCCGCGCGCGGCCGCGAACTCCTGCAGGTCGGCGTAGTCGTCGACGCTGAGATACCCGCCCTGGTCCCCGTGCACGGCGCCCTGTGAGGAACGTGCCACCAGCTCCGGCCGCGAGGGGATCTCCAGGCGCCAGCCCTGGTCGTCGGTGAGATGCAGGCCGAGGCGGTTCAGCTTGTACTGGGCGAGCAGGTCGACGACCGCCCGCAGGTCGTGGGGCCCGAAGAAGTGCCGCGCGATGTCGAGGGAGAGCCCGCGCCACTCGTACCGCGGCTCGTCGCGCACGACGACGGCCGCGACCTCGCCCGGATGCCCGGCGGCCTGGGCGGCGCCGGCGAGCTGGCGCAGCGTCCGCAGGCCGTGGATGAGGCCCGTCCGCCCGGGTGCGGCGACGAGAACGCCGTCGGAGGACACGGTGAGCGTGTACCGCTCCGGGTTCGAGGACGCCTCCGGGCCGGCGGTCTCGTCGACGCGCAGCTCGAGCGGGACGCCGGGAGACGAGTCGGCCTGCGACGGCGCGACGACGGTGAGGCCCGCGGGTTCGAGCAGTTCCGCCGCGAGGGACCGGAGGCCGGGATCGGCACAGCCTTCACCACCCGGAACGACGTCGGGCACGATCACCCGCACCCGGTCGAGGCTCACCACCCCCTGGCCCGGCTCGACGTGGACGGGGGCTGGAGTGATCGCCACGGCGACGTCGTTGTCCGTCATAGGCCGCGAGCATAGCGCCGAATACTGAATGCAGTCTTTACAAATCAGTGGTGGACAAGAGCTCCACGCCCGCGCTGCGCATCTCGGCGCGCGCCTGCTCGCCCTGCTCTGGCGACACGGGGGCGGTCAGATCGGTGAGCACGCGGGTCGCGAGGCCGCCGCGGCGCGCGTCGAGCGCCGTCTGCTTCACGCAGTGCGACTCGGCCAGGCCCACGACGTCGACCGCGCCGATGCCCGCGTCGGTGAGGATGGTCTCGAGCGAGCGGCCGGCGTCGTCGGCGCCGTCGAACCCGGAGTAGCCGTGGTCGTACTGGCCCTTCTTCACGTGGGCGTCCGCGTCGATCTCGGCCAGCGCGGGGTGCAGCGCCGCGTTGGGCGAGTCCGCGACGCCGTGCGGAGGCCACGAGTTCACGAAGTCGGGGGTGTCGCTGAAGTGCTCGCCCGGATCGATGTGCCAGTCCTGTGTGGTCAGGATCGCGTCGTACCGCTCGCGGTGCTCCTTGACGTACACGGCCACGCGCTCCGCGACGGCGTTGCCACCCTCGACGCCGAGCTCGCCGCCCTCGCAGAACGTGGGTTGCACGTCCACCACCACGAGCGCCCGCCGGGGCCGGCTCGTCACGAAGCGGCTGGTCTGGGGCCGAATGTCGTCCATGAACCTAGCCTGCCACCGTGGGGACCGGGTGCGGTAGCCCCCGGGGTGTCACTGCGACATCCGTCGTGCTCCCGGGAGGACGGTGAACACGACGGCGTACGCCGCCGGCAGCCAGATCGCGATGTCATCCCGTCAGCCGCTTCCTCGACGAGCCAGCCCGCACCTGCCCGCCCGGCCGGATCGAGCCGGGGTCCAGCGACAGCGACGTCCCGGACTCGCTCGCCAGCTCCCGCTGCGTCAGCCCTCGACGCTTGCGCACCTCCCGCAGCCGTTTACCCAGAGTGGCAGACATGCCCCGAGACTTACCGGGTCGGGCTGCGTGAGGTCAGAGGAAGGACCACCGAGTCCGCACCCGCAGTTCGGCGAAGTGCGACTCCCACTCCTGGCGGCACTCCTGCGGCAGGTTGAGGACGGGCCACATGCGGAGCAGGACCTCCTTGTTCAGGAGCTCTCGCTGGTCGCGCACCGTGCCGTCGCGCACCGTGACGGAGTACAGGTCCCAGAGCTGGGACTCGTCCTCGATGTCGAACGACACGTACCTGGTGCCGGTGATGTGGGACCCGGCCTTGACGGTGCCCGACGCCGGTCCGGCGAGCTCGTCCAGCGAGCCCGGCCGCGCGTAGGGGGACTGGTACGAGAATCCGGCCGCTGCCAGGGAGTATCCGGGGTGACCATCCATGACTCGACGCTAGGACCATGTTCGCTGATTGCATACGTATAGTTGTGATAAAACTTCACCCCTACATGACAAGGGGCGAGGCGTGGTCAAGGCGAAAGCAGGACGACCTACCTGGTCACGTCGCCTTCCACGGTGACCGCCGCCCTCCGGTCGCCCCGGTCGCCTCCGGTCAGCGCGCCTCCAGCGCCGCCGCGTACAGGTCGCGTTTGGGCACCCCCGTCGCTTCCGCGACCTCCGCGACCGCGGTCTTGAGCCGTTCGCCGCCCGCCACCCGGTCGAGCACCTCGCCGACGACGTCGTCCACGCTCGCCGGGGGTACCGGCGGGGCACCGGCGACCACCACGCAGATCTCACCACGCAGCTGCTCACCCGACGCGCGCTCGGCGAGCTCCCCGAGCCCGCCGCGCAGCACCTCCTCGTACGTCTTGGTGAGCTCGCGACAGACCGCGCCGGGCCGGTCGTCGCCGAACGCCACGGCCATCGCGGCGAGCGTGTCCGCGATCCGGTGCGGTGCCTCGAAGAAGACCATCGTGCGCGGCTCGGCCGCGAGCGCGGTGAGACTCCGGGCGCGTTCGCCCGGCTTGCGGGGCGGGAAGCCCTCGAAGGTGAAGCGGTCGGTGGGCAGGCCGGAGAGGGCGAGCGCGGTGAGCACCGCCGAGGGGCCGGGTGCAGCGGTGACGCGCAGTCCGCGTTCGATCGCGCGGGCCACCACCCGGTAGCCGGGATCGCTGACGGACGGCATGCCGGCGTCGGTCACGACAGCGACGGTGCCGCCGGACGCGACGGTGTCGAGCAGGTCGTCGGCGCGGGCGGTCTCGTTGTGCTCGTGGAAGCTCACGACCCGGCCGCCGACCTTCACGCCGACCCGGGCCGCGAGGGCGTGCAGGCGGCGGGTGTCCTCGGCGGCGACGACGTCGGCGTCGGCCAGGAGGCGCAGCAGGTGGCCGGAGGCGTCGTCGGCGTTGCCGATCGGTGTGGCGGCGAGGACGAGGGCGCCCTGCGGCGTCGTACCCCGTTGGCCTGTCGAAGATGTCACGGTTCCCACGATCCCACGCCCTATGCTGGCCCGGTGCCCCAGCACGACGTGAACCGAGACCCCCAGGCCGGCCCCACCGACGTGGCCGCCGACACCGCCGACACCGCGCCCGACGTGACGGCCGAGGTCGCGCTCGCCCCTGCCCCGGTCGGCGACGGCCGCTCCACGCGCGAACGCCTCCTGACCCAGTTGCTCGGCGCGCGCCGGATGCGCCTGGGTGTCACGTCCCGGGACCGCTTCTGGGGCTGGGCCGGGACGGTGGCCGTCGTCCTCGTGGCCGCCTTCGCGCGGCTGTGGGACCTGGGCCGTCCGGCGAAGCTCGTCTTCGACGAGACGTACTACGTCAAGGAGGGCTGGTCGCTGGCGAGCCTCGGCTACGAGGCGGCCTGGCCGGAGGACCCGAACGCGGCCTTCGAGGCGGGCGATGTCAGTTCCTACCTGACGGACCAGGCCGAATACGTGGTCCATCCGCCGGTCGGCAAGTGGATGATCGCCCTCGGGATGCGCCTGGCGGGCGGCGCCACCGAGCCGTGGCAGTGGCGGATCGCGAGCGCGGTGGTCGGCATCCTGGCGGTGCTGCTGGTGGTGCGGATCGCGCGGCGGCTGTTCGCGTCGTCGGCGCTCGGGGTGCTGGCGGGTCTGCTGCTCGCCGTCGACGGCGAGGCGATCGTGCACTCCCGCACGGGCCTGCTGGACCAGTTCCTCATGTTCTGGGTGCTCGTGGCGTTCGGGTGCCTGGTGATGGACCGCGAGTGGGCGCGACGACGGCTGGCCGACCGGGTGGCGCATCTCGTGGACGCGGGCAGCGAGGTCGGGCTGTACGGGCCACGGATCGGGTTCCGGTGGTGGCGGCTCGCGGCCGCGGTCTCCCTCGGCCTGGCGTGCGGGGTGAAGTGGTCCGCGCTGTGGTTCGTGGTGGCGTTCGGCCTGCTCACCATCTTCTGGGACCTGGGCGCGCGGCGCGCCGCCGGCATCCGGCGATGGTGGGAGGACGGGATCCTGTCCGACATCGTGCCGACCGTCCTCGTCATGGTGCCCGCGGTCGTGCTGGCGTACGTCGCGACGTGGACCGGCTGGTTCGCGAGCCGCATGGGGTACATGCGCGACTGGGCCGCGGTGAACGGGCACGACGCCCCCGGGTGGTGGCCGGGCTGGGCCGACGGCGTGTGGCAGTCGGGCCGGTCGTTGTGGCAGTACCACCACCAGATGTGGGGTTTCCACACGACGCTCGACTCCGAGCACAACTACGCGGCGCACCCGCTGGGTTGGATCGTGCAGGCGCGACCGACGTCGTTCTTCTGGGAGAGGCTCTCTCCCGGGCAGGGGCCCTGCCCGGCGGACGCGGCGCGGGACTGCGCCACCGCCGTGACCTCGCTCGGCAACCCGATCATCTGGTGGCTCGGCGCGGTCGCGCTCCTCGTGTCGCTCGTGCTCGGGATCATGCAGCGGGACTGGCGCGCGTCCGGCCCGCTGGCGGCGGTCGCGGCGGGCTGGCTGCCGTGGTTCCTGTACTCGTGGCCGGTGGCCGAGTTCCTCGGCGGGACCTCGCGCACGATCTTCACGTTCTACACGATCGTGTTCGCGCCGTTCCTCGTCCTGACGATCGTGCACGTGGTCGCCGCGCTCCTGGACCTGACCGACGACGACCCGCCCGCACGCCGCGCCATCGGCTGGGTGACGGGCGTGGTGGCCGCCGTGATCGTGGGCGTGAGCGTGCTCTTCTACCCGATCTGGACGGCTATGCCGGTGCCCTACGACTACTGGCACAGCCTGATGTGGGTGCCGAGCTGGATCTGATGCCGCGTGCTGCCGTGCCCAAGACCGGTTTTAAAACTCTACCTCGGAGTGCGGTAGAGTTTTATAAGTTGTATAAAAGTAGGCATGGAACCAGACCAGGCACGCGCGCTCATCGAAACAGGCGAGACTCTCACCGTCGAGTTCAAGAGCGAGCGACGAGAGCGCTATTCCGACAACGGGATCGTCGAGAACGTGACCTGCCTTGCCAACGGTGAGGGTGGCACCCTCTTCCTCGGCGTCGAGGACGACGGCCGCGTCACCGGAGCAGCCCCCCGCCACAGTGGCGGCACCGATCCTCATCGTATGCGTGCACTCATCGCGAACCAGACGGTACCTCCACTCCCATGCGAGGTCACCGTGCTCGAGATCGACGAGCGCGAGGTCATCGCCATCGAAGTCGAGAAGGCGTTCACCCCTGTCGGAACTGCACGCGCCACGTATCGACGCCGCTCGTTGGGGCCCGATGGGCGCCCACAGTGTGTCGCGTACCCGCTGCACGAGATGCTGAGCCGTACGACCAGCACGGGGCAGAACGACTATGCGGCTCTCCGTGTTCCTGGGATCTCGTTGGATGACCTTGATCCAGCAGCGTTCGCGCTGGCCCGGACGCTCGTCAGTAGCAGCGGGGACAACGCATTGGGGACGCTGGACGATCTGGACCTCGCCAGGGCGCTCGGAGTGGTGACCGTTGGAGATCCGGACCCGATGCCGTTGATGGGTGCGCTCCTGCTGTTCGGTAAGACCGAATCGCTACGTCGCCTCGCGCCGACCTACGAGGTGCTCTTCCAGGTTCTCTCGCAGACCTCCGTCACACTGAACGAGACGGTGTCTGGCGGACTCATCAGTGCCGCCAACCAGATCCACCGGCTGTTCCTCCCGTATAACAAGGAAGACGAAGTCGACGCCGGGATGCTCCGTGTCGCTCTACCCAAGGTCCCGGTCGAAGCGTTCCGCGAAGCCGTGGCGAACGCGCTGGTGCACCGTGACTTCACGCAGCTCGGTCCGGTTCAGGTGCAGATAACGGACGACGGAGTGACCATCGCCAACCCTGGTGGATTCCCCGAGGGAATCCGGCTCGACAACCTGCTGGTAGAGAGCCGTCCGCGCAGTCGCCTGCTGGCCGAGGCGTTCCGGCGTATGGGGCTCGTGGAACGCACGGGACGCGGGATCCAACGGATGTACTCAGGCATGCTGCGGATCGGGCGGGACGCGCCCGACTACACCGGCAGCACGTCCGCGTCGGTCCGTGTCACGTTCCCAACGGCTGACGCCGATACCGAACTCGCTCGCTATGTGTTCGAACGTGAACGGGAGACCGGTCGCCCATGGCCACTGCAGGATCTTCAGGTCCTCCGCGCCCTTCGCCGGGACGGTGCTCTCAGTCTGACCGACGCGGCAACGCTGACCCAGCGTTCGCAGGCTGAGGTGCGAGCAACGCTGAGCCGGATGGTCGACTCTGGTGTCGTCGAGGCGCGGGGCAGCGGACGGGGGCGCGCCTACCACCTGTCTGGTGCGGCGTATCGGGCGATCGGAGCGGCTTCGGGATACATCCGGACACGGTCGTTCGATCCGATCCAGCAGCAAGAGATGGTGCTCCAGTATGTGCGCGCGCACGGATCGATCAACCGCGCACAGGCCGCCGAGCTTTGCTCGATTGCACCGACGCAGGCGACAACTCTTCTTCGCCGCCTCGTCGCGCACGGCATGCTCGAACTTCGGGGCGAGAGACGTGGCGCCCACTATGTCCTCTCGCTCGCTGCTGAGGCATAACCGGTCACGAGCCACGACAGTGGCTGCCGTACTGGATCTGATGATGCCCGGCCGCTGCAGGACTGCTGACGATGAAAGTCGTCTGCATGACGTCCCGGGCGTTCGCAGGCAGGAGGACATCGCGGTGCCGTGCTCGTCACGCCTGTGGATAACCGGCAGCTGCCAGGGCGGCCCAGGCCATAGGATTGGGCGAGGCCGATTCCGGCCGTCCCGTCCCACGAAATGGAGCTTCCAGCGATGGCTCGCCACCTTGTGACCAGTGCGCTTCCGTATATCAACGGCGTCAAGCATCTGGGGAACATGGTCGGCTCGATGCTCCCGGCGGACGTGTACGCCCGGTACCTCCGCCAGCGCGGCCACGACGTCCTGTACATCTGCGCCACCGACGAGCACGGCACGCCCGCCGAGCTCGCCGCGGCCAAGGCGAACATCCCCGTCGCGGAGTTCTGCGCGCAGGCGCACGAGACGCAGAAGGCGATCTACGACGGCTTCAGCCTGCAGTTCGACTACTTCGGCCGCAGCTCGTCCCAGCAGAACGCGGAGATCACGCAGCACTTCGCCCGGAAGCTGCACGAGAACGGCTTCATCGAGGAGCGGGCCATCCGCCAGGTGTACTCGCCCGAGGACGGCCGCTTCCTGCCGGACCGCTACGTCGAGGGAACCTGCCCGCACTGCGGCTACGGGCTGGCGCGCGGCGACCAGTGCGAGAACTGCACCCGCGTCCTGGACCCGACCGACCTGATCCTGCCGCACTCGGCGATCAGCGGCTCCACCGACCTCGAGATCCGCGAGACCACGCACCTCTTCCTCCTGCAGTCGAAGCTGCAGGGCGAGGTCGAGGCCTGGCTCGACGAGAACAGCAAGGAGTGGCCCCTGCTGTCGACGTCGATCGCCCGCAAGTGGATCGCCGAGGGCCTGCAGGACCGCGCCATCACGCGCGATCTGGAGTGGGGCGTGCCCGTCCCGGCCGACACCTGGCCCGAGCTTGCGGCCGACGGCAAGGTCTTCTACGTCTGGTTCGACGCCCCGATCGAGTACATCGGCGCCACCAAGGAATGGTCCGACGCCGCCCCGGAGGGCGAGACCCGCGACTGGAAGTCGTGGTGGTACGAGGCCGACGACGTCCGCTACACGCAGTTCATGGCCAAGGACAACGTCCCGTTCCACACGGTGATGTTCCCCGCGACGCAGCTCGGCGTGCGCGAGCCGTGGACCATGACGGACTTCGTCAAGGGCTTCTCCTGGCTCACCTACTACGGCGGCAAGTTCTCCACCTCGCAGCAGCGCGGCATCTTCACCGACGCCGCCCTGGAGATCCTGCCGAGCGACTACTGGCGGTACTTCCTGATCGCCAACGCGCCCGAGTCCGATGACTCCTCGTTCACCTGGGAGCACTTCGCGTCCACGGTCAACAAGGACCTGGCCGACACCCTCGGCAACTTCGTCAACCGCGTGCTGACCTTCTCCGTCAAGAAGTTCGGCGACACCGTTCCGGCCGGCGGCACGCCGGGCGAGCCGGAGGAGCAGCTCGGCACCGAGGTGGCGCGCCTGCTCGCGGAGCTCGAGGAGCACATGGAGGCGCTCGAGTACCGCAAGGCGGCCACCGCGCTGCGCGCTCTGTGGTCGGCCGGCAACGCGTACCTGGTCGAGAAGGAGCCCTGGAAGCAGGTCAAGACCGACCCGGACGCCGCGGCGCTGTCCCTGCGCACGGCGATGAACCTGATCCGGCTCTACGCGGTCGTCTCCGAGCCGTTCATCCCGGCCACGGCGGCGACGCTCCGCGGCGTGTTCGGCGTCGACGACGGGGCCGCGTGGGTCAGCCCGGAGGAGGCGCGCGCCCTGGACGCGGTGCCCGCCGGGACCGGCGTGACGGTCCCGCCGGTCCTGTTCGCCAAGCTGACCGACGACGACGTCGCCGGGTACGTCGAGCGCTTCGGCGGCGCCGACGCCGCGTGACCTTCGGGTGTCGCCAGGGCTGGCCATCTGGCGACGCGGGCTGGTGCCGCGGGATGAGTGGCTCGGCGGCACCGTCCAGTCCGGCGGCACCCGACCCTGCCGGCGGTACCGACCCGCCACCGCCACCGCCCCCGTGACACCGTCAGATCGAGGAGAACCATGGCCCGCAAGCGTGACCGCGGATTCCCCGCGGATCCTGAGCCGCTGCCTGTCGCCGTCGTCGACAACCACACCCACCTCGACCACATCGGCGCCGTGCTCCCGGACGGCGTGCCCGCGCCGACTCCGGCCGAGCACCTCGTGCGGGCTGCGGCAGCGGGCGTCGATCGGGTCGTCCAGGTCGGCTGCGACCTCGAATCGGCCCGCTGGACCGCCGCGCTCCTGTCGCCGCCGACGACCCCACCAGCCACTCCGGACACCGATCTCGCCGATACGTCGGCCGACCACGTCATCGTGCGTGATGAGAGGGCTTCCACCACGCAAGATGGCGTGGTCGACGGGCATACGGACCGGATCCTCGGCGCCGTCGCCATCCATCCCAACGAGGCGACGCTGCACGCCGGCGTCGACGAGGTGGGGCCTGACGGCCTGGAGTCCGAGCCCGAGGAGCGGCATGCCGCGTCCCTCGACGACGCGATCGCCGAGATCGCGGACCTTGCCCGGGGCCACGAACGCATCCGCGCCATCGGCGAGACCGGCATGGACCTGTTCCGCACCGGACCGCAGGGCCAAGAGGCTCAGCGACACTCCTTCCGGGCGCACATCGCCCTGGCCAAGGAGTTCGGCCTCGCGCTGCAGATCCACGACCGCGATGCCCACGCGCAGGTCATCGAGGTTCTGCTGGCCGACGGCGCCCCCGAGCGCACCGTCTTCCACTGCTTCTCGGGCGACGCCGAGATGGCCCGGGTGTGCGCGGAGCAGGGCTGGTACCTCTCGTTCGCCGGACCGGTCACGTTCAGGCCGAACGACGGGCTGCGGACGGCGCTCGCCGTGACGCCCCGTGACCTGATCCTGCTCGAGACGGACGCCCCATACCTCACTCCGCACCCATTTCGAGGTCAGCCGAACGCTCCGTTCGCGGCGGCGCACACGGCCCGGTCCATGGCGGAGTTTCTTGAGGTTGACCTGGAGAAACTCTGCTCGGAGATCAGTGCCAATTCGGAGGCCGTCTACGGCAAATGGTGACAGGGGGACATGTGTCCCTCAGCGGGCTTTCCAGACGGGCCCGGTTCGGTTACCGTCTTGGTTCGTGGCAGACCATACGACCGTGAGATCGCGACGGGAGCTCGGCGCAGCGCGTTTCGCAGACCCGGCCGCGGCCGCCAGGCGACCCGTCGGGAGCCCGCCTGGTCCCTGGTCGAACGACAAGCCGCGCCAGCCCGACGGCCCGCACCCGGCCGACACGCCGCACCGGTCCGACAGCCCCCGCCGTCGTTCCAAGGGAGCGCACGCGGCGCCCTCCGAGCCGCTCAGCATCAAACCACCGGAGTGGCTGGCCAAGGCGCCCGTCCGCATCGGTGTGCAGACCGCCGTGCTCGGTAGCCTCGTGGCCGTCACCGGCACCTACGCCGCGCAGGCCAAGACCGTCACCATCGACTTCAACGGCGACGTGAAGACCGTGGACGCCTACGGCACCTCGGTCGCCGAGATCCTCAAGTCGCAGCACATCACCCCCGGCCGGGCCGACGTCGTCACGCCGGCCGTGGACGCGGACGCCAAGGACGGCTCCGTCATCGTGGTGCGCACCATGCGGACCGTGGACGTCGAGATCGACGGCGAGGTCACGCAGATGGAGACCACCGCCGGCACCGTCGGTGAGCTCCTCGCCCTCATCGGCGAGCGGGGCCAGGGCGCCGTCGCCTCGGCGTCCCGCAGCGAGCCGCTCGGCCGCGAGCCCATCCGTGTCTCCACCATGAAGACGGTCCACGTCTCCGTGGACGGTGAGACCCTGCCGGTCAAGTCGACACAGCCCACCGTCGGCGGCATGCTCGCCGAGGCCGGCATCGTCCTGAAGGAGAAGGACGTGTCGTCGGTGCCGCTGGGTGCCGCGGCCGTGGACGGCATGGTCGTCATGATCAACCGGGACGCGTCGTCGCGGACGACCGTCACCGAGACCATCCCCTTCGAGACCGAGACCATCCAGGACCCGGAGCTTCTCGAGGGCAGCGAGATCGTGCAGACTGCCGGCGTGGCCGGCGAGGCGCGGGTCAAGTACGCCATCACGAAGCTCGGCGGCGCCGTCGTCGAGAAGACGGTGCTGAACCGCGAGGTCATCAGCAAACCCGTGACCCAGGTGGTCGCCGTCGGCACGATGCGGATCTCCGAGGCGCAGGCCGACCCCGCGGCCGCCCGGGCGCTGGGCAAGTCCATGGCGGCCGCGCGCGGCTGGACCGGCGAGCAGTGGACGTGCCTGGAGGCGCTCTGGACCCGGGAGTCCGGCTGGCGCTGGAACGCGGACAACCCGTCGTCGAGCGCCTACGGCATCCCGCAGGCTCTTCCCGGCTCGAAGATGGCCACCGCCGGCTCCGACTGGCTGACCAACCCGGCCACGCAGATCGCCTGGGGCCTGGAGTACATCGCCGGCCGCTACGGCAACCCGTGCGGAGCCTGGGCCCACTCGGAGTCCGTGGGCTGGTACTGAACTCTGCTCTCCGGGGCCGCCGGGCTCTGTTATGCCCGTGAACCCGGAGTGACGGCCCGAGGCTCGCCGCGTACTCGCCGCCGCGTCGTGCGCACTCCTCCCGCACGATGGCGCACTGTTGCGCACATTTTTCACCCGTGACGGGAAACACACGCTACGGATTCGTCGAATGAATAACGGATCGGTTACGGTCTAGTGTCCTTGCTTGCGGCGTCGAATCGGATTGGTGTAAGTGTCCGGTTCGCCCGCCAGGAGGACGGCGAGGTCCCGGTGTGCTCCCACAGGAGTGCGGACAGCGCCAGACCGCCGGATCGGCCGGTCGAGACCTCGACGATCACCTGCGCCGTGCGCGGGCGAACCGCCAGGCCGCGTGCGGCTATGACATGGCGGCCGTCGAGGAGGGTGCCTGCGGACGCGGCCACCCGTTCTCGCCGCTCGTGCCCGGGTAGTCCGAAGACTGGACGCGAGTGAACACCGTTACTGAAGCGAGCTCCGGCTCGAACATCCCCAGCAATGCCAGAACCCACCGAGTTTCCCGCCGTTGGCCCGTCGTGGCCGGCGTCGCGGCAGCCGCGATCCTTGCATCCGGCACCGTCGCGTTCGCCAAGGCGCACAAGACCGTCACGCTCGACGTCGACGGCACCACCACCTCCGTGAGCACGTTCGCCGGCGATGTCGAGGGCCTCCTCGCCGCCCAGGGCGTCCGGCTCGACGACCAGGACGAGGTGGCACCCTCTCCCGACACGACACTGCGCGACGGCTCCGACGTCGTCGTCCGCTACGGCCGTCAGGTGACCGTCGCGGCCGACGGCAAGGAGTCCGACGTCTGGCTCAACGTCACCGACTCCCAGGAGGCGCTGCAGATCCTCGCCTCGCGTGGCACGGACGTCCGGCTCGTGGCCTCCCGTAGCGGAGAGCGCGCCGACTTCCCGCTGCGCCTGCACGACGACGGCCCGGTCGCCGTCGTGGCCGACGGCTCGACCCGCGTGGTCGACGGCGGTGGAGACGGCGTCGCCGCGATCCTGGAGCGCCTGGACATCGAGCTCGACGGGGACGACCGCGTCAGCGTCGTCTCCGTGGACGACCTGACCGAGAACGGCGGCAAGGCCGTCAAGGAAGCCGAGGTCGCCAAGGTCGCGGAGAAGACCGACGTCGCCCTGCAGGTGGAGCGCGTCGAGACCAAGAAGGTCACCAAGACCATCACCATCAAGCACGACTCGAAGACCGTCACGGACTCCTCGCGGTACGAGGACCTCGACCCGGCGGTCAAGACCGCCGGCAAGAACGGTGAGCGCACCAAGACGTACCGGGTGACCACCGTCGACGGCGTCGTGCAGGACCGCGAGCTGGTCTCGAACAAGGTGACCACCAAACCGGTCACCGAGGTCGTCGCCGAGGGCACCAAGGAGCGCCCCGCTCCGGAGCCCGAGCCCACGACGAGCAGCAACACCTCGTCGTCCAGCTCGTCGTCCTCCTCGTCCTCGTCGAGCACCACGACCACCGTGGTCCCGGCGGGCTCCAACCGCCAGATCGGTCAGCAGCTGGCCGCCGCGCGCGGCTGGACCGGCGAGCAGTGGACCTGCCTCGAGGCGCTGTGGACCAAGGAGTCCAACTGGAACCACCTCGCGCAGAACCCGTCGTCGGGCGCCTACGGCATCCCGCAGTCACTGCCGGGGACGAAGATGGCCACCGCGGGCTCCGACTGGGCGACCAACCCGGCCACCCAGATCAAGTGGGGCCTCGGCTACATCGCCGGCCGCTACGGCACGCCGTGCGGCGCATGGGGCCACTCGCAGTCGGTCGGCTGGTACTGAGCTGCGCATTCCGGAGCCGCCGGGCTTCGTCCCTGCGGCCCGGGAGTGGTCGAGTACAGCGACCGACAAGCTGTGGATAGCTGGCGAGCCGATATCGAACCGTTAGGCTCGTCCACGTGAATACACGTCAAGGCGCCCTGCTGGGCCCCGCGGAGATCCGCGACCTGGCAGGGCGTCTTGGCGTTCGCCCGACGAAGACGCTCGGGCAGAACTTCGTGCACGACGGCGGCACCGTGCGCAAGATCGTCCGCGCCGCGAACCTGCGTCCGGGCGAACGGGTGGTGGAGATCGGCCCCGGTCTCGGATCCCTCACCCTCGGCCTGCTGGACGCGGGCGCGTCCGTCGTGGCGGTCGAGATCGACCCGGTGCTCGCGAAGCAGCTCCCCCGGACGGTCGAGGCGCACCTCCCGGACGCCGACCTCGACGTGGTCGGCGCCGATGCGATGGACGTTACCGACCTGCCCGGCGCCCCGCCGACGGCACTCGTCGCCAACCTTCCGTACAACGTGGCGGTGCCGATCCTCCTGACCTTCCTGGAGCGCTTCGAGTCCCTGGAGCACCTGCTCGTCATGGTGCAGGCCGAGGTCGCGGACCGGATCGCGGCGACGCCGGGCTCGAAGGTCTACGGCATCCCGTCGGTGAAGGCCGCCTGGTACGCGGACGCGCGGCGTTCCCTGGCGATCAGCCGGAACGTCTTCTGGCCGGTGCCGAACGTGGACTCGGCCCTCGTCGCGTTGGAGCGCCGCGATCCGCCGTCGACCGTCGCGCGGCGCGAGGCCGTGTTCCGGGTGGTCGACGCCGCCTTCGCGCAACGCCGCAAGACGCTGCGTGCTGCCCTCAGCGGCCTCGTCGGCTCGGGCGCCGCGGCCGAAGAGGCCCTGCGCGCCGCTGGCGTGGACCCGGGTGCGCGCGGCGAGACCCTCACGGTCGAGGAGTTCGCCCGGATCGCGGAGCAGCTCGCGTGAGCGGCCACCTCCACGCGGCCCCGGAGCCGTCGGTGAAGGTGCGGACCCCGGGCAAGGTGAACCTCGTGCTGCGGTCGGGTGCCGTGCGCGACGACGGCTACCACCCGCTGTCGACCGTCTTCCAGGCGGTGTCCCTCTTCGAGGAGGTCACGGCGACCCACGTGGCGCCCGGCGCGGGGATCACCCTGACGGTGACCGGCCCCCAGTCCGACGTCGTCCCCCTCGACGAGACCAACCTCGCGTGGCGTGCGGCCCGCGCCGTGGCCGACCACACCGGGATCGACGCCGATGTCGCCCTCCACATCCACAAGGGCGTGCCCGTCGCGGGCGGGATGGCCGGCGGGTCGGCGGACGCGGCCGCCGCGCTCGTGGCCTGCGACGCGCTGTGGGACGCGGGACTGTCCCGCCAGGAACTGCTGATGCTGGGTTCGAGCCTCGGGGCGGACGTGCCGTTCGCGCTGCTGGGCCACACGGCGGTCGGCACGGGCCGCGGCGACGTCCTCACCCCGGTCCTGACCCGCGGCGAGTTCCACTGGGCGTTCGCCGTCCAGGCCGAGGGACTGTCGACGCCGTCGGTCTTCGCCCGCTTCGACGAGCGGTCGCGCACGACGGCGGCCGCGGCGGGGGAGTCGGCTCGCGCGGCCGCGTCGCGGGCGGGGGACGGTGCGCGGACGGGCGGCGCGGCGCGGCCGGGTGGCGGGGCGCGGACCGGTGGCGGGGCGCGGACGGGCGGCGCTGCGCGGACGGGCGGTGCGGCGCGGGACGCCGGTGGTGCGCCGACCGGCGATGGGACGTGGGACATCGGCGGTGTGCCGACGGGCGGAGAGACGTGGGACGACGGGGACGCGGCGGACGTCGTCGACCGCGGCCCCGATCCCGGGGACGACGCGGAGCTCATGGCCGCCCTGCGCGCCGGCGACCCGACCGCGCTGGGCGAGGCCCTGCACAACGACCTGCAGGCGGCCGCTCTGGACCTGCGACCCGAGCTGGGCCGGGTGCTGGAGGTCGCGCGGGAGGCGGGCACGCTCGGCACGCTCGTCTCGGGCTCCGGCCCGACGGTCGCGGCCCTGGCGCGCTCGCGCCGTCACGCCCTGGCGATCACGGCGGCCTGGACGGCGGCCGACGTCGCCGCATCGGTCTGGACGGCGACGGGCCCGGCCCCGGGCGCCCGCATCACGGGCTGAGAGATTCTCTCGGAAAGCCTTCCCGCCGGCGCCGACCATGAGGTTCCGTGCGAACCACGAGGTTGCTTTCCCCTCAGAGGGTCGAAGCGTAAGCAACCTCGTGGTTCGTAGGGAAACTCTCAGGAGTGCTGCGCCGCCAGCGCCTTGTCGAGGACCTCGACGCCGTGGGCCAGCGTGGTCTCGTCCACCGTCAGCGCCGGCCGGAAGCGCACCGAGCGCGTGCCGCAGCCCAGGAGCAGGACGCCGTCGTCGGCCACTGTCGCCAGCACGGCGTCGCGGACCTCGCGCGACGGCAGGCTCAGCGCGCACATGAGGCCGCGGCCGCGGATGTCCGACACGAGGCCCGGGTGACGGCGGGCGAGGTCGTGCAGCCTGCCCATCAGCGACTCGCCCGTCCGCGCGGCGCGCTCGACGAGGCCCTCGGACTCGACGACCTCGAGGATGCGGCGGGAGCGCACCATGTCGGTGAGGTTGCCGCCCCACGTGGAGTTGATGCGGCTGGAGACGGCGAACACGTTGTCCGGCACGTCGTCGACGCGGCCACCGGCCATGATCCCGCAGACCTGGGCCTTCTTGCCGAACGCGACGATGTCCGGCTGCACGTCGAGCTGCTGGTACGCCCACGCGGTGCCGGTCATGCCGACGCCGGTCTGCACCTCGTCGAGGACGAACAGGGCGTCGAACTCGCGGCAGAGGGCCTGCATGCCCCGGAGGAACGACGGGCGGAAATGGTGGTCGCCGCCCTCGCCCTGGATGGGTTCCATGATGAAGCAGGCGATGTCGTGCGGGTTCGCCTCGAACGCGGCGCGGGCGGCGCCGAGCGCGGTGGCCTCCGCGGCGTCCATGTCGCGACCGTCCGCGAGGTACGGCGACGGGATGCGCGGCCAGTCGAACTTGGGGAACCGGGCGACCTTGCCGGGCTCGGTGTTCGTGAGGGACATCGTGTAGCCGGACCGGCCGTGGAAGGCGTGCTCGAGGTGCAGCACCTTGGTGCCGAGCTCGGGGGAGCGGCCGTTCGCCTCGTTGTGCCGGGACTTCCAGTCGAAGGCGGTCTTCAGCGCGTTCTCGACGGCGAGCGCGCCGCCGTCGACGAAGAACAGGTGCGGGAGTGCCGGGTCGCCGAGGACACGGGCGAAGGTCTCGACGAATCGCGCCATCTCGACGCTGTAGATGTCGGAGTTGGAGGGCTTGTTGAGGGCGGCGCGGGTCAGGTCGCTCAGGAACTCCGGGTCCTCGGCCAGGGCGGGGTGGTTCATGCCCAGCGCCGAAGAGGCGAAGAACGTGAACAGATCGGTCCACTCGCGGCCGTCACGCGCGTCGACGAGCGTGGAGCCGTGGGACTTCTCGAGGTCGAGGACAAGGTCGAACCCGTCGACCAGGAGGTGCTCACGAAGGGTGGGGAGCGCCTCGGAGGGGGAGAGGATCGTCTCAGTCATGAGAGTCACGCTACGGGAGAACATCCTGCCAGTACACCCCCGGACAGGAGAATTTTACGCAAGACTGCCGGGCCCGGGGTGCACCTCGGTCGAGAACGGCATGGCCGCCGGCCGGGGCTTCACGTGGCGGCCAGGTCGTTCATGGCGAAGGTGCCGTCCGTCGCGGCCCTGCCGTTCATGGCGAAGGGGCCATCCGTGGCGGACGTGATCAGCCGGCGAGGCTGCCCGCCATACGGAGCAGCTCCTCGACCTCCACGCCAGAGCGGCCGTCCGGGGTGCGGCCCAGGACCGTGAGGAGCAGGTACGAGCCGTCGTCGTCCGTCCACTCGACGCGGACCGGGCCGTAGCCGTTGTTCTCGACCCGGGTCACGCGGGCGTCGCCGCCGCCCTCGGGGAAGTCCATCCACTCGACCTGGATCGTCTCGCCGCCGAGTTCGGGCACGAGCTTCTCCGACCCGAGATAGGCGACGTAGGTGATCGTCGTGGCCGGGTGGATGGCCCCGGACTCGACCTCGTCCTCCGGCCACGCGCCGGGCGCGGCACCGGGCACGGTCTCCTCGTTCGCGGCGCCGTGCAGGTCGTAGACGATCCAGGTGCCGAGGCGGTCCGGAGACGTGCTGTCGCCCACGCGGCGCGAGATGTCCTCGGGGCAGGCGACGTCGGCCCGCATCACGGTGTCGGGCACCCAGCTGGGCTGGCGGCTGCCGGCCGCGCACGTGTCTGCGGTGAGCTCGCGGGCGTCGGTGCCGGGGTCGGGGTCCGGGTCCGCGTTGTCGCGCATAGTGATCAGGAGCGTCACGGCGACGACGGCGAGGACGACGACGAGCCCCACGGCACCGCCCAGGATCAGCTCGTTGCGCCGGGTCGACCTGCGATAGTCGGTGATCATCGCCATGTCGCGACCCCTGTCATCCCTCGCACCGGAGTTTCGTGAGCGGTTCGCGCGAGAACTCGTACGGTGTGGTGGAGGCGACCGGGCTCTGGGCGGTCCCGGGAAGCACCCACGAGGCCCAGTCGCAGTTCGCGTCGAGGAACCAGGCGTCGCGCGAGTCGCGGGCCGGCCCCCAGCGCAGCAGCTGGTCCGGGCCCTGGCACTGGTACTCGGGCGCGCACACGGACACGACGAGCGCCCGCATCGTCACCCAGGTGTTCGTGTTGACGCAGCCGTCCACCGGCAGGCCGGTCCATGCCTGGAACGCCCGGACGGCCTTTTCGGAATCCGCGTCCCAGGTGCTGGTCACGGGCTCCAGGGCGTGCGTCGCGGACAGCACGTTCTGGACCGCCAGCACCTCACCGCCGCTCTGCTGCCCGATCTCGCCGCCCAGCGAGCCGGTGCCGCACTCGCCCACGGGGTCGTTGGCGGTCCACGTGTCCTCCGCGACGCGCCCCTGCAGGAACGCGGCAGTGACCAGCGCGGCGATGACGACTCCACCCGCGACCTGCAGCCAGGTCCTCGTGCTCACCATGGGTCCGGTTTCCTTGGAAGAATGCCGTTATATCGCGGTGAGACTAGCAATCCTCCCGGACCAGAAGAAACAGGCGCGCGCACCAACTGCCGCCTGCCACAAGACCCACCCGCGCTGCCAGGCGCCCCCGAGCTGCCCGGCGCCACTCGCGCGGTCAGGAGGACTCGACCGGGCGGCCCTCGAAGTACGTCTGCAGGACCACCGTGCTGCGGGTGCTGACCTGAGCGGTGCGGCGGATCTGGCCCAGCAGGCCCTCCAGCTCGCGCGGCGCGGCCACCCGGACCAGCAGCAGGTAGTTCGCGTTGCCGGCCACCGAGTAGCACGCCTCGATCCCGGGCAGGTCCTTGAGCCGCTGGGGCGCGTCGTCCTCCTGCGCCTGGTCCAGCGGCGTGATCTCGA
Organism: Myceligenerans halotolerans; assembly: GCF_054782975.1. NCBI lineage: Bacteria > Bacillati > Actinomycetota > Actinomycetes > Micrococcales > Promicromonosporaceae > Myceligenerans > Myceligenerans halotolerans. The sequence continues at coordinate 271,148 of NZ_BAAGRL010000012.1, forward strand.
TGAACGCGGTGAGCGGCAGCCCGATCGCCTCGGGGTCCACGATGGCGCGGTAGCCGGAGATCACGCCGCGCGACTCCAGCTTGCGCACCCGCACCTGCACCGCCGAGAGCGACAGTCCCGTCGCCTCGGAGAGCGCGGCGAGCGTGGTGCGGCCGTCCGCCCGCAGCGCACTGACGATCGTGCGGTCGACGTCGTCTTCCAGGGTCATCCGGCCACCTCCGCAGCCTCGAGCCAGGTCATCTCGAGCTCACCCTTCTCCGCGGCCAGCTCCTTCAGCAGGGCGTCCAGCCGGCCGACGGCCTCGAAGTCCGTCGCCCGGGCCGCCATGTCCTCATGCAGCCGACCCTCTTCCTCCGCGATTCTCTCCAACCGCCGCTCAATCCGAGAAATCGTCTTCCGCGCCACCCGAATCTCCGCCTGAGTATGCACAGGAGTCTCCACCGAAGCCCGTGACCCCACCCCACCGCCCCCCAGCCCTTCACCCGACGCGGACGCTCCCTCCCCCGAGGTCCCGGCCCCCACCCGGCCGCCCGCCCCCCGCGCGGACCGCGCCGCCCCAGCCCGAGCTGCCCCAGCCCGACCTGCCGCCCCAGCCGCCCCACCCCGACCTGCTGCCCCACCCCGCCGCAGCGCCAGGTACTCCTCGACCCCACCAGGCAGATCCCGAATCTTCCCGTCCCCCAGCAAGGCAACCTGCCGATCCGCCACCCGCTCCAGCAGATACCGATCATGCGACACGACGACCAGAGTCCCCGGCCATCCGTCGAGCAGATCCTCGAGCGCCGCGAGCGTGTCGGTGTCCAGGTCGTTGGTCGGCTCGTCGAGCAGCAGCACGTTGGGCTCGGCGACGAGCAGCCGCAGCAGCTGGAGGCGCCGCCGCTCACCGCCCGACAGGCTCTCCACCTTCGTGTACGCGCGCTCCCGCGTGAACCCGAGGCGTTCGGTGAGCTGCGCCGCGGTGAGTTCCTTGCCGTCGATCTCGATCCGCCCGCGCTCGCGCTCGACGACCTCGACGGCGGTGAGGTGCCCCAGTTCGTCGAGCTCGTAGACCTCCTGGCTGAGCTGCGCCACCTCGATCGTCTTGCCGCGCCGGACCCGGCCGGAGTCGGGTGTGCGGTGCCCGGTGAGCAGCGCGAGCAGCGTGGTCTTCCCGGCTCCGTTCACGCCGACCACGCCGTATCGGTCCCCGGGGCCGAGGCGCCAGGTCACGTCGTCGAACAGCACGCGGCCTGCCGGGTCGGAGCCGGCGGCCTCGTCGCGCGGCGGGAGGACGACCGTCACGTCCTCCAGGTCGAGGACGTCCTTGCCGAGCCGCCGCGTGGCCATCTGCGTGAGTTCCATCGTGTCGCGCGGCGGCGGTTCGTCGGCGATGAGCGCGGCGGCGGCGTCGAGCCGGAACTTGGGCTTGGAGGAGCGGGCCTTGGCGCCGCGGTGCAGCCAGGCGAGCTCCTTGCGCAGCAGGTTCTCGCGCTTCTCGGCGGTCGCGGCGGCCAGCCGGGCACGCTCGGCGCGGGCGAGGATGTACGCCCCGTAGCCGCCGTCGTACCCGTCGACCTCGCCTGATCCGTCGCCGCGCACCTCCCAGGTCTTCGTGCAGACGGCGTCGAGGAACCACCGGTCGTGCGTCACGACGACGAGCGCGCCGCGGGCGCCCGGGCGGCCGTAGCGGGTGGCGAGGTGCTCGGCGAGCCATGCCACGCCCTCGACGTCGAGGTGGTTGGTGGGCTCGTCGAGCAGCAGGACGTCCGGATCGTCGGTGAGCAGGCCGGCGAGCGCGACGCGGCGGCGCTGGCCGCCGGACAGGGTGGTGACGGGCGCGTCCAGGTCGAGATCCGCGAGCAGACCCTCGTGGACCGCGCGGATGCGGGCGTCGGAGGCCCATTCGTGCATGTCGGCGGAGCCGTGCACCAGGTCCAGCACGGTGACGCCGTCGGGCACGTCGTCGCGCTGGTCGAGCATGCCGAGCGTGGAGCCGCTCACGCGGGTGACGCGCCCGGCGTCGGGCTCGGACAGCCCGCCGAGGATCCGCAGCAGCGTGGACTTGCCGGCGCCGTTGGGGCCGACGACGCCCACGCGGTCGCCGTCGTCCAGCCCGAGCGAGACGTCGGAGAGCAGGCTGCGGGTAGCGATCTGGAGGGAGATGCCGTCGGCGCCGAGGAGATGTGCCACCCCGCAAGGTTATGCGCCCCCGCCGGATGCCCGATCCGCCGCGGGCCGGGGCGCGGATATGCTCACCGGCGCAGGAGCGGACAGACACCGCTTTCCGCAGTGACGCAGGAGGTAGCAGTGGCCCAGTTCGACATGCCCCGCGCCGATCTCGAGCAGTACCTGCCCGAGATCGACGAGCCCGAAGACTTCGACGACTTCTGGGCCCGCACGATCGCCGAAGCTCGCAGGTGCGGCGACGCGCTGCCCGACGGCGGGGTCCCGCGGCTCGAACGTGTCGACACGGGACTGACCCAGGTCACCGTCGACGACGTGACCTTCCCCGGATTCGGCGGCCATCCCGTCAAGGCGTGGCTGACGCGCCCGGCGCACGCCGAGGGCCCGCTGCCCGCCGTCGTCCAGTACCAGGGCTACAACGGCGGCCGCGGCCTCCCGCACGAGCACCTCGGCTTCGCCGCCGCGGGCTACGCGCACCTCATGATGGACACGCGAGGCCAGGGATCGGGCTGGGGCGGCGGCGGTGCCACCCCGGACCCGGTCGGCGCCGGGCCCACCGCTCCCGGGTACATGACGCGCGGCATCGAGGACCCGCACGACCACTTCTACCGTCGCGTGTTCACCGACGGTGTCCGCGCCGTGGACGCGGTCCGCGCGATCGACGGCGTCGACCCTGAACGCGTGGCCGTCGCGGGCACGAGCCAGGGCGGCGGCATCACGATCGCCGTCGCCGGCCTGCTGGACGACCTGGCCGCCGCGATGCCCGACGTCCCCTTTCTCTGCCACTACCGCCGCGCCGTGCAGATCACCGACGCCATGCCGTACGGCGAGATCACGCAGTACCTGCACGTGCACCGGGCGCCCGAGGTCGAGGAACGCACCTGGCGCACGTTCTCCTACCTCGACGGCATCTCCTTCGCGCGCCGCGCGCACGCGCCGGCCCTGTTCTCCACCGCCCTGATGGACGACGTCTGCCCGCCCTCCACGGTGTACGCCGCCCGGAACGCCTGGGGTACGGCGGCCGAGCCCGCGACGACGGAGCCGCCCCGGATCGACGTCTACCCGTACAACGGGCACGAGGGCGGCGGCGAGTACCGCTTCGCGCGGCACCTGGAGTTCCTCCGCGAGCACGTGAAGTAGCCCAGGTCCGGGTGGGGGCGAGGAACAAACGGCAGTACGCTGCCAGGCGCACCACCCACCCGACGGAGGGACTCCCACCGTGTCCGAGTTCGACATTCCTCTGGTCGCACTCGCGCCTGCCGCGCCCCCGGCTGCCGACGAGCCGCCCGGGTTCGACGACTTCAGGTCCGACCTGCTCGTACGGTCGCGCACCAAGGCCGCCACCCGGCTCGAGCCCGAACGATCGGACGCCGGGGGGCTGACGATCGACGCGGTGACTCTCCCGGGTTTCGAGGACCACCCGCTGCACGGCTGGTTCGTCACCCCGACCGACACGGCGCGGACGCTCCCCGGCGTGGTCGAGCTCGTCCCGCCGGGCGGTCTCGGCGCGCCGCACGACCGCACCTGGCCGGCGTCGGCCGGCTACGTGCACCTCGTCGTCGAGATGCGGCACGACGGCGACCCCCAGGACCCGTACAACCGCGAGATCTCGGCCGACGCCGTCCGCGCCGTCCAGGAGGTGCGGTCCCTGCCGGGCGTGGACCCGTCACGCGTCGCCGTGCTCGGCCGCGCCGGGGCGGGCTGCGCGGCCGTCGCCGCCGCCGGACTCCTGCAGGACATCGCCTGCGTCATCGCCGAGGCGCCGTTCCGCGAGCAGCACGCCTCCGCGCTCCGGGCGTTCGCGCGCCGCGCGTCGTCCCCGGTGCTGCTCGGGCCCGGCGCGGGCGCGCCGGAGATCTTCGCGGCCTGGGGAGCGCAGTCGGCGCAGCTTGTCGCGGAGCTCTCGGGCGCCACGCCCCCCGACGTCGTCGAACGCGTCATGGACCACTCCGAACCCGGCGCCCGCCAGGCCACCTACCAGGAATGGTTCGCCACCCACACGGAACTCGGCCCGATCTTCCGGCCCCAGGTCGCGAACTAGGACCCCGCCGAACCGTCACCCGGCCCTGCGCTGCCCGGTGCCGCGCCGCCCCGCGCCGCCCCGCCCCGCTCCACGCCATGCCGCGCCGCTGGACGCGTGCGGCGGGCCGTCGCCGCCGTCGGCACAATGGGCGCATCGTGAGCACCCCACTCTCCCCGGCCTCCTCCCGCCGCGCCGTCTCGACCGGCGCCCTGCTCGTCGCCCTGCTCGTGGTCGGGCTGAACTTCCGCGCACCGATCACCGCCGTGCCGCCCGTCCTGTCCGACGTCGCCACCGGCCTCGAGATGTCCACGGTCGAGGCCGGACTGCTCACCGGCGTCCCGATCCTCTGCTTCGCCCTGTTCGCGCCCGTGGCCTCCTGGATCATCGGCCGGATCGGCCCGTACCGGGCCATGACGCTCGCCGTCGGCGGTGTCCTCGCCGGGACCCTCCTGCGGTCCGCCGCCACGGGAGCGTCCGGCGCCTGGATCGCCGTGGCCGGCACCGCCGTCATCGGCGCCGCGATCACCGTCGGCAACGTCGCCGCACCCGTGATCGTCGTCCACGACTTCGCCCGCCGCGCCGCCGTCGCCACCGGCCTCTACACGGCCTCGCTGAACCTCGGCTCGGTCTTCACCACCACGCTGACCGTGCCGCTCGCGGCGTGGCTCGGCTGGCAGGCGGCGCTCGCGGCGTGGTCGGTCCTGGCCGTGGCCGCGCTGGTCTGCTGGGCGTGGGTCATCAGGGGCGTCCCCGCCCGCGGCGAGGTGTCCGACGGCGAACGCCCGGCGCGGCCACGGCCGCCGTCGGACACGGAGACGTCCGGCACAGCGACGTCGGACACCGCGGCATCGGAGACTGCGGCATCGGAGACTGCGACCCCGGGCACGGAGGTGCTGAGTACGGAGGTGCCGGGCACGGAGGTGCCGGGTACGGCGGGGTCGGACACGGCGGGGTCGGACACGGCGGGGTCGGACACGGCGGGGTCGGGCCTGGAGACGGCGGCGGGCCGGGGCGGGACCGCTTCCTCCGGGGCGGAGTTCGCGCGCCCGGCCGAGCGCGTCCTGCGCCGGCCGATCACCTGGATGCTGGCCGTGGCGTTCGTGGGGCAGTCGTTCGCCTTCTTCGCGGTGACCGGCGCGCTGCCCGAGCTGCTCGGCGACCGGATCGGGTTCACTCCCGCGGAGGCGGGTGCGGCGGCGTCGCTGTTCCAGGGGCTGGCGATCCTCGGGTCGCTGGTGCTGCCGGCGACGCACGCGCTGCGGCTCCCGCTCGGGGCCGCGTCCGCCGTCGTGACCGCCTGCTGGTTGTCGCTGCCGCTCGGGCTGCTGTTCGCGCCCGGCTGGTGGGCCCTCTGGTGCTCGCTGGCCGGCCTCGCGCAGGGCGGGAACTTCGCCGTGATCTTCACGCTGGTCGCGCAGCGGGCGGGTAGCCCGGTCGCGGCGCGGCGGATGGCAGCGACGGTCCAGTCGTGCGGGTACGTCATCGCGTTCACCGGCCCGTCGGTCATGTTCGCGGTGCACGACGCCACCAGCGGCTGGTCCGCCCCGCTGATGCTGGTCCTGGCCGTGCTGACCGCGATGGCGGTCGCCCTGGCGCTTGCGACGCGCACGAAGCGGAGGCTGCCGCAGCCATGAGCTCGGCGACGGACCATGAGGTTGGTTACGCCTGCGGCGCGTTTGGCGTAAGCAACCTCGTGGGCCAGCGCTGCGGTGACCTACTCCTCGAACTGGGTCGCGAGGGTGCGGAGCAGGTCCGCCAGGTTCAGGCGGTCGTCCTTGCCAAGGGTGGACAGGACGTCGGCCTCGACGTCGAGGAGGTCGGCCATCGCGGCGTCGACCTGCTTCAGGCCGGCGGGGGTGAGCTCGACCTGGACACCGCGGCGGTCGTCGGGGGAGCGGTGGCGCTCCACGAAGCCGCGTTCGGCGAGGCGGTCGATGCGGTTCGTCATGGTGCCGCTGGTGACGAGCGTCTGCAGGACCAGCGCGCCGGGGGACAGGCGGTAGGGCTCGCCGGCGCGACGAAGCGCCGAGAGCACGTCGAACTCCCAGGTCTCGAGGTCGCGGCGGGCGAACGCGCGGCGGCGGGCCAGGTCGAGGTGCCGGGCGAGCCGCGAGATCCGGCTGAACACCGTCAGCGGTTCCAGGTCGAGGTCGGGACGGACCCGCAGCCAGGCCGCGACGATGCGATCGACCTCGTCGTGCGGGGCGTCGTCGAGTTCACCTGCGCCCGGCTCACCCGTGCCCGGCCCCGTTGTACCGCGCCCCGTGCCCCGGCGGCCGTCGTCGTGCGGCCCCGGTATCGAACCGCTGGTGGACTCCTCCATGGCGAGAGACTACCCGAAGTGTCTTGATATCAAGAGTCTTGACCGGCCCCGAGAGGGCGCATCAGGGCCGGCTTCTTCTCCATGCGGCTCAGCCCGTTCCAGGCGAGGTTCACCAGGTGGGCCGCGACCTCCGACTTCGTCGTCGCGCGGTGGTCGAGCCAGTACTGGCCCGTCAGCGCGATCATGCCCACGAGCATGTTCGCGTACAGCGGCGCGGTGCGCGGGTCGAGGCGGTTGATCCGGAACTGCTCGGTCAGGATCCGCTCCACCTGCGTGGCGACGTCGCCGATCAGGCTCGAGAACGTCCCGGTCGCCTGCGCGACCGGCGAGTCGCGCACCAGGATCCGGAAGCCGTCCTCGCTCTCCTCGATGTAGTCGAGCAGCGCGAGTGCCGTGCGCTCCAGCAGCACCTTCGGGTGGCCGCCGGCGTCGAGTGCGCCCGTGAGCGCCGCCGTCAGCTCCTGGACCTCACGGTCCACGATGACCGCATACACCCCTTCCTTGCCGCCGAAGTGCTCGTACACCACCGGCTTGGACACCTCGGCGCGGGCGGCGATCTCCTCGACGCTCGTGCCGTCGAACCCCTTGGAGGCGAACAGTTCGCGGGCCACGGACAGCAGTTGCTCACGGCGCTGGCTCGCGGTCATGCGGGGTCGCGGCGTGCGTCGGGAGTCGGGTGCCATGGTGAACATTGTGCCGTGTGTCCCGCCCGACACTCCTCGCCGCCGCACGCACCCCCGACGACCTGGCAGACTGGGCCACGGTGCACGACGGCGGTCTCCGCGCCCGCGAGGGAAGCGGCGGCCGGACGCGCTGTCGCACGCACCGGTCCGCCTTGGTGTAATCGGCAGCACACGGGTTTTTGGTGCCCTTGGTCCAGGTTCGAGTCCTGGGGGCGGAGCGTGAGCACGGAAACACATCGGCCGGCCGCCGTCGTCGTCCTGGCAGCCGGGCAGGGCACGCGGATGAGGTCCCGCCTTCCGAAGATCCTCCATCCCGTGGGCGGGCGGCCGATGGTCGGGCACGCGATCGCCGCCGCGCGGGAACTCGACCCGGTGGAGCTGGCCGTCGTCGTGCGCCATGAGCGTGACCTCGTCGCCGCTCGCGTCGCCGATTTGGACCCGGCGGCGCGCGTCGTCGACCAGGACGAGGTCCCCGGCACGGGCCGCGCGGTCGAGTGCGCGATGGAGGCCCTGGGGAAGATCGACGGCGCGGTGGTCGTGCTCGCCGGGGACGTGCCGCTGCTCGACGGCGCCACACTGGGCCGGCTGCTCGCCACGCACCACTCCGAGGGCGACGCGGTGACGATCCTGTCCACGCTGGTCCCGGACGCCACGGGCTACGGGCGCATCGTGCGGGGCGCGGACGGCCAGGTGGAGGCGATCGTCGAGCACAAGGACGCGACGCCCCGGCAGCTCGAGGTGCGCGAGATCAACACGTCCACGTACGTGTTCGACGCCGCCACCCTGCGCCGCGGGCTCGCGAGCCTGGACCGCGGGAACGCCCAGGGCGAGGTGTACCTGACCGACGTGATCGCGTTCGCCCGCAAGGAGGGCGGCGCGGTCCGCGCGATCATCACCGACGACGCGATGTCCGTCGAGGGCGTCAACGACCGGGTGCAGCTCGCGACGCTCGGCGCCGAGATGAACCGGCGCATTCTCGAGTCCTGGATGCGCGAGGGCGTTACGGTCGTGGACCCGGCCACGACGTGGGTCGACGTCGACGTCGAGCTCGCCCCGGACGTGACGATCCTGCCCGGCACGCAGCTCCACGGTGCCACCAGGATCGGCGAGGGCGCGACGATCGGCCCCGACACCACGCTCCGTGACACCGAGGTGCACGACGGCGCGTCCGTGGTGCGCACGCACGCCGAGCTCGCGGTGATCGGCGCGGGCGCGAGCGTCGGGCCGTTCTCCTACCTGCGCCCCGGGACCGTGCTGGGCGCCAAGGGCAAGATCGGCGGGTTCGTCGAGACCAAGAACGCGACGATCGGCGAGGGCGCCAAGGTGCCGCACCTCAGCTACGTGGGCGACGCCGAGATCGGCGACCACACCAACATCGGCGCGGCCTCCGTCACCGTGAACTACGACGGCGAGCACAAGCACCGCACCGTCATCGGCGCGCACGCGCGCACCGGGGCCGACAACATGTTCGTCGCGCCCGTGACCGTCGGCGACGGCGCCTACACGGCGGCGGGTTCGGTGATCGTCCGGGACGTGCCGGCCGGCGCGCTCGGCGTCGGGCGCGCGGACCAGCGCAACATCGAGGGCTGGGTCGCGCGCAGGCGCCCCGGCACGGCCGCGGCCGAGGCGGCGGCCGCCGCCAAGGGCATCCCCGTCGATGCGATCGCCCAGTCGGCCGCGCCCGCCGACGCCGCGGGCGACGCGACAGACCACGGCACCACGTCCGACGTCGGACACTCCGATGAAGCCGGACACCCTGATCAGGAACGAAAGGCCCACTGACATGCCCAGCACCGCCCTCCGCCAGATCCAGCGCCCGCTCGTCGTCGCGTCCGGGCGCGCGCACCCCGAGCTGGCGCAGGACGTGGCCAAGGAACTCGGCGTCGACCTCCTGCCGGTCAGCGCCTACGACTTCGCCAACACCGAGACCTACGTCCGGTTCAGCGAGTCGGTCCGCGGGGCCGACATCTTCCTGCTCCAGTCCCACACCGCGCCGATCAACCAGTGGATCATGGAGCACCTGCTCATGGTCGACGCCGCGAAGCGCGCCTCCGCGCACACGATCACCGCGGTGGCTCCGTTCTTCGGGTACGCACGTCAGGACAAGAAGGGCCGGGGTCGCGAGCCGATCTCGGCACGCCTCATGACGGACCTGCTGGCGACCGCGGGCGCGGACCGCATCATGTCCGTGGACCTGCACACGCCGCAGATCCAGGGCTTCTTCGACGGGCCGGTCGATCACCTGTGGGCGCTGCCGATCCTCGTGGACTACGTGCGCACGCGCGTGGACGTGGACAACGTGACGGTGGTGTCGCCTGACGCCGGGCGCATCCGCGTGGCGGAGATCTGGGCGAGCAAGCTGGGCGGCGGGCCGCTGGCGTTCGTGCACAAGACGCGCGACGTGACGCGCCCGAACCAGGCCGTGGCGAACCGCGTGGTGGGCGACGTCGAGGGCAAGGACTGCGTCCTCGTCGACGATCTCATCGACACCGGCGGCACCATCGCCGAGGCGGTCAAGGTGGTCATGTCGGCGGGTGCCCGATCGGTGACCGTCGCGGCCACGCACGGCGTGCTGTCCGGCCCGGCGCCGCAGCGGCTCGCGGAGTGCGGGGCCACCGAGATCGTGGTGGCCGACACGCTGCCGATCGAGGCGTCCAAGCGGTTCGACTCGCTCACGGTCCTCTCGATCGCGCCCCTGATCGCCACCGCCATCAAGGAGGTCTTCACGGACGGCTCCGTGACGAGCCTGTTCGACGGGAACGCCTGACCCCGTGCTAAAGGGTTCAGTTCGACTTGAGAGTTGACTGGAACTAGGTCAAGGGTGGACTGTTCTGTGACGCAGAACTGACCAGGAGGCTCCGTGGCCATCACCGTCGTGGTCCCCACGTTCAACGAGGGACCGAACGTCGTCGAACTCGTGCGGCGCCTCGACGAGGCGCTGGCGGGCATGTCCGGCGCCTGCGTGCTGTTCGTCGACGACTCGCGGGACGACACGCCGTCCGTCATCGAGCGGGTCGCCGCCGGGCAGGCCGCCCGCGGCGGCGTCCCGGTCCGCATGATCCACCGCGAGGCGGCCGACGGCGGTCTGAGCGGCGCGGTTGTCGAGGGGCTGCGGTCCGTCGAGACCGAGTGGGCCGTCGTGATGGACGGGGACCTGCAGCACCCGCCGGAGCTCGCCCCGGTGCTCGCGACGCGAGGCCAGGAAGCCGGGCTCGACGTCGTCGTCGCGTCGCGGTACATCGGCGGAGGGGACGCCGGCGGGCTCGACGGCTACTGGCGGCGGGCCGTGTCCACGGTGTCCGCGCTGCTCGCGCGGTCCATGTTCCCGCTCCGGCTGCGGAACGTGACTGATCCGCTGACCGGGTTCTTCGCGGTGCGGGTCGCCGCCCTCGACCTGGACACCCTGCGGCCGCGCGGCTTCAAGATCCTGCTCGAGGTGCTGGCACGCGGGAAGCGCGTACTCGCCGTCGGCGAGGAGCCGTTCGTGTTCGGCGAGCGGTACGCGGGCAGGTCCAAGGCGACGCTGCAGATGGGGCTGCGGTACCTGGAGCAGCTCGCGTCGCTGCGGTTCGGGCGGATGTCCCGGTTCGCGATCATCGGCGGGATGGGCGCGGTCTGGAACGTGCTCATCCTCTGGGCGCTGAACGACCTGGCGGGCATGCATCACGCCTGGGCGGCGGTGATCGCCGCCGTCGTGACCATCGCCATGAACTTCGCCCTGCAGGAACGGCTGGTGTTCCGCGACCTCCTCGGGCTGGGACGGTTCGGGTTCTGGTCGCGGCTGACGCACTCGTTCGCGTTCAACGGCACCGAGGCGGCGATCCGGCTGCCGATCTTCGTGTGGATCGTGGCGGCCACGGACGCGTGGCCGGTGCTGGTGCAGGCGGTGTTGCTGGTGGTGGCGTTCCTGCTGAGGTTCGTCTTCCACTCGCAGGTCGTGTATCGCCCGCGGCGGACCCAGCCGGTGCTGGGGGGCGCGCTCTCTTCGTCACAGCAGGGCGACCACGTTCTCGGTGCGTCGGGGGCCGACGAGCGGGTACAGTAGTCAGGTTGCCTCGGCGAGGGACGTCGGACGGCCGCGACGGATTGTTCCGCACGCGCCGCAGTCCGTGATCGACTGGGCGGTGAGTCGGTGACCCATTGGGCCAACCGCTACGCAGCGACTTCGCGCGCACCGCGTCCGTCATATGTCCCACGCCGACGCAGCCGCCCGCCCGAGTTAGTCCGACATCACCCTCAGGAGTTGCTCCCGTGTCCGAGATCAAGCTTGTCGCCGAGGCCCGTACCGAGTTCGGTAAGGGCGCCGCTCGCCGCATCCGCCGCGGCAACAAGATTCCCGCCGTGCTGTACGGCCACGGCACCGACCCGGTCCACGTCACGCTGCCGGGCCACGACTCGATGCTGGCGCTGCGCCACTCGAACGCCCTGCTCAGCATCGAGCTGGACGGCAAGGGCCAGCTTGCCGTCGCGAAGGACGTGCAGCGCGACCCGGTCCGGAACGTCATCGAGCACATCGACCTGCTGGTCGTGAGCGCCGGTGAGAAGATCGCCGTCGACATCTACGTGAACATCACCGGCGAGTCCGCCCCGGGCACCATCCACCTGGTCGAGGCCCAGAACCTGTCGGTCGAGGCCGAGGCGACGCACCTGCCGGAGTCGGTGGACGTGTCCATCGAGGGCCTCACGTCCGGCTCCCACGTGTACGCCAAGGACGTCCAGCTCCCCGAGGGGTCCGTGCTGCTGACGGACCCGGAGCAGGCCGTCGTCCTCATCACCGAGCCGCGCGGCGAGGTCGGCGCGGAGGAGGGCGAGGAGTCCGAGTCCGCCGAGGAGTCCGCGGAGGCCTGATCCGTTCGGGTGCCTGAATCGATGACCGATCAGCCATGGCTCGTCGTCGGGCTCGGTAATCCCGGGCCGAAGTACGCCGGAAACCGGCACAACGTGGGTCAGATGGTGCTGGACCTGCTGGCCGAGCGCACGGGCGGCAGGTTCACCCGGCACGGCCGGGCGCAGGCCGTTGCCGCCGAGGTGCGGCTCGGCATGCTGCCCGGCGGCAGGCCCGGGCCCCGGGTGATCCTCGCGAAGCCGTCCACGTACATGAACGTCTCGGGCGGCCCGGTGAGCGCGCTGGCCCAGTACTACGGCATCGAGCCCGCCCAGGTCGCCGTCGTGCACGACGAGGTCGACATCCCGTTCGACACGATCAAGCTGAAGATCGGCGGCGGCGAGGGCGGCCACAACGGGCTGCGCGACATCACCAAGGCGCTCGGTACCCGCGACTACCACCGCGTCCGCGTCGGCGTGGGCCGGCCGCCGGGCCGGATGGACACCGCCGACTACGTGCTGCGGGACTTCACGGGTGCCGAACGCAAGGACCTCCCGATCCTCGTGGACGACGCCGCGGACGCGGTGGAACTCCTGGTCACGGAGGGCCTCCTGGCCGCGCAGGGGAAGTTCCACGCGGCGAGGGCGTGACACCGCCCCTCGCCGCTGCCCGCGCGCCCGCGCCGAACCGCAGGCTCGTGCCGAACCGCAGGCTCGTGCCGTTTCCTGCCTGCCGAACCGCAGGGGTTTCTCGGGTGTGGCTGCCGAACCGCAGGATGAATCGTGCTAACCGCTGATTGACACGATTCACCCTGCGGTTCGGCAGCCGTGGTCGGCACCGGACTGCGGTTCGATCCGGCTCCGTCGGCGTTCCCTGCGGTTCGGTTCTGTGGTTTCGGCGTGTCCCTGCGGTTCGGGGCCGCAGTTCGAGGTGAGCTGTGGTCGTGGGCAAGGCCCGGGGCGGGTCAGTTCGTGGCGTCGGACTCGGCCGCCTGCCAGGTGCGAAGGTAGTACTCCGCGCCGCGGAGGATGTCGGCCGTCAGGGGCTCGCCGGCCGAGACGCGGAGGTCCTCCAGGTAGTCCGGGACCAGGCCGTAGTGCGCGACGCCGTCGGTGTTGATGTCCCACACCCGCTCGCCGGTGACCTGCCGGTCCAGCGTCGAACCGCCGTCGAGCGACGTGAACGGGTAGGCGACCCGGCCGTCCGACGGGCCCGGCGTGCCGCCGAAGCCGTTCATGTCGAAGCCGAAGCCGACCCCGCCGACGCCGTACTGCGCGCGCACGTCGGCGGTGCGTTCGTACTCCGCGATCGACTCCTCGGTGTCGTGTCCGTACATGGTCGCGAACCCGCCGAGGGCGTAGATCCGGTCCAGGTACCGCTCGTCCGTCCACGAGTGGGTGGACAGCACGCCGCTGTAGTCGGCTTCCTCCAGCATCTCGAGCGTCCGGTCCGCCGCCTTTGCGGACATGTGGTCCAGCTCGATCAGCATGCCGCGCTCCACCAGCTCCTCGATCAGGAACTCGCCCTTCGAGGTGAGCCCGTACGTGTTGCACACCGTGCCGGACGGGTAGCGTGGCGGGATCGGCAGCCAGTCCAGTTCCTCGGGCAGCTCGACGTTGCCGGGGTTGTTGTCGTGCGGCTCGTCCGCCGGGCATGACTCCACCTGCCAGAACGTCCCGGTGCTGAGGAACTGGCCGGCGTTGACGAACGTCCCGGTGGAGCCGGAGTCGAACCGCACCCCGCACAGCGCGTTGTCGAACTTGTGGCAGACGAACATGGACCGCACGCCCAGGTCGTACAGCTCGTCCAGGCCCGCCTCGATGTCCGAGCGGGTGCACCCGTCGAAGATCCGCAGCGTCTGCTTGCACCCGAACGGCTCCGACGTCTCCACGCCGAGCACGACCGCGAGCTTCCCCTCCGTGACCACCTGGCGCGCCTGGGCGCTGTCCGTGACGATCCGGAACCAGCCCTCGCCGGGCCCGCCGTACTGCGCGTCGATGAAGTCCTGCAGTGCGTACGCGTCGTCGATCTGCAGGCGGATCGCCGCCATCTCGTCGCAGTCCTGGTGGGTGCCCGGGTTGATGGAGCACAGCAGGCCGTTGCTGGTCAGCTGGTTCACCAGGATCCGCTGCCCCGCCCGCCAGGACCGTTCCACCCAGCGGTAGTACATCTGCTGATGGGTGAGGGAGTCGTGGGCCGGCCAGTCGGCGAAGGTCGGCCAGCCGGTGGTGTCGTGCGTGCCGAACGGCGAGCCGTGGCGGGTGAGGTTCTCCAGCAGCGCGGTCTCGCCGTGGGCTCCGTGGGCGTGGCAGTCCTGGAGGGCGTCGGCGATGCCGTGCTCGGAGAACGCCTTGCCGCACAGGGCGGCCCCGCCGATGCCGTCCTCCATGAACATGTGGCTGTGCGCGTCGACGTAGCCGAGCACGCTGCCGTCCGGCGCGGTGCCGGTGAAGGGTTCGCCGGTGATGTTGACCTCGGACTCCGGGGCGGGGAGCACGGGGTTCGGGATGGGTCCGGTGGCTCTGGTCGGCTCGGTGGCCGCGGCTGCTCCGGTGGCCGCGGCTGCTCCGGTGGCCGTGGTGGTTCCGGTGACCGCGGTGGTTCCCGCCGCCCAGGCGGCTCCGGTCGTTCCGGCCGCGGGGAGCGTGAGGGTTGCCGCACCGAGGCTGGTCAGGGCCGCGATGGCCAATGCTGCCGTTCGTCGTGGACGTCGCACGTCGCCTCCCGGGTAGGAACGGGAGCCGACGGCGTTGTCGGCTCCTCCAGCCGCGCGAGCGCGGCCTCGCAACTGACTCCGACTTTAACAAGACTTAGGGCAAACAGGAAGAGTCGCACAAGGTGTACGACGGCGGTCGTGGGTGAGCAACGCAGGAAGGTGGCCCTGACTCGGCCTATGCCTGACCTCGGTTCGGCATATCCGGCATATCAGACGGTGATTATGAGGTTCCCTGTGGAGCAGGAGGTTGCTTACGCCAAGGGGCGGGCTGGTGAAAGGAACCTCGTGGTTGGCGCGAAAAGTGTGTCAGGCGCGGAGCGCCCTCCGTCAGGGAGTCGTGAGCCAGCGGCGGGGTGGGCCCCAGATCCAGCCCAGGCCGATGCGACGGGTGGCCGCGTCCAGCGTCAGGGCTGTGGCAACGATGGCCGTCGCCATGAAGAGCGGCATCCACTGCGACTGCGGTGTCGGGACCCAGACGCCGTTCGACCAGTACGCCCAGAGGATGGCGTGGATCAGCGGCGTGTGGGTGACGTAGACGGGCAGGGTTCGCGCGCCGACCCAGCCGAGCCCGGGGACAAGCCTGGCGAGCGCGACACTGATCGCGATCCCGGCCATCGCCCCGGCGACGTTCGCCAGCAGGTAGGGCCCCGGCGTCGGCTCCAGGCCGTACGCCTTCACCACCCACGTCGCGCCGTACCACGCGCCGACGGCCAGCAGCCCCGACCACCACCTCAGCCGATCGGCGTACGTCTCCACGAGCGGCCGCAGGTGGACGCCGACCAGGAAGAACAGGATGAACTGCGCCGCGCCGCGGTAGGCGATGCTCTCGGGCTCCCAGCCGGCCAGCGCCCAGCCACTCACGCCGGTGGCCGCCAGGAGCTGCACCCATGCCGGGAGGGGCCGCAGCAGCCGGGCCGCCAGGAAGAAGACCGCCAGCGTCCAGATGAACCAGAGCTCCGAGCGGGGGATCAGCAGCGACCAGGTCAGATGTCCGGCCAGGGTGGACCAGTCGGCGTCGGCCACCTTGTAGTAGCCCGTGACGAGCCGCACCACGAGCGTGATCGGCTCCCACAGTACGAACACCCACGCGAAGTAGAAGATCTTGCCGCGCAACAGCGTGGACCACGACGTCGCGACCCACTTGGTGGCGAACATGCCCGCCACTGTGAAGAAGAGCGGCATGCGCAGGCTGCGCAGCGGCTCGTTGAACTCGCGCAGCACGCTGACGTCGTACCCGGTACCGGCGGTCCAGTTGGTCGCGTGGTACAGCACGACGAGGCAGATCGCCAGGCCGCGCGCGGCGTCGGCCCACGCGATGCGGGAGTGCGCGCCACCTCGGACGGGATCGGGCCTGGACGTGGACTGGCGGGGCTGCGTGGACATCGCCTGCGATCGTATCGACCGTGGGAAGCCCGGCGGTGGGAAGCCCGGCGGTGGGAAGCCTGGCCGTTGGGAGCACGGCAGGGGGGAGCCCGACTGCGGGGAGTCCGACCGCGGCCCGACTGTGGGAAGTCTGGCCGTGGGGAGCCCGGCGGTGGGAAGCCGGACTCTGGGAAGTCCGACCGCGGCCCGACTGTGGGGAATGCGGCGGTGGGGAGTCCGACCGCGGTCCCACTGTGGAAAGCCTGGCCGTGGAGCAGCCGGCCGTGGAGCAGTCGACCGTGGGAAGCCCGGCCGTGGAGCGGCCGGGCTCGCGGCAGGGGGTCACCTGCGGAATCGTGTGGTGATGTGAAGGCTTCCTCGGGTCTCGCGATGACGGAGCCGCTGCGTTGTCAGACTCCGGCGCTACTGTGGACCCAGCCCCTCCACCCCCTCCATGGGAGGAAGTGGGCCAGTTGTCGTGTGCCCGGATGGTTCCCCGGGCACGTGTCGCCGGCCTGGCGCCGTCGTCGTACCCCATTCGCACCGTTGTAAGGACCCCGATGCATCTCACCGGTCTGCTTCCGCTCCTGCTCGCCGATCCGGGCGTCGCGGCCGCCGTCGAGCACGTCGGCGCGCGCGGCGAGGCCGACGTCGTCGGGCCCGTCGGTGTCCGGCCCGCACTCCTGGCGGCCGCCTCGGAACGGCGGCCCCTGGCGGTGGTCACCGCGACCGGGCGCGAGGCCGACGAGCTCGCCACGGCGGTGCGCACCTACCTGCCCGCGGGACACGAGGACGACGTCGCGGTGCTCCCGGCCTGGGAGACCCTGCCGCACGAGCGGCTCAGCCCGCGCGCCGACACGGTCGCCCGCCGTCTCGCGGTCTTCCGCCGGCTGGCGCACCCGACCGAGGAGCGGGGTCAGGCGGGGCCCGTCCGCGTGCTCGTCATGCCCGTCCGCGCACTGCTCCAGCCGGTGGTGGGGGGCCTGGGCGAACTCGTCCCGGTCTCGCTCACCAGTGGGGCCACGGCCGACCTGACCGACATCGCCCAGCGCCTCACCGACGCCGCCTACACCCGGGTCGACATGGTCGAGCGCCGCGGCGAGTTCGCGGTGCGCGGCGGCATCCTCGACGTCTTCCCGCCCACCGAGGACCACCCGCTGCGCTGCGAGTTCTGGGGCGACGAGATCAGCGAGATCCGCTGGTTCGCCGTCGCGGACCAGCGGTCCCTGGAGACCGCCGACCGCGGCCTGTGGGCGCCCCCGTGCCGCGAGATCCTGCTGACCGACGCCGTCCGGGAGCGCGCTGCGGACCTCGCCGAGTCGCTGCCGGGCGCCGCCGAGATGCTGGCGAAGCTCGCGGACGGCTTCCCCGCGGAGGGGATGGAATCCCTTGCGCCGCTGCTGGTGGACCACATGGTCCCGGTGCTCGACCTCGTGCCCGACGACGCACTGCTGATCCTCAACGAGTCCGAGCGCGTCCGGCGCCGGGCCCACGATCTCGTCGCGACCACGCAGGAGTTCCTCGAAGCCGCCTGGGTGGGGGCCGCCGCGGGCGGCTCGGTCCCGTTGTCGGGCGGTGGCGACGCGGACCAGTCGGCGGCGTCGTTCTCGACCCTCGCCGAGGCCCGGGCCGTCGCGGCCCGTCGCGGCCTGGGCTGGTGGACGTTGTCGTCCTTCGGCCAGGACGTGGAGCTCGCGCAACTGTCCGACGGCGCAGCGGGCGGGGACGGGTCTTCCGCCGGCCACGCCGATCCGGGCGCGGGCGCTCCTGCCGTAGCGTCCGTGGGGGCCGGCGCGTACCTTCCGGGCTGGGTGTCCGAGGACCAGGCCGCCGGCGACCTGCCGGAGGATCGCGCGATCAACCCGGCCGGAGAGATCTTCACCGTCGGTGCGCGCGACGTCGAGTCGTACCGGGGCGACTTCGCGCGGGCGCTGCGCGAGGTCGACGCCCTGCAGAAGTCCGGCTGGACGCTCGTGCTCACCACGGAGGGCCACGGTCCCGCCAAGCGCATGAGCGAGCAGCTGTCGGAGGCCGGCACCGCAGCCCGGCTGGAGTCGTCCCTGGAGACCGAGCCCGAGGCCGCCGTCGTCCACGTCGTGGCCGGCGGGGTGGGCCGTGGCTTCGTCGCGCCCGAGCTGCGGCTCGCCGTCTTCTCGGACCAGGACCTGACCGGGCGGGCCGGCGGCGCGGGCACCCGGGACATGCGCAAGATGCCGAGCCGGCGCCGGAACGTCGTCGACCCGCTGCAGCTGCGGGCGGGCGACTACGTGGTGCATGAACAGCACGGTGTCGGGCGGTTCATCGAGATGGTGCAGCGCAGCCTCGGCGGGAGCGCGAACGGTGCCACGCGGGAGTACCTGGTCATCGAGTACGCGTCGTCGAAGCGCGGCCAGCCCGGCGACCGGCTGTTCGTGCCGACGGACCAGCTCGACCAGGTCACCAAGTACGTCGGCGGCGAGGCGCCCAGCCTCAACAAGATGGGCGGCGCCGACTGGAAGAACACCAAGGCCCGCGCCCGCAAGCACGTCAAGGAGATCGCGAGCGAGCTCATCCGGCTGTACTCCGCACGGATGGCCACGCAGGGCTACGCGTACGGACCGGACACACCCTGGCAGCGCGAGCTGGAGGACGCGTTCGCGTACGTCGAGACGCCGGACCAGCTCGCCTCGATCGACGAGGTCAAGGCGGACATGGAGAAGCCCGTCCCGATGGACCGGCTGATCTGCGGCGACGTCGGCTACGGCAAGACGGAGATCGCGTTGCGTGCCGCCTTCAAGGCGGTGCAGGAGGGCAAGCAGGTCGCCGTGCTGGTGCCCACCACGCTGCTGGTGCAGCAGCACTTCGAGACCTTCTCCGAGCGGTACGCCGGGTTCCCCGTGACGGTGAAGGCGCTGAGCCGCTTCCAGTCGGACAAGGAGTCCGAGGCGGTGGTGGACGGCCTGCGCGAGGGCACGGTCGACATCGTCATCGGCACGCACCGGCTGATCACCGGGTCCATCCGGTTCAAGGACCTCGGGCTGGTGATCGTCGACGAGGAGCAGCGGTTCGGCGTCGAGCACAAGGAGACGCTCAAGCAGCTGCGCACCAACGTGGACGTGCTGGCGATGTCGGCCACGCCGATCCCGCGCACGCTGGAGATGGCGGTCACCGGGATCCGCGAGATGTCCACCCTGGCGACGCCGCCCGAGGAGCGTCACCCCGTGCTCACGTACGTGGGCGCCTACGAGGAGAAGCAGATCACCGCGGCGCTGCGCCGCGAACTGCTGCGCGAGGGCCAGGTGTTCTACGTGCACAACCGGGTCGAGTCGATCAACCGCGCGGCGGCGCGGCTGAACGAGCTCGTGCCCGAGGCCCGGATCGGCGTCGCGCACGGCAAGATGAACGAGCACCAGCTCGACCAGGTCATCCGCTCCTTCTGGGAGAAGGAGCTCGACGTGCTGGTCTGCACCACCATCGTGGAGACCGGCCTGGACATCTCCAACGCGAACACGCTCATCCTGGAGCGCGCCGACGTGCTCGGGCTGTCCCAGCTGCACCAGCTCCGCGGGCGGGTGGGGCGCGGACGCGAGCGCGCGTACGCGTACTTCCTGTACCCGCCGGAGAAGCCGCTCACCGAACAGGCCCACGACCGCCTGGCGACCATGGCCGCGCACACGGACCTCGGCGCCGGCATGCAGATCGCCATGAAGGACCTGGAGATCCGCGGCGCCGGCAACCTGCTGGGCGGCGAGCAGTCGGGCCACATCGCGGGCGTCGGGTTCGACCTCTACGTGCGGATGGTCGGCGAAGCCGTCGCCGCCTTCCGCGGCGATCGTGAGGAGGAGGTGCCCGAGGTCACGATCGAGCTGCCGGTCGACGCCCACCTGCCCGAGACCTACATCGCCACCGAGCGCCTGCGGCTCGAGGCGTACAAGAAGATCGCCGCCGCCCACGACGACGCCGCCCTCGGCGAGGTGCGGGCGGAGTTGACCGACCGGTACGGCAAGCTTCCGGAGGTCGCGTCGGCGCTGTTCGACGTCGCCGAGTTCCGCAACCATGCCCGCGCGGCCGGCCTCACGGACGTCACGGCCCAGGGGAAGTACGTGCGGTTCGCCCCGGTCGACCTGGCGGAGTCGCAGACGCTGCGCCTCAAGCGCCTCTACCCGGGCACGATCCTCAAGCCGGGCATCCGCGCGATCCTCGTCCCGTTCCCGACGACGGCCCGCCTGGGCGGTCGCCCTCTGCGCGGCGCGGAGATCCTGGCGTGGGCGAAGCAACTGGTCGACGCGGTCGTCCTGGGCGAGGTCGCCGCTGCGGCGAAGGTGGGCACCACGCGCTGACCTCCCGGCCGCCGTCGGCCCGTCGCCCGTCAGCCCGTCGCTCGTCGGCCCGTCGGCCCGTCGGCCGTCGCCCGTCGGCCCGTCGCTCGTCGGCCCGTGGCCCGTCGGCCCGTGGCCCGTCGCCGCGACCACGCCATTTGGCGTGGTGGGAGCGCGCTCGACACCCCTGAACGGCGTGGTCGGCGACGGAGACCGCAACGGCAACCTCGGCGGCGCCGCCGAGGTCGGCGCGAGTCCGGCGCGCTACGCCGCCAGGCTCTGGGCCTCGTTGCGGTTCGGGTTCTCGAAGGCCTCCGCCATGAGGGTGATCTCGCCGCCGGGGAGCGACATGTCGCGGGCCAGGTCCGCCCAGCCCGCGGTCGCCTCGGAGACCTCGGCGACCACCTTCCGCGCGTGGTCGGGACGGAGGCCGTACGAACTGCACGTGTCCAGCAGCACGCGGATCTCGCGGTCGATCCGGTTGCCCATCGGCCGCAGCGGCGTGGACTCGGCGACCGAGAACGGATCCGGGTTGACGTCGAAGAGCGGTGCCAGCGACCAGCCCTCGGTGCGGCGCAGGAAGCCATGGTTCTTCATGTGGTCGTCCACGTTGCGCACGAGCAGGGTGAACACGACACGGCGGAACAGGTCGTACCCGTCCGCGCTGGGCCGGCCGGAGTGGTCCGCGAGCGTCTCGGCGAGGGTGCGGTAGTCGATCGTCTCGAAGAACGCCTTCTGCACCAGCGACTCCGCGGACAGGAAGCCGACCCGCCGGCCGTCGGGCAGCCGGTCGAACCGCCGGGTGAGCAGGATGCTGTGGCGGCCGCGGTCCCCGTCCACCCGGTGCAGCCGTGCCACGGGAACCTCGATCCCGGCCCGCGACGCGAGCCGCAGCGTGAGGTACTCCCATGCCTGGACGTCCCATCGGTCCGTGCGCAGGGGCAGCTTGGCCATCCACAGCTCGCCGTCGGCGTCGCGCACCGTGACCTTCGGCCGCGCCCCGCCCATCGACGTGCCGGCGGCGACCAGCAGCCTCAGGTCATGGTCCGACCCGCGGTGCTCCGCGACGGCCTCCGCCGCCTCCGTGAGCGCGGGCAGGTTCACGAGTTCCGGCACGTCGGCGCGCGGCGGCGCGAGGAAGGTCTCGCCGTCGTCGAGGGAGAGACGCAACGCACCGAGCCGGGTCGCGTCCTGGACGCCGAGCAGGAAGTCCTTCTCGGTGAGCCGCACGGACGCGCGGTCCTCGTCGCGGGCGCTGCTCCGTTCCGCGTGGAACAGCAGCGTGCGGCCCCACTGATCGGGCTGGCAGTCGGCGAACGTGCCGAACATCGGCCGGTCGCCCGCCGACGGGATCGGCCCCGGCGTCAGCGGCAGCTCCGGGCACAGCGCGTACGCGGCGGGCGTGCGCAGGTACGTGTCGGTGTACCGGAACGTGCTGCCGACCAGCGCACCCCCCGTGTTGAGGTGCAGATCGAGTTCACCGGCGTGGACCTGCCGGCCGCCTGGCAGATGGACCTCGACACGGATCGCCACGGCGGCTCAACTCCTTACGTAGTGTGCGGTGCCCCTCAGCCGGGAATCCTCACGCGCTGCGGGAGAGTGCGTTCCGCATGGAAACGCCCCATCTCGGTGGTCAACGGATCTGTCGCACCGACCACGGCGTCGGCCACTCCCAGGACCCGGAGCACCGCGAGGGTGTTCGCCAGGCTGACGGTGCCGGTGCCGTTCTCGATGCTGCGCAGGGTGGTGCGGGTGATGCCGGCGCGATCCGCGACGAGCTGAGCGGTGAGGCCGTGGATCTTGCGCCAGTTGCGGACGTGCTCGCCGATCGAGGCGAGATCTCGGTGGGTTCGTTGGGACGTGCGGGCCATGGTGTCGGACTTTCTGGACGACGGCGGTCTGGGCGCGCCGGTCGGACTGTGGTCACCAGGATAGCCGTCGTCGTCCCTAATGGGTAGCACGCTGGCCGTTAGCGTCAACCACCGGCACGCCAATGACGCCGCGCCCGCCGCTGTGCCACGCCGCGCAATTCTTCGTTCCCACGGCTAGGAGTGGCGGCGCTGTAGTTCACCAGTCGAGTCGGTGTCGTGCGGCACGGAGGTGAAACCGAGACTGCCGGCAGGGGGATGGAGTGTTTGCTGCGTGGGGCGATGAGTCTGGATCAGACAAGAACCTCGACCCGGGCGCGTACATGCTGGGGACCGCGATCGTAGATCCTGCGCGGGCGGACGAGATCCGAGACGCGACGCGTGCATTGCGGCTCAAGGGGCAGCGCAAGGTTCACTGGCGGGACGACAGTCTCGGACGGGTAACCCCCGTTGGCTCAAGACGATCGAACGATCGACCGAGGTCCGCGTGATCGACGCTCGGGCTCAGACATGACGCGAGCCCCGGGCCCTGTCGTCCGGCAGGATCTCCCGAGGCTCACTTCTGCAGCCATCGCAATGGTGCAGCTCGGTCCCGATATTGCTTCCGGCTAACCTCATCGCACAACCGCAATGGCCGAGGCCATCGCGCCGAGCGCCTTGATCGCCTCCTCCGCGTCCGCGTTCTCGTAGCCGCGCGTGCAGACGGCGATCACGAGGGCGTCCGGGCCCGGCGCGCCGAGGAAAGCCACGTCGTGGCGGATCCCGTCGACCCAGCCGGACTTGGAGCCGAACGGCACGTCGTCCGGGAACGACGCCGTGAGCTGGCGGTCCGTCTGCCGGGACAGCAGGTCCAGCATCCAGGCAGTCCGCTCCGGGCTCGCCAGCCGGTCTGCCACGATCGCGCCCATCAGGCGGGCGAGGTCGCGTGCGGTGACCAGGTGCGACGGGCCACCGGCTCGGGCCGCGGCGAGGTCGGAGTACAGGCGGCTCAGGATCGAGTCCGTGCAGCCGGCGTCGGCCAGCGCCCGGTTGCACGCATCGAGGCCGACCCGGTCGATCATCATGTTGGTCGCCTCGTTGGACGAGACCACGATCATCCGCTCGACGACGTCGGCCAGAGGCATGGGCGTGCCGTCCGGCGGGAGGCCCTCGTCGATGTCGTCCGGCTCGATCGTGAACGGGCCCGCGCCCGGGGCCCGCGAGGTGAACGTCCTGGCGGCGACCAGTTCCTCGTCGAGCGACGCGGTCCCGGCGTCGAGCTCCCGGGCGGCGGCGGCCAGCACCGCGAGCTTCACCGTCGACGCGGCGTAGACCACGACGTCGTCCTCGCGGGCAGCCAGCACCTCGCCCGACGCCCGCGCGACATGGAAGGCGACGAACGGCACGCCGTCGCTGTGGGTCCCTCTCCGCACCATGCGATTCCTCCGATCCTCGCGTCCCGCCGCCCGCCGGGCATGCGCTCGGCCACCTGACAGGGCCGGGCACGCACATGACCTGACCACCTGACGGGGCGGGCAATTGCTCCGCCGCCCGGCGGGCCGGGCAACTACTCGACCGCATGGTTGCGACCCGCATTGCCGGGCGGTCCCTGCTCGGCTGCGGCGCTTCCCCGCGATCCCTTACTGACTCCAGTTCATCAGGGTTTCGGATCCCTTCAAACCAGCGTGAAAGGCCCGCGGGGCCCTACTGAACAGTCCTCAGTAGGTCGGTCCAGGCATGGACCACAGCCCGGGACTGGGTTTCGTTGGTTTCCGCGTGCTCCTTGGCGGATGCTGCCAGGGCGGCGCGATCGATGCCCTGGCCCGCCAGGGCCGCCTCGTCCCAGCGGAGGATCGCGTCCGGCGACGCCTCCGGATGGAACTGCAGCCCCCAGGCAGCCCGCCCGACCCGGAACGCCTGCACCCGGCACTCCTGCGACGTGACCAGCAGCGTCGCGCCTGGCGGCAACGTGGTCACGGAATCCTCGTGGTTCTCCAGCATCCACAGCGGCCCGGGGACGACGGCGGCCGTGGCGGCGTCGCGCACGTCCGCGCGGTGAGGTGGGCCGTCGCGGCTGGGGCCGGTCGGTCCGGCTCCTGCCAGGAACTGGCCGAGGAGCGGGTCGCCGGCCGCCGCCGGCAGGACCTCCAGGGCGCACATCCCGCGTTCCGTCTCCCCGGACCTCGCGGTCACCGTGCCGCCCGCGACCTGGGCAAGCAGTTGTCCGCCGAGGCAGATCCCGAGCAGGGGCGTCTCGCGGTCCAGCGCCTCGGCGGTGAGCGCGCGCTCGGCCGGGAGCCAAGGGTGCTCGGCGTCGTCGTCGGGCAGGTAGCCGCCGCCGAGCAGGATGACGCCGTCGTACCCGTCCAGGCCGGCCGGCAGCCCTTCCGACGCCCGCACGACGTCGGCGGTCACGCTCGCCTCCGCCAGCCAGTCGCCGAGCCGCCGCGGGCCCGACGTCTTCGAGTTCTGGACCACCAGGACACGCGTCATGACTCCACCTTCGTCAGGGCCGGGAGCGGGCGCGCGAAGTGACACGCCGCCAGGTGCGCGGAACCTCCCGCGGCGGGACCGCCGTCGTCCCCGTGCGGCTCCAGGGCGGGCGGAGCATCCACGCAACCGGCCGGAACCGGGTGTCCGTCACCGACGGACCTGGACCCGTCCCCGGCGCCCGAGTCGTTCCCCGAGCCCGGCAGCGGCGCCCCCTCCCCGAGCGCCCGCGCCAGCGGGCACCGGGTATGGAAGGCGCACCCCGCGGGCGGATCCACGGGCGACGGCGGCTCACCCTCCAGCGTGATCGCGCGGGAGTCGGTCAGCCGCACCGCCGGGTCGGGCTCCGGGACCGCCGACAGGAGCGCCTGCGTGTAGGGGTGCAGGGCGTCGTCGTAGACGTCGTCGGACGGGCCCCGCTCCACGACGCGGCCCAGGTACATCACCGCGACCTCGTCGGCGATGTGGCGGACCACGCCCAGGTCGTGCGCGACGAACACGTACGAGAGCCCGAGCTCGTCCTGCAGGTCCTGCAGCAGGTTGACGACCTGCCCCTGCACGGACACGTCGAGGGCGGAGACCGGCTCGTCGCACACCAGGATCCGGGGGCGCAGCGCGAGCGCCCGGGCGATGCCGATGCGCTGCCGCTGCCCGCCGGAGAACTGGTGCGGGTAGCGGTCCACATGACCCGGGTCGAGTCCGACCAGCTCCAGCAGCTCGCCGACGGCCGCGGTCCTTCCGCCCGGCGGGCGGACCCGGTGGATGGCGAACGGCTCGCCGACGATCTGCCCCACGGACATGCGCGGGTTCAGCGCCGTGTACGGGTCCTGGAACACCATCTGCACGTCACGGCGCAGCTGCCTGCGGCCGGCCCGGGACAGCCGCGCCACGTCGTGGCCGTCCACGAGCACCTGGCCCGACGTCGGCCGCTCGATCCCCACCAGCGTGCGCGCGAGCGTGGACTTGCCCGATCCCGACTCGCCCACCACCCCGAGCGTGCGGCCCGCGCCGAGGGCGAGCGAGACGCCGTCGACGGCCTTGACCATGCCGGCGGTGCGGCGCAGCAGCCCGCGGCGTACCGGGAAGTGCTTGACGAGGTCGCGAACCTCGAGCACGGTCTCAGCCATCGGTCATCTCCTTGTCCTCCGGGCCGACGGCGAGCCCTGGGCATCCGGTATCGGACGGGTCCTGGCGCTCGCCCGGAACCGCCGCGGCAGAGGACGCCAGGACCTCGGCGGCGAAGTGGCATGCGGACATGCGCTCGGTCGCCGTCGAGGTCGCGAACAGCGGCGGAGTGTCCGACCGGCACACGTCGCGGGCCAGGTCGCACCGCGGATGGAATGCGCAGCCGGTCGGCAGCGCGGCCGGGTCGGGCGGCCGGCCGGGAATGACCGGCAGGCGCCGCCGCCCGTCGAGCTCCCGGTCGTCGAGGGCCCGGCGGGCCTGCCCGGCGCCGACGTCGTCCTGCGAGCCAGAACCGGGCGACGACCTGCGCCTGCCTCTCCCTACGCCCGCGTCGCCACCCGCCGACGGGATCGACCGCAGCAGCGCGCGCGTGTACGGATGGGCGGGCGCGCGGAAGGCGTCGCGCACCGGTGCCCGCTCCACGACGCGCCCGGCGTACATGACGGTGACGTCGTCGGCCATGCCGGCCACCACGCCCAGGTCGTGCGTGATGAGTACCAGCCCCATCCGCCGTTCGGCCTGGATCTCGGCGAGCAGCCGCAGCACCTGGGCCTGCACGGTGACGTCGAGCGCGGTGGTCGGCTCGTCCGCGATGAGCACGTCCGGGTCCATGGCCAGCGCCGTCGCGATCATGACCCGCTGCCGCATGCCGCCCGACAACTGATGCGGATAGTCCTTCACCCGGCCCCGCGCGTTCGGCACCTGCACCAGATCCAGCAGCTCCACGGCGCGCCGCCCGGCGTCCCGGCGCGACATCCCGCGCCGCCTCCGCAGCGCCTCCGTGAGCTGGTACCCGACGGTGTGCACGGGGTTGAGCGCCGCCAGCGCGTCCTGGAACACCATCGCGATCCGGTCGCCGCACCGGCTGCGGTGCTCGCGCCGGCTCAGTCCCAGCAGGTCCTCGCCCGCCAGGCGGGCCTCCCCGCGGGTCACCCGGGCGGTGTCGGGCAGCAGGCCCATCACCGCCAGCGACGACACCGACTTGCCCGACCCGGACTCCCCGACCACCGCGAGCGTCCGCCCGGCCTCCACGCGGTAGGACACCCCGTCCACCGCCCGCACGACCCCCTCGGAGGTGCGGAACTCCACCGCGAGGTCGCGCACCTCGAGCAGGGCAGTGCCCGACGACGCCCCGGGGCCGGGCTCTGAGTGGATGCTCATCGGGCCAGCCTCGGGTCGAGGGCGTCACGCAACGCGTCGCCCAGCACCACGAGCGCCAGCACGGTGGCGACCAGGCAGATCAGGGGTGCGAGCAGGATGTGCGGTGCACCGCCGGTCACCCACTCGGACCCCTGCTCGATCTGGATCCCCCAGCTCGTCGCCGGCGGACGCACCCCGATCCCGAGGAACGACAGCACGGCCTCCCAGCTGATGATCCCCGCCACCGAGGTGGGCAGGATCGCGGTGACCGGGCCGATCGCGTTCGGCAGTACGTGCCGCACCATGACCCGCAGGTCGGAGGCACCCAGCGAGCGGGCCGCCGTCACGTAGTCGAGGTTCTTCGTCTCCAGCACGCTCGCACGCACGTACCGGGCGTACGGCATCCAGCTGAACAGGACGAGCACCACCGCGGGCAGCAGGATCACGTCGAACGTCCCCGCGCCGAGCTCGATCCCCTGGAACAGCGACAGGATCAGCAGCGCGGCCAGCAGCAGCGGGATCACGAGGAACACCTCGACCGTGCGCGACACCAGGTAGTCCACCCAGCCCAGGTAGTACCCGGCGACCAGGCCGAGCGTCACCCCGATGACCAGCGCCACCCCCACGACCACGACGGCCAGCAGCAGCGACGGCCGCACGCCGTGCACCAGCGTGGCGAGCACATCGCAGCCCAGCGCGTCCGTACCCAGCGGGTGCGCGCCGCCGGCCTCCTGCGGGTCCAGCCGGGCCTCGCGGATGTTGCAGGAGCGCGGGCTCGTGCTCGTGAAGAGCCGCGGAGCCAGCGCCATCGTCGTGAAGAACAGGAGCACGGCGCTCGCGATCACGGCATCGGGCCGGCCTCGCAGCGCGCGCCAGGCCCGGGTGAGCGGACGCGCCGCCGGGGCGACGTGCCCTCCGGTCCGGGCACGGGCCTCGGCCCGCCGCCCGCCGCCGCGCCCGTCGTCGATGTCGGTACCGTTCATGCCATCTCCTCGGACTCCGCTCCGGGCACGTGCCTCGTTCCCCGGCCCGTACCCTCCGCTGCGCCCGTCGCCGATGTCAGTCATAGCGGATCCTCGGGTCGAGCACGGCGTAGGCGATGTCGACCACGATCATCACCAGCACGGTCACAGCGGTCAGCAGGGTCACGACGCCCAGCACGAGTCCGACGTCGTCGTTCCGGACCGCCTCCCACAGCACGCCGCCCATCCCGTAGATGTTCATCAGTCCCTCCGTGATGACGGCGCCGCCGAGGGCCTCGGCGAACGTGAGGCCGACGGCGGTGACCACGGGCACGGACGAGTTGCGGACCACGTGGTGCACGACGACGTGCCCCTCGGCCAGCCCCTTCGACCGGGCCGTGCGCACGTGCTCGCCCGCATACGACTCGAGCTGGCTCGCCCGCACCAGGCGGATGAACGCCGCCGACCCCGCCAGACCCAGCAGGATCCCGGGCACGACGACCGTCGCCCAAGGGTGCGCCGGGTCGAACGAGGGCCGGAACCAGTACGGCGGCCAGCTGTCCTCGCCGAACGTCTCCTTGGACCAGCGGTTCAGCGGCACCGCCACGACGTACCGGTACACGATCAGCAGCACGAAGACAGGAAACGCGTCGATCAGCACCGACGTGAGCCGGATGCCGTGGTCGCCCGCGGAGCCGCGCCGGCGGGCGGCCACGGACCCGAGCACCATGCCGAGCGCCAGCCAGGTGACGACCACGACGCAGAACAGGCGCAGCGTGTTCGGCGCCGCGGCGCTCACGATGTCGGAGACCTCGCGGCCACGCAGGTTGGTGCCGAATTCCCCACGGGCGTACTGGCCGAGCCGCTCGGCGAACGGCCCGAGGCACGGGTCGCCGGGCCGGTCGAAACAGGGGTCGTCGAGCCCGAAGCGCTGTTCGACGGCGGCCACCTGCGCCTCCGTCGCGACCTTGTCCCCGAAGAACGCCTGTGCGGGGCTGCCGTTGAGCTGGATGGCGACGGTCGTGAGCAGGTGCAGCACGAACATCACCAGCAGCAGCGTCCCGGCGCCCTGCAGCACGCGTCCGGCGATGTAGCGGCCCATGGAATCCTCTGGTTCATGACCGCGAGGAGGTGCCGTGGAGCGACGCCGGCACCACCCCGCAGGTGATCAGGTGCGGGTGGTTCAGCCGGCCGATACCTCGATCTGGCGCAGGACCGGCGCACCCGAGAACGGGTTGAGGTCCACGTTGTCCAGGCGCTCGCTGTAGTAGGTGGCGCTGAAGCTCCAGCGGAACGGGATGGTCGGGAACTCCTCGGCGAGGATCGCCTCGGCCTCCTGGTAGAGGGCCACGGACTCGTCGAGCGACGACGCCGCGGCGGCCTCCGCCAGCTTGGCCTCGAACTCCTCGCTGTACCAGCCCCAGTGCCCCGCTCCGGGCGCGCCCGAGGCGTAGAAGCTGAGGTAGTTCTCGTTCAGCGGGTAGTCCGGGAACCAGTTGTTCCGGAACATGCCGTCGTATCCCTGCTCCGCGCGCGTCGTGAAGAAGTCCGGGTCGATGTCGAGCTCGTACGGGATGCCGAGCACCTCCTCGATGGAGTTGCCGATCGCGGTGAAGTACTCCACCTCGGACTCGTCGTCGCCGAGGCTGATCTGCAGCCTCTCGCCGTCGGGCCAGCCGCCCGCCGCCGCGAGCGCGTCCTGGGCGGCCTCCGGGTCGAAGACGCACCACTCGCAGGTGCCGGCCTCGCCGCCGGGCACGCCGCCCGGGACGACCCAGGAGTCGGCCGGGGTCGCCTGGCCGCTGCCGAGCGAGGCGACGATGCCCTCGCGGTCGATCGCCATGGAGATCGCCTTGCGGAACTCGATGTCGTTCCAGGGGCCGTCGGTGTAGCCGGAGAAACCGAGGTACGTCAGGGCGGAGCCGGGGCGCTCGACGTAGCCCCCGGGCGGGGGGTCGTTTCTCGTCGCCTCGACCTCGGCCGTCGGCGGGAAGGACAGGTCGAGGTCGCCCGCCATGAAGTCGGCCCAGCCGGAGGTCTCGCCGGTGGCGTACTCCGTCCAGTGGATCACGTCGTACTCCGGCGTCTCGTCCAGCGTGTAGCCCGCCCACTTCTCCGCGGTCAGTTCCTGACTCTGCTGCCAGTCGGTGACCTGGAAGGGCCCGTTCCCGATGGGCTGGACCGCGCACGCCTCGACGTCGTCCAGGCACTCCTGTGCGACCGGGTAGAAGCCGGTGTAGCCGAGCATGGTCGCGAAGCCGGCGAACGGTGCGCCGAGGGTGACCTCGATCGTCAGCTCGTCGAGGACCTTCACCCCCGACAGCTCGTCCGCGGCGCCCTCGGCGGTGATGTTGCCGTCGTCGTCCGTGGTGGGCTGCATCTCGTCATAGCCCTCGACGATGCTGAAGAAGTAGTTCGAGTACAGGCCGTTGTCACCGTCGGCCGTGTAGTTCCAGGCCCGGGCGAACGCCTCGGCGTCGACGGGCTCGCCGTTCTGGAACGTCAGGTCCGGCCTGATCGTGATGGTCCAGACGGTGTTCTCCTCGTCGGGCTCGATGGACTCGGCGACGTAGTTGTAGGGCTCGGTGGTCTCCGGGTCGTACCGGACGAGGCCGTCGTAGACGACGTCGAGCACGCTGATGTTGTCGTACGTCCCGGCGTCCCCGGGGAACAGGGTCTCCATGTCCTGGCTGATCCAGGTCTCCAGGGTGACCCGCCCGTCGGCACCACCCTCGGTGTCGCTGGGGCTGCAGCCGGCGAGCGTCAGTGCGACCGCGGCCACGCCGGCGGTCGCGGTGATCCTGGTGGTGATCTGCGCCATAACCGTAACTTTGGCATGAGTGTGCATTTGTGCAAGTAAAAGCTGGGTAACGGTACGCGTCCCCACCTGCCCGGGCAGCACGATGCCGGGGTGGCGGCCTGCCCGAGCAGGCCGCCACCCCGGCGGTGGTGGAGTGCCGAGGTAGCGGGGCGACGAAGCAGCCCGCTACCTCGGCGGATCGGGGGTCCCCGGCGTCAGCGCCAGGGCCAGTGCCAGAAGGGCAGGAGCCACGTCCAGGTCCACTGCCAGGGGTTCTGATGCCGGACGGTGACCGGCTCCGAGGCGGCCGTGACCGGGTCGTAGCCTTCTGCCTCGGCGGTGACCTCCACGGTCAGCTCGTGCCCGGCGTCCCACGGCTTGACCTTGTAGGTCTTGCCGGTTCCCGAGTGCTTCGCGTGCGGGTGCCCGGCGATCGGCTCGCCGTCGCGCAGCCACTGGTAGCTGAGCGTGACGTCCTCGACGGACCATTCACCGGGGTCGGCCGTGAGCAGCCGGCCCGGGCGCGCCTTCCCGGTGATCTCCGGCGGCACGGTGTTCTCGATCCCGGGCGCCCCGACGAGCCGGCCCACGCCCCAGTGCGCCGTGGACTGGTAGCCGGCCCCGGTCGGGTCGGCCCAGTTGCGGATCGCGGTGCGGGCGCCGTCGGAGGCGTCGTTGACCTGGAAGTCCAGGCCGTGGAACGTGCCGAGCCCGCCGTACTCCAGCAGGTCGATCGCGGCCTCGACGACGTATCCGTCGTCCGTCTGCTGCACGGCCGAGGTGAGCCGTGCGGCCTGGTCCGCCTCGTCGCCCGTGCCGAACGACACCACGTTCTCCGCCGAGATGCGGATCTGCGTGTCGTCGGCGCGGTAGCCGCCGTTCTTCGCGTTGCCCGCGTCGACGTAGAGCTCCACGGAGTCCTGGACCCACGGATCCGAGCCCGAAACGTCGATCACGGGGTCCGCGACGTCGGCCAGCACGTACAGCGTGCTGCCCTGCCAGGTGGTCGACACGGTGGCCTGCGCGCCGTCCTCGCCCTCGACCGCCTTGGTGGTCACCACCGGCTCGGCGGCCTCGTATGCGGCGTCAGCCACGCCGTCGATCACCGGGGCCGTCGCCGCCTCGGGGATCTCCGTGTAGGAGAGCTCCTCGACGAGCGTCAGCGTGCCGAGCGTGCCGGGCGAGTTCCACGCACCGGCGGCCTCGCCGTCGTCGGACACCCGCACGTCGAGGTCCAGCGTGTCGCCCTCGGCCGCGCCGTCGAGCGGAAGGTGCACGACGACGTCGTAGCCGCCCTCAAGCTCGGACGTGACCGCGTCCGCGTCGCCGGAACCGTCGCGGGCGACCACGTACTCCGCCTCGCCGAGCGCGAAGGTCACCGCGTCGCCCGACGTCGTCGCGTCGTCCACCGACACGTACGCCGTGAGGTGATCCGGCGCCCAGCGGAGCTGGAAGCGGGCGTTGCCCGCGTCCGTCCCGAACGTGTGTAGCGGGAGCTTGTCCCACTCCAGCGAGCTCGTCGCGGCGTCGTCCAGCGGCACGTCGCCCGCGAACACGTCCGCCGTGCGGAGCTTGGCGGGCAGTTCGCCGTCGACCACGCCGTGGTAGGCGGGCTTGGCCTGGTAGGCGCCGTCGAACAGGAGGGGCGCGCCGTTGTCGGCCACCCACGAGCGATCGTCCGTCAGGCCCCACACCGTGGCGCTGTACATCCCGGCCGAGTGGTCCCGGAACACGCGGAACGCGTCGCGGTAGTAGTAGCCCTGCTCGATGAGGCTCGCCTGCGTGACCGG
Source organism: Myceligenerans halotolerans (assembly GCF_054782975.1). Classification (NCBI taxonomy): domain Bacteria; kingdom Bacillati; phylum Actinomycetota; class Actinomycetes; order Micrococcales; family Promicromonosporaceae; genus Myceligenerans; species Myceligenerans halotolerans. The sequence goes on from NZ_BAAGRL010000012.1 coordinate 303,755, forward strand.
GGTACCGGTGGTCACGTCCAGCTCCGTGACGGCCTGCGTCACCGGCAGGTCCGCGAACCGGTCCAGGGCGGTCTCCAGCGCACCGACCGGCAGCGACAGGTTCACGTGGAACTGGTGCCCGACGCCGTCCACCGGCACGCCGCGCTCCAGCAGCCGCTCCACGAGCGCGAGGTACCGGTCCTGCTTGCCGGACTGCTCGGTGTTGTAGTCGTTGATGAACAGCGTCACCGGGCGCTCCGGGACCGTGTCCGACGGCGGCGCCGCGTACGTCTCGTTGAACGCCTCGTCCGCGTACCGGAACGCCAGGTCGACGAACTCCTCGCCGAGGACGCGGTACCACTCCGAGCGGCGCATGCCGTCGTCGTACTCACCGCTGTCCGAGATGACCTCGTTCACCACGTCCCAGGCGACCAGCGGGTTCGTGTCGGACCCGAAAGGCCCGTAGTCCGCGGAGAGGTTCTCGGCGACCGCGAAGATGTGCGTCCGCAGGCGCTCCCGGAGCATCTCCTGGCCCGCGGTGTCCGCGGGCAGCGGGTCACCGGCGTCGTCCTGGAAGAACCAGTCCGGCGTCTGGCCGTGCCACGCCAGCACGTGCCCGTAGACGCGCACGTCGTTCGCCGCGGCGAAGTCCATGAGGGCCGTGGCCTGGGCGTGACGGCCGAAGTTTCCCTCCTCGTCGTACCAGGCCTCGGGCTTCATGTGGTTCTCGCCCGTGATCTGGTTGAAGTGACGTGCGGTGAGCTCCCCGGCCGGGCCGGTCGTCTCGCGGGCGTCGATCGCGACGCCCACGGGGAAGTCGGTGGTCTCGTGGATCGGCGTGAGGTCCTCGACGACCGGCGGCTCCGGGACCGAGATCTCGATGTCGTCGACGTACCAGTCGCTCAGGTTCTCGCCGTTGTAGTCGGTCTCGAGGTAGAGCAGGGCATCGTCGGCGGACGGCATCGTGAAGGTCGCCATGACCTGTTGCCACGAGGTGCTCGACATGCCGTCGAACTGCGCGAGCGTGTCGTACGTCGTCTCGCCGTCGGACGTGTGCGCGAGGCTGAGCCAGACGTCGCCCGGCGTGGCGCCGTCGGCGAAACGGACCCAGGCGGACACGTCGTAGGTGACGCCGGCCTGGAGCGTCCCGGTCACGTCGAGGCCGATGCCGTCGCCCGTGCTCTCGCGGTTCGTGATCCCGGCCGAGTACGTGGACTCGTGGGCGTAGGCGTCCGTGACCGCGACGCCGAAGCCACTGTCGTCCGCGCCGTTGCGCGGGCCCCAGCCGCCGAGCGTGCCGTCCTCGAAGTCGGTGCTCAGCACCGTGCCCGACGCCGGGGGAGTGCCCTGCGGGAACACGAACTCCCAGCCGTCGGCGAGGCGTTCGGACACCACGGTCCGGACCGCGGCGAGCGTCCCAGAGCGGTCACCACCGCCGTCGTGCGCGAGGACGAGTTCGCCGGGGACCATCGCGGCGCGCAGGTTCTCCGTGAGGGTGGCCTCGTCCTGCGTCTCCCAGTCCGCGATCGTGTTGCGCACGTCGAGCGGCTGCATGCCCAGCTCGACGGCGACATCGGGCGTCACGCCCCACGAGCCGTTCGGCGCGCGCCAGAACGGGACCTTCTGGTTCGGGTCGCCCAGGGCCTGCCGGATGATCTCCAGGTTCGCGACCAGGTCCGCGCGCACCTGATCGGCGGTCCAGTCGCCCATGTCGGCGTAGCCGGTCGAGTGGTTGCACAGCACGTGACCCTCGTCCACGATCCGGCGCAGGATCTCGGCGCCGCCGTCGGCCTCGATGTTCTGGCCGATCACGCAGAACGTCGCCGTGATGTCCTGCTCGGCGAGGAAGTCCAGCAGCGCGGGCGTGGTGCCAGGGTTGGGGCCGTCGTCGAACGTCAGGGCGGAGACGTTGCCCGTGCCGTCCGCGAGGTACGCCGGCGCGGGCACAGGGCTGATCGCGCCGCCGGGGGCCGTGCCCGGGTCGGTGCCGCTGTCCTCGCTGGTCACGAGGATGTCGTCAACCATGATGGTGTACGGCCCCTCCTGGTCGGCGGTGCCGAGGTACGCCTGGAGGGCGGACGGATCGGCGTCGGCCGCCGCGGTGTACGAGCCGGTGACGGTGGTCCACTCGGACGTGATGGTGGTGTTGCCGACCCAGGTGTAGTCCGGCTTCATGACGAAGCGGATGCCGGTGGACTCCGGCGGGGTCTCGCCCTCGGCGGCCGGGGCGATGCGGGCGCGCATCGAGAAGTCGTACGTGGCTCCCGCCTCGAAGATCCCGGCGGGGGACTGGAGTCCCTCGTAGTCCGCGGCGCGGGTGACGGACAGGACGTTGTTGCCGGCGTCGTCGGGGTCCGGGACCACCTCCAGCGTGGCGCTCCCGGACGCGGTCCAGGCGCCGGTGGTGCCGTCGGTGAAGTCGGCCGCGGTGATCGTGACGGGTTCTGCGGCGGCCGGTCCGGTCAGGGCGACGGTCGCGACGCCGGCGCCCGTGAGGGCGAGGGCCGCGGCCGTGGTGGCGGCGGTGAGGCGGCGTCCGGATCTTGTGGTGCGGGGTCGTGTGAAACGATTTCGATATGGGAAACGATTTCGATCGAACATCAGAGGCGCTCCCTTGCGCGGTACGGGTGCTTTGGGCGTGATAGTAGCCACACCCGGGAGCGGGGGCCAGTCACCGCGTGCCGAACCGCATCCTCCCACCGCCAGAGGGCGCTGAACCGCAAGGTGAATCGTGCAAACCTCGCGTTTGCACGATTCACCTTGCGGTTCGGCAGTCGGAACCGGCTTCCTCTTGCGGTTGGGCAGCTGGAACCGGCTTCAGGCTGCCGTTCGAGCTGGGATTGTCGGCGTGTTCCTGCGGTCCGTCGGCCGATCGCGGGACAGGATTGCGGTTCGGCGGTGGGCGCCCGGGTGGCGGGTCAGGCGCCCGTCAGCTCCTTGACCTTGCCCTTCGCGATGCGGATGCGACGCGGGGTGCGCGCCGCCACGGCCGAGTCGTGCGTGACCACGATCAGCGTCAGGCCCTGTTCCTTCCACAGGCCCTCCATCAGGTCGACGATCTCGTCGCGGGTGTCCTCGTCGAGGTTTCCCGTGGGCTCGTCGGCCAGCAGCACGGTCGGGTTCTTCACCAGCGCCCGCGCGATCGCGACGCGTTGCTGCTGCCCGCCCGACAGCTCGCCCGGCAGGTGGTCCGCCCGCTCGCCGAGCCCCACCGACTCCAGCGTGTCCAGCGCCCGCCGCGCCCGCTCCGCCTTCGTCACGCCCGCGGGCACGAGCGCCGTCTCGACGTTCTCCTGCGCCGTCAACGTCGGGATGAGGTTGAAGTTCTGGAACACGAATCCGACCGTCTCGGCGCGCACCCGGGTGAGCCCGGCGTCGTTCATCGCGGCCAGGTCCTTGCCGTCCAGCACGACGCTGCCCGACGTCGGCCGGTCCAGCCCGCCCAGCGTCTGGAGCAGCGTGGACTTGCCGCCCCCGGTCGGGCCCTGGATGGACAGCAGTTCGCCGTCCTCGATCCGCAGCGACACGTCACGCAGCGCGTGCACGGTCCGCCTCCCCTGGGTGTAGGTCTTGCTCAGCTTTTCGATCTGGTACATGACATGCCTTCTCTCGTTGTACGACGACGTGCTGCGGTACGGCGGGGCCGGTGCCGCGCGGCCGGTCTCGCGGCCATCTGCCGGACCGGCGGGACCGGCCGCGCGGCGACCGGTCTCAGGCCAGGGAGCGGAACGCCTCCGCCGGGCGCAGCCGCGCCGCGCGCTGTCCCCCGACCACGCCGGCCACGAGGCCGCCCAGCACCGCCAGGCCCACCGCGGCGGCGACGATCCACAGGGAGACCGGCGCGTGCAGGACGACGTCGGACACCGTGTCGGCGAGTCCGCCGCCGCCACCACCGCCGAAGCCGGCCGGGCCGCCGCCCGCGACCTCACCCGCTCCGTCCTGCAGCGCCTGACCCGTCTGCGGGCCGCCCCTGCCCCCGAACGCGACCTGGGCGCCGGTCGAGCCGCTCAGCGTGATCCCCGAGAGGTTCACCGCCAGGACGGCGAGGCCGCCCAGTGCCACGCCCGCGACGCCGCCGATCAGCCCTTGCGCGACGGACTCGCCCGCGATCTGGCCCACGACGCGTCGCTGTGACCAGCCGAGAGCCTTGAGCGTGCCGAGCTCGCGCGTGCGTCGGTTCACCCCGGACACGGTGAAGAGGATCGCGAGCCCGAACGCGGCGAGCAGGACGATCACCGAGAGCCAGGTGCCGAGCGTCGAGACCAGCGACGACGCCGTCGACAGCGAGCCGGACACCCCCTCGGCGAGGTCGGCCTGGGTGGAGACCGTCGCGTCGGGGAGCTCCTCGGCGATCGCCGCCGAGACGCCGTCCACGTTCGACGACGAGTCGACCTGCACGTACAGCGTCGTGACCTGGCCGTCGAGATCGGCCAGCGCGGCGGCCACGTCGATCGGGAGGTAGATGTTCGCCGCCGTCTCCACGCCCTCGCCGGTGGTCGACGACACGGTGCCGATCACCTCCAGCTCGGAGCCGCCGACGGTGACCGTGTCGCCGACCCCGATCTCCTCCTGCTCCGCGTAGACGGCGTCGAGCACGGCGACGTCCTGCCCGGCGTCGGAAGCCTCGAAGGTGCGGCCGTCCGCGATCTCGGTGGTGGTCAGGGGGCCGACGGCGGCCGTGGCCGGGTCGATGCCGGTGACCGTCTGCTGGTCGATCTCGAACGACGACGGGCCGCCCTGCCCGCCGCCCTCGCCGCCCTCGCCGGGCTCGGCACCGGGGCCACCCTCGCCCATCTCGCGGAAGTCGGGCATCTCGCCGGAGAAGCTCGTACTGGAGAGCTCCAGCGTGGCGGCCACGCCGGAGACATCGTCGAGGTTGGCGACGGCGTCGAGCGCACCGGCGTCGAACGCCGTCGTCCCGGGGCTCGTCGTGAGCCGCTCCTGCGCGATCTCCCGGGTGCCGTCCGCGGTGGCCTCGCCGTCCTCGGCGTCGAAGTCGAAGCGCCCGGGGCCGAACCCGCCGCCCTCGCCGGGTTCCGCCGTCTGCGTCACGGTGACGTCGGTGCCCACGCCGTAGACCGATTCCAGCACTTCGGTCTGCGCGTCCCGGACCCCCGCCGACACCGACGAGACCACCATGACCAGCGCGATGGCGACGGCCAGCCCGATCGCGACTACCGCCGTCTGCTTACGTCTGTTGCGCAACTCCCTGCGCAGGTACGTGAGGAACATGGGGCCAAGGGTGGCGAGAACCGCTGAGCCGGACCTGTCGTGACGCTGTGATGAAGCTATGCGGTCCCGGCGTTCGTCGTGATCGGAGATGCCACGTCGCCGAGGAGAGACCGGACGGCGGTGGCAGTCCCGGGCAGCCGCTCGGCGTACGCGCGCCACAGAACCTCGTGGTCGATGATGTCGTAGCCGTGCGCGATGACATGGCGAGTGCTGAGGATCGGCTGGAGGCCGAGGTGGCTGTGGTCCGCGAGGAATGTCTTGTCCATGCGATTGATGGACTCCCCGAGTCGGATCGCGACGGCTTCCGCGGCGAGCATGACGAACTCGTCGGCGAAGAACCGGTCTCTGCCGAACGCGACGAGGCGAGCCGCCATCCCGGTGTGTTCCACGAAATCGTCGAGCGATGTGACGGTGCGCTCGCCGTACTTCTCGGCGAGCACTGTTCGGTTCTCAGTCACAAGGGTCTCGCTTCCTCCCGGATCCGGTGATGCTTCGGCTTGAGGCCGCCTTCGCTGACCAGGTCGACGTGGATGCCCAGCGTTTCTTCGATGTCCTGGCGCAGTTGGGCGAACGCGAACAGGTCCATCCCCGGGCCGGGATCTATCAGCAGGTCGATGTCGCTGGCCGGCGTGTCCTCATGGCGGGCGACGGAGCCGAACACTCGCGGATTGCGCCCACCTGCTTCTTCGATGAGAGCGATAACCTCGCGGCGACGGGACCCGAGTACCTGGGACGGCCGCCGCATCGAGTGGACGAGCCGCTCCCGCATGGCGCCGGTGAGCGGGCGGCGCCCGGACTCGTACGCGGCGATGTTCGGACGCGCGACGCCCGATGCGTCGGCGAGTTGCTGCTGTGTCATGCCGGCAGCCTCGCGCATCTCGCGCAGGCTGAGCTGCGGGTCACCCTTCATGTATCAAGAGTATCGGCGCTGGAAGTCGCGCGCGACCGCGCACTTGGCATGGTGGAAGGTGCTGAGCCAGGCCGCGCAGGATGGTGACGCGGCGGGAACGCGGCCCGGCCGTCGGCGAGAGGCGGCGCGGCGCCGTAGTGCCGACGCGCTGCCCGGCCCAGGAACCCGGCGGCGTGGGAGCATCGGCGCATGGATGAGCTGCGCCGCGCCGTCGACGTCATGGACCGTCTCTACTCGCCGGGCGGGTGCCCGTGGGACCGGAAGCAGACGCACGCCTCGCTCGTGCCGTACCTCCTGGAGGAGGCGCACGAGCTGGCCGAGGCCATCGAGTCCGGCGACCGAGACCACATGCGCGAAGAGCTCGGGGACGTGCTGCTGCAGGTGCTGTTCCACGCGCGGATCGCGACCGAGGAGCCCGGGCCGTTCACGGTGCACGACGTCGCCCGCGACCTCGCCGACAAGCTCGTGCGGCGGCACCCGCACGTGTTCACCCCGGACGGCGAGGAGCGCTCCGCCGACGACGTCCTCGCCGGCTGGGAGGACATCAAGCAGGCCGAGAAGCAGCGCACGTCGGTCCTGGAGGGCATCCCGCTGGCACAGGGCGCGCTCGCCCGCGCGCAGAAGGTCGTGTCCCGCGCGGCCAAGGCAGGGTTCGCGGAGGGGCCGGGCACCGGGCAGCCGGCTACCGGATCGCCCGGCGTCGGGACACCGGAGGCCGGCGTCCCGGGGGCAGAGTTTCCCGGCGGGGTGGCGGACAACAGGTCGCCGGGCACCGGATCGTCGGGCGCCGGCGGCACCGGCACCGGTGCCACGCCGCGGCGCGACGAGGGTGGATCGGACCGCGCTCCGTCGTCGGACGACCTCGCGGAGCGCTACGGGGCCGAGCTGCTCGACGTCGTGCGCCGGGCGCAGGCCGACGGCGTCGACGCCGAGCAGGCGATGCGCGCCGCGAGCCGCGCGCTGGAGGCGCAGGTGCGTGCCGCGGAGTCGGCCGCCGCGGATTCGGCGGCCGCAGAGGCTTGAGGCCGCCGCGGATTCGGCGGCCGCAAAGGCTTGAGGCCGACGCGGCAGCGCCGGCCCGGTCGCGGAGCCGCCGCGCGAACGGCCGACCTCCAGTCCGCGCCCGTCGGAGATCGACCGCGAACCTCCTGTAACGCTGCGGCCTGGACCGGACATGTGCAAGATGTCCGGCACACACACCGGTGAGCCGCCGAACAGGGAGCCGTATGCCCACCACTGACGACGAGCGCTTCTCGGTGCTCTTCGCCGACACGAATCCGGCACTGCTCGCGTACGCGGTGCGCCGGGTCTCCGACCCTGCCGACGCGGCCGACGTCGTGGCGGAGACCTACCTGGTCGCCTGGCGTCGCATCGCCGAGGTCCCGCGCGGGGACGGGGCGCGCCCGTGGCTGTTCGGCGTCGCGCGGCGGGTGCTCGCCAACTACTACCGGGGCGAACGACGGCGCTCCGCGCTCGCCGACCGTCTGAGGGCACAGCTCGTGGAGGTCGTTCCGCCCGCCGACGCCGGTCTGCGGGGTGGCTCGGACATCGAGCTGGCACTGGCCGGGCTCGACGAGAACGACCAGGAGATCCTCCGGCTCGTCGCCTGGGAGGATCTGGCCCGGGACGAGATCGCGGTGGTCCTGGGCGTGTCGCGGGCGACGGTCCGGGTGCGGCTGCACCGGGCGCGGCGCCGGCTCGCCGAGCGTCTGGCTCGGATCGCGTCCGGTGACGAGCCAGAGGCTGACGGTGCGCGGAAACGATCGCAGCGAACCGGACACGTCATGAGTGAGTGGGCGAGTGCTCACTCCGGAGTCGAGGAGGCCCGATGAACCAGGACGCCATGGACGCGCTGCGTGCGGCGGACCCTGCGAGGTCGGCGCGCCTCGACGCCGTCGACCCGGGGGCGTTCGACGCCCTCAGGGAGGGGATCATGATGAGTGAGCGGAGCACGAAGCAGGTCCGTCGCCGGATGCTGCGGGGGACGATGATGGCGGGGGGACTCGGCCTGGTCCTCGCGGGCGGGGGCGCGGCGTACGCCTCCGGCGCTCTGGGGTCCATCGCGGGAGACGCGTTCTCCGCGCAGGTCGAGACGCTGGTCGGCCGCGAGCCCGAGCCGAGCCCGTCCGAGACGCGCACCCCGGCCGAGCAGGGCCCGGTCGGCTGGGTCCAGCGGGCTTGTCCGACGTCGGACGAGGGCATCGACTGGACGGAGTCGTACCTGAGGCAGGTCGAGATCGAGATCGGGGGAATCTCGCACGGCATGCCCCGTGAGGACGAGGAGACGTGCACCTGGGACTTCATCGAGGAGGAGACGGCCGCGGCCATTGCGATGCGGGTCGCCGAGGAAGATGCCGGGCCGCCCTTCGACAGGCCACTCACCTCCGTCGAGGCGTCCGAGGGCGGCGGGAGGTGCATCGGCCGGGACGAGGCGCTCTCGCTCGTCGAAGGGCTGCTCGGCCCGGACCACGAGCTCTCCCCGACGGCGCTCGAGACCGGCGATGCGTTCGAGTGCACCCTCTGGGAGATGCGCGTGGACGAGGACGTCCAGATCGTGGTCTACAGCCCGGACACGCTGCATTGATGGACTGGGACGGTGCGCATGCCGGGTCGTGCGCACCGGACCGCGGGGCGGGCTCATCGCGGACAGCTCCCCGGCTTCTCGCGGGACGTCCTAGGGTGGGAGCCGTAACCTCCGAGCAACATCCTGAGAAGGAGAATCCGTGGCTAGCATCGAAGCCGTTGGAGCACGCGAGATCTTGGACTCGCGCGGCAACCCGACCGTCGAGGTCGAGATCGTCCTGGACGACGGCACCTACGCCCGCGCCGGCGTGCCGTCGGGCGCGTCGACCGGCGCGTTCGAAGCCGTCGAGAAGCGCGACGGCGACAAGAGCCGCTACCTGGGCAAGGGCACGGAGCAGGCCGTCGCCGCGGTGAACGACCAGATCGCGCCCGAGCTGATCGGGTACGAAGCCGAGGAGCAGCGCATCGTCGACGCGACGATGCTGGAGCTGGACGGCACCCCGAACAAGGGCAACCTCGGCGCGAACGCGGTGCTGGGAGTGTCGCTCGCGGTCGCGAAGGCCGCGGCGAAGTCTTCGGGCCTGGACCTGTTCCGCTACGTCGGCGGGCCGAACGCGCACGTGCTGCCCGTTCCGATGATGAACATCCTGAACGGCGGGTCCCACGCGGACTCGAACGTGGACATCCAGGAGTTCATGGTCGCGCCGATCGGCGCCTCGACCTTCAAGGAAGCGCTCCGCAGCGGAACCGAGGTGTACCACGCCCTCAAGTCGGTGCTGAAGGAGAAGGGTCTCGCCACGGGGCTCGGCGACGAGGGCGGCTTCGCGCCGAACCTCGCGAGCAACCGTGAGGCCCTGGACCTGATCCTCGTCGCGATCGAGCGGGCCGGCTACACGCCGGGCACCGACGTGGCGCTCGCGCTCGACGTCGCCTCCACGGAGTTCTTCGCCGAGGGCTCCTACGCCTTCGAAGGCGGCAAGAAGTCGACCGAGGAGATGGTCGACTACTACGCGCAGCTCGTGGCCGACTACCCGCTGGTCTCCATCGAGGACCCGCTGAGCGAGGACGAGTGGGGCGCCTGGGCGGCGCTCATGGAGTCGGTGGGCGACAAGGTGCAGATCGTGGGCGACGACCTGTTCGTCACCAACCCCGAGCGCCTGGCCCGCGGCATCGCGGAGAAGTCGGCGAACTCGCTGCTGGTCAAGCTCAACCAGATCGGCACGCTGACCGAGACGCTCGACGCGGTCACGCTGGCCCAGCGCAACGGCTTCACCACGATGACGTCGCACCGCTCCGGCGAGACCGAGGACACCACCATCGCGGATCTGTCGGTGGCCACCAACGCCGGCCAGATCAAGACCGGTGCCCCGGCTCGCGGTGAGCGCATCAACAAGTACAACCAGCTCCTGCGCATCGAGGACGCCCTGGACGACGCCGGCGTCTACGCCGGCCGCACGGCGTTCCCCCGCTTCCAGGGCTGAGCTCCCGGAAGACCGGGCTGAGCCCCGGAACCCGGGCTGCCCTCCACCGGGGGCCGGGCCGCGCCGGTTTCGTGCGGCGCGGGCCAGCCAGGTTCCGAACAGCAGTGTGGTCGGGGGTTTTCCGCATGGTCGGTCAAGTGATTGACCGACCATGCGGAAAACCCCCGACCACACTGCTGTTCCAGGCGAGGGTGGCGGGCTCTCCTGCCGCCCCGGGCCGCTCGCGGACTGAGTCGGGTTCAGTAGGGTCGCGGACCCACTTCGGCGGGTCCGAAAGGGGTGGTCCCGCCCTGTTGAACGGCCGTCAGTAGATCTGCCGCCGGATGCGTGGGCGGCGCGCCGTTCGAAATGTCGTGATCATCGAGGCTGCGGTCGGCACAATCGTGGCGTGCCCTCGTCTCGTCGTCCCGCGTCGCCGTCCGGTCCGGGGCGGCGCCGTCCGGCTGCCCGCCCGGAGCCGTCCGATGATTCGGGGACGACGGCCGCCCTGGGCGAGGAGGAGGCCTCGGGGACGACGGCGGCCCGGGGCGGGCAAGGATCCTCGGGGGCGACGGCGGCGAGTGGCGGACACGGAGATTCGGGGGCGACCGCGTCCTCGAAAGGTCGGCCGACTTCGGGGAAGATCGCCCGGGCCAAGACGCCCGGGCCGAAATCCACGACACCGAAGTCCGGTACCTCCCGTAAGAAGGCGTCCGGGGCGGGCGCCTCGGGCAGGTCTCCGGCGCCCGGGGCCGGTGCCCGGGACAAGACGGCGGTTTCCGAGTCGGGTGCGTCCCGCAAGCCCGCGGTCCCGAAGTCTGGTACCCCCCGCAAGTCCGCGGTCCCGAAGTCTGGTACCTCCCGCAAGCCCGCGGTCCTGAAGTCCGGTACCTCCCGCAAGTCGGCGCCGCCCAGGACCGCGTCGCCCCAGTCGGCGACTCCCCGGCCTGTGTCGCCGAAGCCTGCCACGGGCAACCGCTCCGGTGCTTCCGGGACGCGGCCACGGTCGTCGTCGGACAGCTCGAAGAGTCCGCGGCGCGGGCCGGGGAACGCCAAGCGGCCGCCGCAGCCGCGGCCGAGGCGCACCACGAACGCGAGCGTGCCGGCGGGTGGCGGCTCGGTGCGGGCGGCGCGGGCCGAACGGCAGCGCTCCCGCTACGGGCTCGCGGTGCCGGAGGTGCTGACGGTACGGGCGCTCGTGCTGTCGGTGGTCGTGCTGCTGGCGATCGTGCTGCTGCTGCCGACCGTGCGGGCGGCGGTGGCGCAGCAGGCGCAGCTGTCGGAACTGCGGCAGGAACTCTCCGAACAGCAGGACGAGAAGGCCGAACTGGAGAACGAGCGGGCGCGGTGGGACGACCAGTCGTACGTGATCGAGCAGGCCAGGACCCGGCTCCGGTTCGTCATGCCGGGCGACACGCCGTGGCGCACGCTCGACGGCGAGTCGGTGCGGGAGGAGGAGCCGGAACCCGGCCCCGTGGAGACCCCGCGGGAGGACCAGGGCGAGAACACCCCCTGGTACACGAGGCTCTGGGACTCCCTCCGCATCGCCGACTCGGAGTGAGCGACCGCGAGTCCGTATGGTCGGCCCGTTGTCGGGTGGTCGGCCCGTTGTCGGATGATCGGTCGCTCGGGGGACCGACTTCGCGACATCGAGCCGACCACCCGACAAGCGACCGACGTCAGGCCGCCGCCCGGGAGCGGGTGGGGGAGAATGGGCGGGTGAGTGAGAGAGCCGCCGTGAGTTCCGAGACCGTCGACCCGCAGGACCTCGCCGTGCTCCGGGAGCAGCTCGGGCGGGTACCGCGCGGCGTGGTCGGGATCGCCGCGCGCTGCGTGTGCGGGCGGCCGCTCGTCGCGCGGACCGCGCCGCGTCTGCCGGACGGGACGCCGTTCCCCACCACCTTTTACCTGTCGCACCCGGGTGCGGTGGCGGCGGCGTCGCGCCTCGAGGCGATCGGCGTGATGAAGGAGATGAACGAGCGGCTCAGCGAGGACGAGGAACTGGCCGCCGGCCATCGCGCGGCGCACGAGCACTACATTGCGCGGCGCGAGGAGCTCGGCCACGTCGAGGAGATCGACGGGATCTCCGCGGGGGGCATGCCCACGCGCGTGAAATGCCTGCACGCCCTCATGGCGCATGCCCTCGCCGCGGGTCCGGGCGTGAACCCGCTGGGTGACGAGACGCTCGCGCTCGCACGGGACGACTGGCGCCCGGACCGCTGCACCTGCTGATTTCCGCTGTCGTTCCCGCTCACGAGCCCCCCGAGGAGACCGATCCATGACCTCCCGAGTCGCCGCCATCGACTGCGGTACCAACTCGATCCGCCTGCTCGTCGCCGACATCGACGACGCCGGAGCGCTGACCGAGCTCGACCGCCGGATGGAGATCGTGCGGCTCGGGCAGGGCGTCGATCGCACCGGTGAACTCCACCCCGATGCGCTGGGGCGCACGCTCGCGGCGACGCGGCAGTACGCGGAGGCCATCGAGTCGCTGGGGGCGACCAAGGTGCGGTATGTGGCGACGTCGGCCACGCGGGACGCGCGCAACAGGGACGAGTTCTTCTCCGGCGTGCGGGACATCCTCGGCGTGGACGTCGAGGTGATCTCGGGCGGCGAGGAAGCGGCGCTGTCGTTCCGTGGCGCCACGAGCGCCGTCGCGCAGACCCATCCCGGCCCGTTCCTCGTGGTGGACCTGGGGGGCGGCTCGACGGAGCTGGTCCTCGGCACGGACCACGTGGATGCCGCCCACTCCATGGACGTGGGATCGGTGCGCATGACCGAGAGGCACTTCGCGCCGCCGGCCGGTGTCGCGGCGGGCTCGACGGCGGGTCCGACGGCGGGGGAGGCGCACGCGGGCTCGCGGGGCGGGGCGGGTGCGCCCGAGGAGCGGCCGTTGCCGGCCGAGGAGCCGCCGTCGCCGGCCGAGGTGGCCGCCGCGCGGGCGGACGTCCGGGCCGCGCTGGACGACGCCGCCCGCGTGGTCCCGCTCGGCAAGGCCCGGACGCTGGTGGGGCTCGCCGGATCGATCACCACGATCACCGCGCACGCCCTGGGCCTGACGGCGTACGACCGTGGCCGCGTGGGCGGCGCCGAGCTGCCGGTGCGGGCCGTCCTCGCATCGTGCGAGGCGCTGCTGGCGTCCTCGCGCGAGGAGCGCCGGGCGATGGGCTTCCTGCACCCCGGGCGTGTCGACGTGATCGCCGCGGGAGCGCTGGTCTGGTCCGAGGTCGTCGAGCGCGTGGTGCACGACGTCGAGGCGGCCGGCGGGACGCTGACGGACGTGGTGACCAGCGAGCACGACATCCTGGACGGGATCGCGCTGTCGCTCGTCTGACGTGTTGCCGCTCCCTCACCGTGGTACGCGTCACGCTGAGAGCGCGTGGACAGGGCACCGGACGGCGTGTCGTGGCGCGGTAGTCTGAGAATCATGCCTCAGAACGACCTGACCTCGGTCAGCCATGCCCAGGACGCGTCGGCCGCGCCCCGCTTGCGCAAGGTGCCGCGCATCGTGGTGCTCGGCGGTGGGTCCGTCGGCCTCTACGTGGCGCGCCGCCTGCGCAGGAAGCTGAAGAAGCGGGAGGCGGCGATCGTCGTCGTCGATCCCCGTCCGTACATGACGTACGCGCCGTTCCTGCCCGAGGCGAGCGCTGGATCGATCGATGACCGCGACGTCGTCGCGCCCCACCGTCGCGCCCTCAAGGGCGTGGACGTGCTGCAGGGCAAGGTCACCAGGATCGAGCACGGCCGCAAGCACGTCCAGATCACGCCCGAGGAGGGCGAGCCGTACGAGGTCTCCTACGACGAGCTCGTCGTCGGACTCGGCTCCGTGTCGCGCACCCTGCCGATCCCGGGCCTCGCGGAGACCGCCATCGGCTTCAAGAACGTGGAGGAGGCCATCGCGGTCCGTAACCACGTGATCAACCGTCTCGACCTCGCGTCCTCCACCTGGGACGCCGACCTGCGCAAGCGCATGCTCACCTTCACCTTCGTGGGCGGCGGCTTCGCGGGCATCGAGGCGCTCGCCGAGATCGAGGACATGGCGCGCTACGCGACGCGCCAGTACGACACGATCGAGCCCGAGGATCTGCGCTTCGTCATGATCGAGGGCGCGGGCCGCATCCTGCCCGAGGTCACGGAGCCGATGAGCCTCTACGCCCTGGAGAAGATGAAGGAACGCGGCATCGAGTTCCACCTCAACACGTTCCTGTCCTCCTGCGAGGGCGGCCACGTGGTGACGTCCACGGGCGTCGAGTTCGACACCGACACCGTCGTGTGGACGGCGGGTGTCAAGGCGAACCCGGTCATCAAGGAGGACTCGGACCTCCCGTTCGACAAGCTGGGCCGGGTGACCGTGAAGCCGACGCTGCAGGTCGTCGGCGAGGACGGCGTCGTCGTCGAGGGCGCGTGGGCCGCGGGCGACTGCGCCGCCGTGCCGGACGTCCTCAACCCGGGCTCCTTCTGCCCGCCGAACGCGCAGCACGCGATCCGTGAGGCGAAGCGCCTGGCGGACAACATCGTGGCCGAGCACCACGGCAGGACCTCGAAGGACTACGAGCACGCGAACCTCGGCGTGGTCGCGTCGCTCGGCCTCTATCAGGGCGTCGCCGAGCTGTTCGGCTGGCTGAAGCTGCGCGGCCCGCTCGCGTGGATGGCGCACCGGGCCTACCACCTCATGGCGATGCCGACGTTCACGCGCAAGTCCCGCATCCTCGCCGGCTGGATCAGCCAGTTCTTCCTGGGCCGCGAGCTCGTGTCGCTCGGTTCGATGCACGACCCGCGCAGCGAGTTCCGCGCCGCGGCCGTGCCGCCGAAGCCGAAGGAGCAGGCCGTGCAGAACGTCGAGGTGTCCGCCGGGAAGTAGAGGGCTCCGCCGTCGGGCGGGCGTACCGGCGATCGTTCGCGGACCGGGCGGTGGTTCCGGCTCAGCGCGTCTGAGCGGAAGGCCACCACCTGGTCCGCCGCTATTCTCTGGTGTGACGCCCCCATAGCCCAACTGGTAGAGGCAGCCGGCTTAAACCCGGCAGAGTACGGGTTCGAATCCCGTTGGGGGCACCACCCGATCCGTGCGTCCGCTGCCCTGCCCCTCGCGAGGGGCGGCTCAGCCGGCCCGCGAGCGAATGCCGTCGTGATTGCCCAGCTCACGGGGGAGCCGGTCGCGTGGATCGGGTACGACGGCGGCCCGGTGGCCGGGTCGGGCGTGTTCCCGCTTACGCGGTTGGCGTACGACGGCGGCCGATGGGTGACGTCGTCTGTTCGGGTGTCAGTGTCCCCGGCTACGGTGGTGGCAGTCGACGGGGAGGGTGGTAGGCATCGTGACGACACAGCCGACGCAGCAGATGAGTCGGCCGGGTGAACCGGCCGAGTTCGGCACCACGCCGGAGCCGCTCCTCCGAGACCTCGTGGGCAGGATCCTCCGGCGTGCCCGCACGGCGCAGCGCCGTACCTTGTCGGACGTCGCTGCGGAGGCGCGGGTCTCCACCGCGTACCTGTCCGAGGTGGAGCGCGGACGGAAGGAAGCGTCGTCCGAGGTGCTGGCCGCGGTGTGCGCGGCGCTCGGGATGCGGCTGGCCGACCTCGTCGAGCGGGCGTGGGCCGATCTCGCCCTCGCGAGCGCCCGAGCCGACGAAGAGCGCCGCATCCGCGTGCTGTCCTCCCGGGCGCGGCGCAACCGGGCGGGCTTCGCCGTCCCCGAGCGCGGTGGCAGCGCGGATCTCACTCGCCTTCCGAGCCGGACCGCGCACGACACGGGCCGGGCCGGAGACGCGGTACTGCTCGCCGCGTAGGGTCCTGCATCGGAGACTCGCCCCAACGTCTGCGCGTCGATCGCCGCTCACTCGGCGGTGCGGCGGGCCACGAGGTTGGCGACGCGGCCTGGAGGTTGGTGGCGCGGCTACGAGGGTGGCGCGGCAGGAGGTCAGCCACGTGACCAGGAGGTCAGCGCTGCGGCCACGAGGTTGGTGGCGCGGCTACGAGGCGAGCGACACAAGCACGAGGTTGCCGCGCATCACCCGAGAAGGGCGGCCCGCAACCTCGTGCTCGTGTCGGCAACCTCGTGCCGGGCGGCCCCGTGGTCGGTCAGAGCCCTGCTCGCCGGCCGTGGCCCGCGGGCCGGACATCGCCCACGCGATTCACCACCTTGTCCACGATCCCGTAGGCCTGGGCCTGCTCGGCGGTGAACCAGCGGTCGCGGTCGGAGTCCGCGGCGATCGTCTCGGGTGACTGGCCCGTGTGGTCGGCCAGGATCCGGGTCACCACCTGCTTGGTGTGCTTGAGGTTCTCGGCCTGGGTCGCGATGTCGGAGACGGTCCCGCCGATCCCGCCGAGCGGCTGGTGCATCATGATCCGCGCGTGCGGCAGCGCGTACCGCTTCCCGGCGGCTCCGGCGGTGAGCAGCAACTGCGCCATCGACCCGGCGAACCCGAGCGCCACGGTCGCCACGTCGTTCGGGAGGAGCTGCATCGTGTCGTAGACCCCCATGCCGGCGGTGATCGAACCGCCGGGGGAGTTGATGTAGAGGGCGATGTCGGCGTCCTGGTCCTCGGCGGACAGCAGCAGGAGCTGTGCGGTCACACGGTTCGCCAGGGCGTCGTCGATCTCGTGCCCGATCACCACGATCCGCTGGTGCAGCAGGCGCGTGGCGAGATGGTCGTCGAGTGGGATGGTCCGGCTGTCGGTCATGTCGACCACGGTGTCCGACGTCGGCCCGGACGGGAAGACTCTTCGGCCTGCGGCAGATCTGCCGACGGCATACGGGAGCGAGTGCTGGATGCCCTCGGACACCGCGCGGCAGCGGTCAGAGCGGGTTGCCCTGGCCGTCGATGAGCGGGAAGGCGTCGAAGTGGACCTCGACGGGTACCGCACCGGTCTTCTCCGCCTGCCCCCTGAGCGGGTCGAGGTGCTCGGCGCTGAACCGGTTCCACGCGGCGAGGACGTCGGCCAGCTGTTCGGGGGTGGCCCACAGGTGGGCGGTGGCGAAGGTGGTCCCCGGGAGCCAGGTGTCGGAGATCGCGTCGTCGGCGTCGTTGGCGTGGCTCATGAACGCCAGTGTCCGCTCGCTCCGCAGACGCAGGAGTTCCAGGTTCACGGCCTCGGCGGTCGCCCGGGCCGCCGGGGACTCCCGGTTGGTCATGGAGATCGAGAAGCCCCCCGGGGTTCGCTCCCACCAGCGCTCCCGGGCCGTGCCCTTGCCCTCCACCTCACGCACCAGGCCGTGCTTCTCGAGCTGACGCAGGTGGTAGCTGGTGGATCCGCTCGACTCGCCGACGATCTCGCCGAGCTTGCTCGCGGTGAGGGTTCCCCGGGCGGAGAGCAGATCGAGAATCCGCAGGCGCAACGGGTGGGCGAGCGCCCGGAGCGCGGCCGGCCCGAGCTGCGGGGGCGGGCCGGGAGTGTCGGGCGCGTCGAGTGGGGCGCTCTGCTCTTTCGCTCCGGTCATGGACCAGACGTTACTTCGTGGTTCACGGCGACTCGTGCATTCGCCGAACCTGCGGTGCTTCGAACCCACGGCACGGACGCGGCAGGGACGCGGCAGGGACGCGGCAGGGACGCCGCGCGGAGCGGGCGGATGCAGCCGAGATGCAGCCGAAACGCGGCACGAATGCAGCCGAGATGCAGCAGAGAAGCCGCAGGGATGCAGCATCAGTGCGGCAGGGACGCCGCAGGGATGCGGGCGGATGCGGCACAGATGCGGCGCGAATGCCGCAGCGATGCGGCGCCGGTGCGGCAGGGATGCGGCACCTCAGCGCAGGCCGAGCGGGTGACGAGCCGCGGCGTTGTCGCGGGCGCGTTCCATCTGCTCGTCCCGGCGGGCGTCGCGCTCGTGGCGGACGGCGTCCTGCCGGCGCCGGGCGGCGCGCTCGGCGCGGCTCGCGTTCCGGTCACGCGCGTCGGCGTGGGCGCTCGGGCGGGCGGTGCTCGTGGCGCTGTCGCTCCGGCCGGCGGCCTGGCTGGCGTACACGGTGGTGAAGGTGGCGTCGAGCGTGCTCATGGTGGGTCTCCCTGGGTAGGACAGGTACGGAACGCCGTGCTGTGCCACCACCGTACTGATGCCAAGAAATCTTTGCAAGTATTTCTTTGCAAACAAGTGTCGGCAACTGGATCCGGCCCGCGTCCGACTCGTGGGAGGCCTCCGGTCACGGGCCGACAACAAATTTGCAGCGGCTGCAAAAAAACCTCGTAGAGTGGGAACTCCGGCCGGCGTGCCCCTCGTTGGACCGGATGCACCACGACGACGGAGTCGTGGGGCTGTCCCCCAGAAGTCCCGCCCGTTCGTGGAGGCAATCGTGTTCCGTCTTGCCCGCCTGTCCTTGGCGCATCGCGCCGTCGTCGCACTGACGACGGTCGCGGTGGCCGTCATGGGCGTGCTGAGCATGGGCCAGCTCAAACAAGAGCTGATCCCGTCGCTCCAGCTCCCCATGGGAATCGTTGTCGCGCCGTACCCCGGATCCTCTCCCTCCGTCATCGAGGAGCGCGTCACCGAACCGATCGAGTCGGCCGCCCAGACGATCGACGGGGTCGAGTCGGTGACCTCCGACATCTCGACCGGCCTGTCGATGACCACCGTCGAGTTCACCTACGGCACCGACATCGAGCGCGTCACGCAGCGCCTCGAGGCGTCCATCACCAGAATCGGCCAGGCGTTGCCCGACGACGTCGACCCGCAGGTCATCGCCGGATCCTTCGACGACCTCCCGGTGGTGCAGCTCGCCGTCGCCGGCGACGAGTCGAACGACGCGCTCGCGGACACCGTGGAGACCGCGATCGTCCCGGAGTTGGAGAAGCTCGGCGACGTCCGCGGCGTCGAGGTCAGCGGCGTCCAGGAGGACCGGATCGTCATCACGCCGGACGAGGACGAGCTCGCCGATGCCGGCCTCACCACCGATCAGCTCTCCACGCTCCTGCAGGACAACGGCGTCGTTGTGCCCGGCGGCACCCTCACCGAGGGTGATCGGACCTGGTCCGTCGAACTCGGCACCAGCCTCGACGGCATCGCGGCGCTCCGGGAACTCCCGCTGATTCCTTCCGCAGGGGGTGGTCAGGGCGCGGCCGGAACCGGGGCAGGTGCTGGTGCAGAGGCGGGAGCCGGAGCCGGTGCGGCGGCCGGAGCCGACGCCGGTGCTGCGGCCGGCGGGGCAGGCGCGGCTGCCGGCCCGGGAACGGGCGCCACGACCGGCGGTGCGGGCACCCAGGACCCGTCGTCGGGCACGGGGCTGCCGGCGGACACCGCCGGGCCCACGATCGAGCCCGTCGCCCTTGGCGACGTCGCGACGGTCGAGCGCGAGCCCGTTCCCGTCACCTCCGCGTCACGCCTCGACGGCGAGCCGTCGCTCGGCATCGCGATCACGAAGACGCCGGACGGCAACACGGTCGAGGTGTCGCACGCGGTGCAGGAGGTGCTCGACGACCTCTCGACCACGCTCGACGCGCGTGACGTCACCGTCGGCGTCGTGTTCGACCAGGCGCCGTTCATCGAGGAGTCCATCGAGGGGCTGTCCACCGAGGGCGGGCTCGGCCTGCTGTTCGCGGTCCTCGTGATTCTCCTGTTCCTCGCGTCCATGCGGTCCACGCTGGTCTCGGCGATCTCGATCCCGCTGTCCCTCGCGGCGACGTTCATCATCATGAACCTCACCGGCTACACCCTGAACATCCTGACGCTCGGCGCGCTGACCATCTCCATCGGACGTGTGGTCGACGACGCGATCGTGGTCATCGAGAACATCAAGCGACATCTGTCGTACGGCGAGGAGAAGCTGCCGGCGATCCTCGGAGCCGTGCGCGAGGTGGGCGGCGCGATCGCCGCGTCGACCGTCTCCACGGTGGCCGTGTTCGCGCCGATCGCCCTGGTGGGCGGCATGACCGGCGAGCTCTTCCGGCCGTTCGCGCTGACCGTGGCGATTGCGATGGGTGCCTCGCTGATCGTGGCGCTCACGATCGTGCCCGTGCTGGCGTACTGGTTCGTCAAGGCGCCGCACCTGCCGGGCAGCACGGAGGAGGAGCGCGAGGCGGCGCGGGCCGCCGAGCGGGAGGCCGCCGAGGCCAAGGAGCGCCGCGGCCTGTGGCAGCGGGCCTACGTGCCGACCCTAGGGGCCGCGCTGCGGCACCCGGTCGTCAGCCTGTTCCTCGCCGTGGTGGTGCTCGGCGGGACGCTCGCCATGGTGCCGCGCCTGCAGACGAACTTCATCGGCGACAGCGGTCAGGACACGCTGACGGTCACACAGGACTTCGAGCCCGGCACGTCCTTCGATGCGCAGGACGACGCGGCCCGCGAGACCGAGGACGTGCTGGCCGGTGTCGAGGGTGTCGAGACCGTGCAGACGACCGTGGGCTCGGGCGGCGCGGACCAGATCGCCTTCATGGGTGGCGGCGGTGACTCGGCGTCGTACTCCCTCACGCTGGACGAGGAGGCGGACGGCACCGCCGTCGCGGACGAGGTGCGGGAGGCCGTCGAGCCCCTCGCCACGGGCGTGACCTCCGGCGTCACGGTCGCCTCCCAGGACAGCGGCTTCGGCGGGTCCACCGTGGACCTCGTGGTGAGCGCACTCGACTCCGAGACGCTCGCGGAGGCGGCCTCCGAGGTGGAGGACGCCGTGGCCGACGTCGAAGGCGCCGCCGAGGTGTCGAACAACCTCGCCGCCGCGCAGCAGATCGTGCAGGTGGAGGTGGACCGCGAGAAGGCGGCGGAGGCCGGGCTGAGCGAGTCGGCGGTGTCCGGGATCGTGTCCGCCGCGATGACGCCGGAGCGGACGCTGGGCAGCGTGGACCTCGACGAGCGCACCCTCGACGTGGTCGTGTCCACGGGCGAGGCGCCCGCGACCCGGGCGGAGCTCGAAGATCTGGAGATCCCGACGGCGTCGGGCACGGTGCAGCTCACCGAACTGGCGGACGTGGTGGTCGAGGAGGTTCCGACGACCGTCACCCGGACCGACGGCGAGCGGACGGCCACCGTGTCGGTGACTCCCGCCGGGGAGGACCTCAACGTGCTGACCACCGCGCTCGACGAGCGCATCGCGGACGTGACCCTGCCCGCAGGTGCGAGCGTCGTGGTGGGCGGTGTCGCCGCGGACCAGGCCGACGCGTTCAGCGATCTGGGGCTCGCGCTGCTGGCGGCGATCTTCATCGTGTACGTCGTGATGGTCGCTACCTTCGGGTCGCTGGTGCAGCCGCTGATCCTGCTGGTGTCGGTGCCGTTCGCGGCGACCGGCGCCCTGGGTGCGCTGCTGCTCAGCAACACGCCGCTTGGTGTGCCCGCGCTGATCGGCGTCCTGATGCTGGTCGGGATCGTGGTCTCGAACGCGATCGTGCTCATCGACCTCATCAACCAGTACCGGACGCGCGGCAGCGACCTCGACGAGGCCGTGCGTGAGGGTGCCCGCCAGCGCCTGCGGCCGATCGTGATGACGGCGCTCGCCACGGTCTTCGCCCTGACGCCGATGGCGCTCGGGCTCACGGGCGGCGGGGCGTTCATCGCGCAGCCGCTGGCTCTCGTGGTGATCGGCGGGCTCGTCTCCTCGACGCTGCTCACGCTGTTCATCGTGCCGGTGCTGTACTCGCTCATCGAGCGGGGCAAGCTCCGGCGCGCGGACAAGCGGGACGCGAGGCGTCGCCGGAACGCCGCGAGGGAGGAGATCAAGGCCCACCAGGCTGCTGCCGAGCCGGCGACCTCCGGGGCGCGGTAGCGGGGACGGGCGGCCGGGCCGGCCACTGCGCTCGCCGGAGGTGAGCGGGTGCCGGACCGGCCGCTGTCCCTGCCGATACCACCTCGCCCGGCGGGCCGGCAGGGCCCCTTCTCGGCATCCGCTACTGGGCCACGTTCAGCAGGGCCGCGCAGACCTTTGGCGCCGTCTTAAATGGATTCGAAGCCCTACTGAACCGAAGTCAGTCCCGGTCCGGGCAGTCCTGTGCCCGTGGTTCAAGGGGCCGGAGTGGGGGCACGACGACGGCGGCGTGGGTCCGGAATCCGGACCCGCGCCGCCGTCGTTCCCCAGAGGGAGGCTGCTCAGGCGTCGCGCGTCTTGAGGGAGATCGCGCCGGCGACGAGCAATGCGCCGGCGTACGCGGCGAGAACCCCGACGCCGACCCATGGGTCGAGGAGTTCCGGGCCGGGAATGCCCTCGGCCTGTGCTCCGCCCGAGTTGATGATCGCGGAGCCGGCGATGCTCGGCAGGAACTGGTTTACCTCGATCGCCCACTGCGGAGCACCGGGGAAGGCCGTCGCGACCGCGAACGGGATCGGGATGACCAAGAAGAGCGCCACCACTGTGAATATCGCCCCAGCCGTGTGTCGGATGAGGGTTCCGATTCCGATCGCGAAGAGCGCCACGAGCACCATGTACAGAACGGCGCCGTAGAGCGGCCGGACCTGGTCCGCGTCGGACCAGTCGATCGTGATGCCGTGGGGCTCCAGGATCGGGTACGTCGTCAGCCACGCCAGCCCGAACCCTACTGCCACCAGCACGGACGTCACCGCGGCGAGCACGGTCGCCTTGGCGATGTACGCACCCAGGCGGCCGGGTGCGGCGGTGAACGTGGAGCGGATCATCCCCGTGGAGTACTCGCCGGTCATGAGCATGGATCCCAGGACCGCGACCACCAGTGCCCCGAAGTCGTAGCCGGCGGTGATCACCGAGGATGCTGGGAACAGCTGGCCTGCCAACTCCTGGCCTTCACCCCCAGCGTCCGCGGCTTGGCCCGCGAGGAACTGCGCGACGATCGCGATGATCATGGCTATCCCAATGATGATCACCACCGTCGACCCGAGCGTCCACCACGTGGACCGCAGCGACCAGAGCTTGATCCATTCCGAGTGCAGCAGGCGCGCGAAGGTCACCTTCTTCACCGTCACAGCGGGCGACGGCGTCCGCGTCGCGGGCGCGTCGAGTGTCGTCGTGCTCATCGGTCGTTCACCTCCTGCGAGGAACCTGCGGGAACCGTGCCGGCGGAGTGCCGTCCGGAGTGTCGTCCGGGGTGCGACGCGGTCGGGTGATCGACGGGCGTCTCCGCGGCCGGCCCGTCGGCGAGGTGCGCGCCGGCCATGGCCGGCGTGGTGTCGGTCCGGGGCGCTTCCGCGTCACCGGTCATGGTCTCCGAGCGGTACTCCACGGCATCGGCCGTGAGGGACATGTACGCCTCCTCCAGCGTCGACTGGATGGGCGTGAGCTCGTGCAGCACGATCCTGCCCGCGGCGGCGAGTTCGCCCACCGACGCCGCGTCGGGGCCGGTGACCTCCAGGACGCCGGCCTCCGGGGTCGTGACCTGTGCGTCTTTCTCCCGCAGGAGTGCGGCCAGATCGCCCGCCTGCGGTGAGCGCACCCGGACGTGCTTGCGCTCCGACGCCGCGAGCAGGTCCTCGACGGACGTGTCGGCCAGGATGCGTCCCCGGCCGATGACGATGACGTGGTCCGCGGTGAGCGCGACCTCGCTCATCAGGTGGCTGGACAGGAAGACCGTGCGGCCCTCGGACGCGAGATGCCTGGCGAGGTTGCGCACCCAGATGACGCCCTCGGGGTCGAGGCCGTTGACCGGCTCGTCGAGGATGAGCGTCCGCGGGTCGCCCAGCAGGGCGGCCGCGATACCGAGGCGCTGCCCCATGCCGAGCGAGAACCCGCCGACGCGCTTCTTCGCGACGGACTCCAGCCCGGTCAGCTCGATGACGTGGTGCACACGCTGCTGGGGGATGCCGTGCGTGGCGGCCAGAGCACGGAGGTGGTTGAACGCGGAGCGGCCGGAGTGCACGGCCTTGGCCTCGAGCAGCGCGCCGACCTCGGCCAGCGGGCGGGTGAGCTTCGCGTACGGGCGCCCGTTCACCGTGACGGTGCCGGCCGTGGGCTTGTCCAGGCCCATGATCATGCGCATCGTGGTGGACTTCCCGGCCCCGTTGGGGCCGAGGAAGCCGGTCACACGGCCGGGCGGGACGGTGAAGGTGACGTGGTCGACGGCGGTCTTGGAGCCATATCGCTTGGCGAGACCGTGGGCCTCGATCATGATGCGCTCCTCGTGGATGAAGTCATGGTGACGGCTTTCGCTCTCCGGATGCGGGGGCGTCGGGTCGTCGGGGGACGACGCCGTGTACCCACGACACTAGAGCGACCCACCGGCACGCGTCATCGGAAGTAGCCCTGATTCAACCCTGAGACGAGGCGAATCATCCGATAGGCGGAACGAGGTCATCCCATAGGCCTACGCCGGGTGACCGGTCCCTCAGCCCGGGAACTGTCGGGGTGTCGGTGACGTTCACTAGCATGGGTGCCACGACCAGGAGGAGCACATGAGCAACCCCGTCTTTTCGAACAGCGACGTATTCGGTGAACCACGTCGCACCGGAGCGCCGCGAGGCGCCCGTGGTGGTACTGCCACCGCCCCCAACCCCTACTCCCAGTACGGCGCGACCGGCCAGTCGCCCATGGGCGCCTCGCAGCTCGGCGCCATGTACGACGCGCCGTCGGCCACCCCGGCCGACACCAAGCGCCTCACGTATGACGATGTGATCATCAAGACCGGCGGCCTGCTGGCGCTGCTGGTGGTCGTCGCCGCGGCGACGTTCATGCTCGCGCCGGCGCTGGTGTGGGTCGGCCTGATCGGCGGCCTCATCCTGGGGCTGGTCAACGCGTTCAAGAAGAACCCGTCGCCGTTCCTGATCATCGCGTACGCGGTGTTCCAGGGCATGTTCGTCGGCGGCATCTCCTTCGTGTTCAACGCCTACGAGGGCATCGTCTTCCAGGCCATCCTCGGCACGCTGTGCGTGTTCGCCGGCTCGTTGTTCCTGTTCAAGACCGGCAGGATCCAGGTCACGCCCAAGTTCACGCGCTTCCTCATGATGGCGCTGATCGGCTACGCGCTGTTCTCGCTGGTCAACCTCGTTCTCATCTGGACCGGCGCGCTCGGCGGCTTCGGCATGCGCAACGGCTGGCTCGGCATTGCCGTCGGTGCGTTCGCGATCGTGCTCGGCATCATGTCCCTGATGGTCGACTTCGACTTCATCAAGCGTGGTGTCGAGGAGGGAATCCCGGCGAAGTTCGCCTGGACCGCGGCGTTCGGGCTGATCGTGACGCTGGTCTGGCTGTACACCGAGATCCTGCGCCTGCTGGCGATCATCAACATCTTCAGCGGCGATTGATCACCCGCTGAACCACTCACGCCGACGGCCCGGGCCCTTCATCGCGAAGGGACCCGGGCCGTCGTCGTACCCGGACCGCTCAGGGCTGGTCGGCGTCGCCGAAGTAGTGGTTCTGGTGCTCGCCCTGTTCGGCGCGGATCACGTGCATGACCGCGTTGATCAGCGCGAGGTGGGTGAACGCCTGCGGGAAGTTCCCCAGGTGCCGGCCGCTCGAGGGGTCGATCTCCTCGGCGTAGAGGTTCAGCGACGACGCGAACGACAGCAACCGCTCGCACAGCGCCTTGGCTCGTTCCAGCTCGCCGATCTCGACGAGCGCGGACACCAGCCAGAACGAGCAGATCGTGAACGTCCCCTCCTCGCCGGCCAGGCCGTCGTCGGTCTCCTCGACGCGGTAGCGCAGCACGAGCCCGTCCACGGTGAGCTCGTCGGCGATGGCGAGCACCGTCGCGCGCACGCTCTCGTGGTCCGGCGGCAGGAACCGCAGCAGCGGCACGAGCAGCAGGGACGCGTCCAGCGCCGGGTCGCCGTAGCGCTGCGTGAACACGCCGCGCTCGTCGACGCCCTTGGCGAGGATGTCGGCCTTGATCTCGTCGGCGATCTTCTGCCACTGCTCGGCGTAGTCGTGCTCGTCGTACAGCCTCGCGAGCTTGGCGCCGCGGTCCATCGCGACCCAGCACATCAGCTTCGAGGAGGTGAAGTGCTGCGGCTCCCCGCGCACCTCCCAGATGCCGCGGTCCGGCTTGTGCCAGTGTTTCGCGGCTTCCTCCACCTGGCGCTTGAGGATGGGCCAGAGCGACTCGGGCAGTTGCTCGCGCGAGCGTGTGTGCAGGTAGACGGAGTCGAGGACGGCGCCCCAGACGTCGTGCTGCTTCTGGTTGTATGCGCCGTTGCCGACCCGCACGGGGCGTGCGCCCTCGTAGCCGGACAGGTTCGCGAGCTCGGCCTCCTCGAGGGTCTCCTCCCCGCCCACGCCGTACATGATCTGGAGCTGCTTGTTGTCGCGGCACACGTCGTGGATGAACGAGAAGAAGTCGTTCGCCTCACGGTCCAGGCCGAGCGTGTACAGGCCCCAGAGGGCGAACGTCGAGTCGCGGATCCAGGAGTACCGGTAGTCCCAGTTGCGTTCCCCGCCCGGGGTCTCGGGGAGCGACGTCGTCGCCGCGGCGATGAGCGCGCCGGTGGGAGAGTAGGTGAGCCCCTTCAGCGTGAGTGCGGAACGCTGCAGGTAGATACGCCACGGGTGGTCGGGGAACTTGCCCTGGGTGATCCAGTCGCGCCAGTACTGCTCGGTGCGCCACATCGCCTCGGTCGCCTCGGTCCAGTTCTTCGGCGCGGGCTGGGAGCCCCACGACATCGCGACGAAGTGCGTGGTGCCCTCGGTCATCCGGGTGCGGGCGATGGCCCGGCGGCCCTCGAGACCGAAGCGCAGGTCCGAGGTCAGGCTGATGTCCGGGTTGTGCTTGCCGAGTTTCGCGGTGACGTTCGAGTAGCCGCTGTTGTCGTAGGACCAGGCCGGCTCGTTCCGCGCGTAGTTCGGGCGCGGCTCGCACATCACCTCGAGGTCGACCGTGCCGGACACGCACTTCACCGTGCGCAGCAGGATGTGTTCGGCGTCGTTGTCCGTCGGGGTGCGGCGATGGGTGCCGGACCGCTTCTCGACGTCGTGCCACGGGCCCATCACCATCGTGTCGCGCACGACGAGCCAGCCGGTGGACGTCTGCCACGTCGTCTCGAGGATGAGGGTGCCCGGGACGTACCGGCGCGCGACCGGCACGCGGACCCCGTAGGGGCTGAGGCGGAAGCGGCCGGCGCCGCGGTCCAGGATCGCGGAGAAGATGCTGGCCGAGTCCGGGCGGGGCACGCACATCCACTCCACCGCGCCCGACGGCGCGATGAGGGCGTTGGCCTCGCAGTCCGAGAGAAACCCGTAGTCGGCGATCGACGGGAACTTGCTGCGCCAGTCCCACGCCTGGGGCGACGCTCCGTCGCTGGAGGTGTGGCCCTTGATCGGGCCTGGGAGGGCGTCGGCGCGCTTCTGCGGGCGCCGCCGAGCCGCCTGTGGGGCCGCGGCCTCGGGTGAATCCGTCGTCATGAACCCAAGGGTTCCCCACGCTTGGTCACTTGGACAAACCATGGGCGCCGGTGTCGGACTTCTTTTGACAGCGCTGCCGCGCGGCTGCGGGACGCCGGCTCCGCGCTGACCTCAGGCGGAGCCGGCGAGCGCGCGTGCCGCCCTCAGCGGGTGCGGGGGCGTCGTGTCGCGAGGATCACGCCACCCAGGCACAGCGCGCCGCCCGCCAGGACGATCGGTGTGGGGACCTCGGCGAGCAGCCACCAGGAGAGCAGGACCGCGATCGGCGGCACGGCGTAGGTGGTCGCCGACAGGCGGCCCGCCGTCGTGTGCGACAGTGCGTAACCCCAGGTGGCGAAGGCGATGGCCGTCGGGAACACCCCCAGGTAGATCACCCCGAGCGTGGCCGGCACGGGCGCCGCTGCCACCTCCGCGATCAGCGTCCCGGCGAACGGCAGGGCGGCCACGGTGCCGGCGAGGCAGCCCAGCCAGGTCATGGTCAAGGCGTCGACCCGCGGCAGCATCCGCTTCTGCAGCAGGGCGCCTGCCGAGTACAGCACCGCCGCGGCGAGCCCGAGCAGCACGGCCCCGACGTCGGAGGTGCCCGACGACGACGCCCACGCGATCACGGCCACGCCGGTGAACGCGATCCCGATCCCCGTCAGCAGCCGCGCCGGGAACCCCTCGCCCAGCGCGAGTCCGGCGACCACCGCGGTAAGGATCGGCGCCAGCTGGACGAGGAGCGCCGCGGTCCCGGCGTCGAGCGTGCGCTCGGCCGCGTTCAGGGCGACGTTGTACACCCCGAACCACAGCACTCCCCACACGATCACGCCCGCGAGCAGGCGACCGCGCGGGATCCGGAGCTTCCCGGCTACTCCGGCCAGCACGGTCAGGGCGAGGGTGCCGACGGCGATCCGCCCGAGCGTGAGCGCGCCGGGGGAGTAGTCGTGCCCGGCGGCCCGGATCCCGATGAACGCGGAGGCCCACAGCACGACCGTCACTCCGGCGGCGAGCGGGACCAGGTAGCCGGCGCGGGATCCGGACGGCTCGCCCTGGCGGGGCTCCAGGGGCTCCAGGGCGATGGCGGTGGTGTTCATGCCGCGAGGATCACCCGTGTCCACGGGTCGTGTCCGGCGGCTTTCGGACAGGGCATCGGCGGTCGTCATGGCTACGATGCTCACCCGCCGCAACCGTGAAGCACAAGCGACTTGTTCTGTACGACACTTCAGTCTCGCTGTACGGTATCCGTATGCTCGACGTCCACCGCCTTCGCGTGTTCCGCTCCGTGGTCGCCAGCGGCTCGGTCGCCGCGGCCGCGGTCAACCTCGGCTACACGTCGTCGGCCGTCAGCCAGCACCTCGCCGCGCTGCAACGGGAGACCGGCCTGACACTCCTGGTCAAGGCCGGCCGCGGACTGCGCCCCACCGCCGCCGGGCTCGCCCTCGCCGACGAGGCCGACGGCGTCCTCGCCCGCCTCGGCGCCGCCGAGACCCTGGTCTCCGACCTGCGCGAGGGCCGCACCGGATCGCTCAGCATCGCCTACTTCGGATCGATCGGCGCATCGTGGCTGCCCGACGTCGTCCGCGCACTCACCACCGACTTCCCCGGCCTGCGCCTCGACCTCCAGCTGCGCGACGACGTCGCCGACCTGCCGGAGGAACGCCCCGACCTGCAACTCGTCGTCATGAAGCCCGAGTACACGCGCACCACCAAGGGCTTCACGGCCCACCACCTGCTCGACGACTCCTACGTCGCCGTCGTCCCGTCCGGGCACCGCTTCGCGGGCAAGGAGGAGATCGAGCTCGCCGACCTGGCCGACGAACCCTGGGTCGACAACGACTTCGCCCGGGGCTGGTGCCGCCGGAACCTCCTGGAGGCGTGCGCGGCAGCCGGCTTCAGCCCCACCTTCCACGTCGAGGCCCACGACTACCCGACGGCGCTCGCGTTCGTGGACGCGGGGATCGGGCCCACGATCCTGCCCGAGCTCGGCACGATCAGCCTGCCGCCCCACACGGTGGCGGTGCGGATCGTGCGCCCCACGCCGGTCCGGTCCGTCTACGTGGTGGCCGCGGACCCGGTCGCGGACACGCCGCCGGTGCGCGCCGCGATCGACGCCCTCCGCACGGCGGCCACCCGCGAGGCGGCCCGGCGCGAGGCGGCCCGCAGCTAGGCCGCCCGCAGCTAGGCCGCCCGCTGAGAGCGGACGGTCGCTGCGAGCGGACGGTTGCTCGACCGCGAAACCTCTCCACGCCGCCGGTACCGCGGCCGCGGGAGGGCGCGCGGCCTCCGACCTGCGCGACGTAGGGTGGAGCGGTTCGGGCGTCAGGACCCTGGCGCCAACCCGACCGAGAGGCATTTCTCGTGACTACGCTCCCCACCGTCGAGTGGCAGGCCGGCGGCAAGCCGGCGCTCACCTTCCCCGAAGGCGAGGCCCCCACGGGCCTGCAGGTTCAGGTGCTCGAGGAGGGCAACGGACCGGTCGTCGAGGCCGGCCGGACGATCGTCGTCGACTATCTGGGGCAGACCTGGGGCGGCGGCGTGTTCGACAACAGCTACGACCGCGGCACCACGATCGACTTCCCGATCGGTGTCGGCGCCGTGATCGGCGGCTGGGACAAGGGCCTGGTCGGCCGCAACGTCGGCGACAAGGTTCTGCTGTCCATCCCGGCCGAGCACGGCTACGGCTCGCGCGGTGTCCCGCAGGCGGGCATCCCGGGCGGGGCGACGCTGGTCTTCGTCGTTGAGGTGAAGGGCGTGCAGTAAGGCTCGCTGAGGTACGACGGCCGGACGGCGCGGCGGGCGGCTGGCGCGGCTGAGTGTCGTGCTCGGACCCGTTCACGGGCCCCAGGGGGGCTCACCACTTCGGGAAAAGATAGGTCCGAGTACAACACCTTGCCGCCCGCCGCGCCATCCGGCCGCCGTCGTGCCAGGTCAGCTTGTGGGGTGTCGGCGAACCGCAACCTCTGCCCTGGTCCCGCTGCCGAACCGCAGTCCGACGTCGGCATCGACCGCCGAGCCGCAGGGACACGCCGACAATTCGCGATTCTGTCGGCGTGTACCTGCGGCTCGGCAGTGGGATCCGGGTCGAGACTGCGGTTCGGCAGCGCGAACCGACGCGAGACCGCGATTTGCGGTGAGGCCGGCGGAGTTGTGCCCCGAATCTCAGGCGCGGGAAACTAGCTGGTGGTCGGGTAGCTGATCACCTGCGGGGAGCCGAACTCGCCGACGGCCGGTTCGCCCGTGTCGTTGACGACGTGGTTGATGCCGCCGTCGCCGTTCAGGAAGACGCTGGTCATCGAACGGAGCGTGACGTCCGGTGTCTCGGGGACCTGGATGCCCGACTCCGCGCGGATGTCGAGCCCGTTCCAGAAGTACGAGTACACGCCCAGCCCCATGGCCTCGTGGCGCCGTACGTGATCGGCGACCCGGTAGGAGGCGTAGCCCAGGCGGTCGCCGTCCATCCACGCCTCCTGGTTCGGCGGGTCGTACGGCAGCTCGCTCTGGTAGAAGACGGTCAGGCCGTCCTCGCCGTTCCAGATCGTCTGGTTCTCCTGGTAGTGCTCCACGAACAGGCCGGTGGCGGTGACGCGGTCGCCGTTGACGACGACGCCGTGCGCGCCGGTGTTGTCCTCCCAGCCGATGCCGTTGCCGTGGTCCCCGCGCCAGGCCCAGAGGTGGTCCAGCAGCACGTCGTCGCTGTTCACCTCGATCGAGGTGACCGCCTTGCCGACCCAGGGGCCGCCTACGCGGACGAAGACGTCCGTCAGCGTGGTCGGGTCGGAAGGGTCGGACCCGTGGTGCGGTCGGCCGTGGCCCTTGGCCCACGGCGGGCACTTCCGCCCCACCTGCACCAGCACCTCGGACTCCGGCACGTTGGCGTCCACGGTGATCCCGGCGATGTGGATACCGGCCGCGTCGCTGGTCACCAGGGCGGCGTTGCCGTCGGTCGGCGTGAGCGAGGCGTAGCCGAGGCCGAGCACCACGGTGTCGGCGCGCCTGACACGGAGCGGGTCGGACAGCTCGTACACGCCCGGCGTGAGGATCAAGTGCTTCCCTCGTCGCAACTGGCGGTTGATCGAGGCCGCCGTGTCGCGGTCGGCGTGTGCGATGTAGAACTCGTCGAGCGGCAGCGAGTCGCCCGCGGCCTCGTCGGTCGACCAGTTCACGCCCCGGGTGCCGGTCTGGGCGTGCGGGGCGAAGACGCGCAGGTCGCCGTCGTCGGCCCGGTACAAGAAGGGCTTCTCGCGTGTGACGGGGGTCGTGTCGAGCGACGTCTTGACGCCGACCGTGCCGTCCCCGGCGGGCTGGCCGAAGTCGGTGGCGGGCGCGCCCTCGACGCCGGAGAACACCATGTTCCAGACGCCGCCGTCCCAGGCGCCGACAGCACTGTTGCGGGTGTACCACTGCTGCTGCGAACCGGTCGAGATCGTGCCGGCGACCCGGGAGTTCGCCAGGTAGCCGCCCGAGGCGTACTCGCCGAACCGGCCGAACACGGTCAGGTCACCCTGGATGTCGACGCGGCGCAGCGGGGCCGCCTGCGACACGGCGTAGCGCATCTGGTGCGGCTCCGCCACGCCGGTCGGGAAGGGGCGCGTGGCGTCCTCGGGGGTCGGGCGCTGGATGGGGTTGAACCCGAGGTTGGCCATGGAACGCCAGAAGCGGGTCAGCGAGCCCGGGCCCTGGCAGGCCCATGGGGTGTCGGGGCACTCCACGTGCGGTTCCACGTGGATGGCGCCGTTGATCAGGACGTCGCCCGGCACGGCGCCCAGGCCGTCCACGGACTCGTAGTAGCCGAGCTCCGCGTTGACGATGCCCTCGGCCGTGGCCGGGTCGTCCTCGCCCGCGGCGCTGCCGTACACGCCGGGCTCGAAGAACACCTGGTGCCGGTTCTGGCTGAACTCCGCCTCGTCGTTCACGGAGTCCAGGAACTCGTTGATCTCGTCCGTGGACCACGTCTCGTCGATGAAGGTGACGTTCGGGCCGAAGTCCGGATCCTCGGCCGCGTGGCCGTGGTCGCGCGGGTCGGCCGCGGCGGGCGCCGGGAGGGCGGCGATCGCACCTCCCGCGACCAGCGCGGCGACGAGCCCGACGCCGGTACGGCGCCGTGCCCGGGGAGAATGGGGTGTCATCGTCGACAGTCCTTTCCGCGCTCGGGATGTCCGGAGAGTCCCCGAGCGTCGATGATCGAGTTCCGTTCCGGGCGAGCTTAGCGGCCCAGTACTTACTTGTCAGTAAGGGAAATTGCGGCGGACCTGTGCGATCGACCGAGGGGGAGCGGTCGGTCCGTTGTCATTGCGGTCGGCACTACGGGGGACCGACCGCAATGACAACGGACCGACCACTCGACAACTGTCCGACCACGCTCCCCGCGATCCGTACGGAAGATCGCGGCCGACGGCGACAGCCGGCGTCGTCCCGCACGCTCAGGCGGGCCGTGTTGAGCGTGTCACCGTGAAGCGCCGGTCCCGGGCGATCTGCTCCGTGGGGCCGACGGCGCGCTCCAGCGCGGGCCGGTATCGCAGCGCCGAGTTGAACACCGTCCACAGCTCGCCGCCCGGCCGCAGCGTGCGGCCCGCGGTCGCGAACATGCGGTGCGCGGCGTCGGTGCTGACCGCGGCCCGGTCGTGGAACGGCGGGTTGATCAGGACCAGATCGGCGCACTCGTCGGGGAGGGAGGCGCCGGCGTCGTCGCGCACGGTCCGGACCAGAGGGCCGACGCCGTTCGCTGCCGCAGTCGCGTCCGTGGAAGCCACCGCCGCGGCGCTGCGATCGGTCGCCACGACCTGGAAACCGCGCAGCGCGAGCGCGATCGCCAGGATCCCGCTCCCGCACCCCAGGTCGACGGCGAGCTTCCGCGCGGGTACGTGCGGTCCGCGGCCGTCGTCCCGACCTGCGGCGTTCTCGCTCGACGCCGACAACGATCGCGGGTCTTCCTCGCGAGGTGCTACGGAGACGCTCCGGGATGCGGCGCCCGCTCCGCCGTCGTCGGCCATCGGCCCGCCTCCGGACGGCGAGCGCCTGCTCCCGGACGACGACCGACCGCCGGGCGACGGTGCCCACCCGTCGAGCGTCGGACTCGAGCCCGACGCCGGCCAGCCGCCCGCCTGCTCGAGCAGGAACCGCGTGCCGCCGTCGAGCGTGCCTCCGGCGAACACCCCGCCGTGAGTGACGACGGTGACCGGGCCGGTGAAGCCCGGCACGTCGGGCAGTACCTCGCGCGCCGGGTACGTCAACGGCCGCTCACGGACGCCGGGCCGAGGTCCGCGCGCGACGAGCAGCCGCGACTTCCGCCGCGCGAGCGACGGCGTGACCTCCGAGAAGCACGCGCCGAGCACGTCGTTCATCGCGTGCGTCATGTGCTTGACGCGCCCGCCCGCGTACAGGACGACGTCGTCGGCGGCGTGCCGCGCGACCCGCTCGGCGATCTCGGCCAGCTCCGCCAGGGATTTCGGGAGCTGGAGCAGGACGACGCGTGCGTCCCCCAGCAGCTCCGGCCCGAGCGAACGGTGCTCGAAGGAGCCGAGCTGCGCCACGAACGCGTTGGCGCGTAGCGCGGCCTCCGCGTCGACCGGGTCCTGATGGGCGCGGACCTCGCGGGCGCCCAGGCCGAGCGCGCCGAGAGTGAGCGCGCCGAACCGGTCGCCGATCGTCACGACCTCGCCCGGACCGGCCGACGCGATCACGCCGCGAGCCTCGTCCAGTACCAGGCGATCGGTGGCGTCGACCGCGACCGGACCGTCGGCTCGTGAGCCGTCCTCGGGGTACGGGCGCACGGCGTCGAGGACGGCGGTGAGGGGATCGGTCACGCTGGACGCACTACTTCGCGGGGGTGTCGCGGTGACGCCTGGACGCCTTGGTCTCCTCGGCCCGCTCCTCCTCCGCACGGACCCGCGCCTGCCTCTCGCGCTCGGCGACGAGCCACGCCGGCGGGTCCGCGCGCAACTCGTCGATCTGCTCTGTGGTGAGAGGTTCCGTGACGCCGCCGCGGGTCAGGCCCGAGATGGAGATGCCCAGCCGGCCGGCGACGACGGGGCGCGGGTGTGGGCCGTTCCGGCGCAGTTCGGCCAGCCACTCCGGCGGGTTCTTCTCGAGCTCTTCCAGCTCAGCGCGGGTGATGCCCTTCTCCTGGAACTCCGGCGGCGTCGCCGGGAGGAGGACGCCGAGCCGCTTGGCGGCGTTGATCGGCTTGATGACCTGCTGGGAGAAGGGAGTTGCCATGCCCCAAGAATATGCTTGCCTGGTGTCCGAGACCTTCCGCCTTGCCTACGTACCCGGCACCACCCCCGGCAAATGGGCAGGTGTGTGGCGCGAACGGCTGCCCGACGTGACCCTGGAACTCGTCCAGGTCGACGCCGCGGACGCCCCCGCCGCGCTCCGGGACGGTCGCGCCGACGCCGCCATCGGCCGGCTCCCCGTCGACACGGACGTCTTCTCCCGCATCCCGCTGTACGAGGAGATCTCCGTGGTCTGCGTGCACCGGGAGCAGTTCCTCGCGGCACTCGAACCGGACGAGACCGTGGCACCTGCCGACCTCGCCGACGAGACGGTATGGCTGCCGCGGGACGACGTGCTCTACCGGCTTCCGGACAGCCCGTCCGTTGAGCCGGGGACGACGGCGGGCTCAAGCGGGTCGACGACGGGCGGCGGGCCGGAGACCGGAGACGCGTCAGGGTCCGATCCGGCGTCGGGGCCCGTGACCATTCCGGGACGGGAACCCGTCGACCCCGACGGCGTGCCGCTCGAGCGGCCCGACACGGCGGCGGACGCACTCGCGATCGTCGGCGCGGCGGCCGGCGTCACGGTGCTGCCGATGTCGCTCGCCCGCCTGCACCACCGCAAGGACGTCGTGTACCGCCCGCTCGACGGCGGTCCGACGGCGCCTGTCGGACTCGTGTGGCCCGCCGATCGCACGACCGACCTCGTCGAGGAGATGATCGGCATCGTCCGCGGGCGCACCGTCAACAGTTCGCGGGGGAGCGGCAGGTCGCGGTCTGCCGGCGGCGCCGGGGCTGCGCAGACCGGTTCGGCCGCGCCGGCGCGTGACCGGAAGGAGCCATCGCGGGGCGGGAAGCGGGGCGAGAAGTCGTCGGCGGGTCGTGCGGGCGTTCAGGGCCGGAGCAGCGGCTCGCGGGGGCGTGGGGGAGGTAAGGGGAGCGGCCGAAATGGGCGGAGGAAAGGAAATAGGAACTAGCTATATCCCTTCTCCTTTTGCGCCTATGTGAGATCACGAATAACTTCGAGGGGTCAGGCTTCGGTATCACCAGAAATCGAAGGAGTACCCATGAACCGAACGAACCGACTATCCGTCCTGGGGGCCGCGGCGCTTCTCGCCGTCGGGCTGGGCGTCGTTCCCACGGCCGCCGCATCGGCCACCGTGATGGAGCGCGGCGCCACCATCGCCACCGGTCAGAACGACCAGGTCTGTCCGGAGGAGGGCAAGGTAGAGACCCCGGAGGGCCCATCGGAGGTCACCGTGACCGCGCCGGAGGGCCAGCTCATCTCCGGTTACTGCGTCAAGGCCGGGCCGACGCCGGAAACCGTCACCCTCGACGAGCCGGTCGAAGAAGTGACGATCGTGCCCGAGTCGGGTAAGGACATCAGCCATTACACGGTGTTCTTCGTGCCGGCGCCGACCCCGGAGCCGACGCCGACTCCGACTCCGACCCCGGAGCCGACGCCCACCCCGTCCGAGCCGATGGACGAGCCCGAGGAGACCCCGAAGGTGGTAGACGGGGGCCGCGACGAGCTCCCCCGGACCGGTGCCGGGCCGGCGATCGGCTACGCGCTGATCGCACTCGCGCTGGCCGGGGGCGGAATCGCGTTCCTGCTGCTGCGGCGTCGCGCCTGACCGACACGCCGACACAGCCTGATCGCGGGCGTGGCCCCTCGTGCGTCATCGCACGAGGGGCCACGCCCGCAGCCGTGCCTCAGATGCCGGGTGGGCGTGGTGGTCGGCGTCGGCGTCGACAGCGACTTCGATGTCGCCGTCGGCAAGGGGTAAGAGTTCCCCGGACGTGGCCGCGGATTGCCGTCGCCGCGTTCCGGCCGGTGTATCGACACCGAAGTGCGCGAAAAAAGAAAAGCAACGGCAAAGAAACTCTGGGGGATCGACGAAAAATTGGCCGGGCGCGCGGGCGGCCCCTCCGTCCTCAAAGGGGTGAAAAAACTGCATGATAGTCGAGCGACCTACTTCCCAGGATATCCCGATAACGTCGGGCTTTGGTGTTCCTGAGAATCGACGCTATTCTTCGGCCTGTTGCGCGCATCGAGGCGCGACATCCAGCTGAAGGAGCACCCCATGAACCGTCTCGCCGCGCTCGGAGCCGTAGCGCTCCTCGCGGTCGGCTTGGGCACCGCCCCGGCCGCCGCCGCGCCCATCGCCACCGACTACGTTGACGACGCCAACACCTGCAAGGACGTGCCGGACTTCGCGGATGTCGAGAAGATCGACCTCCCCGGCGAGAAGCTGACCCACCCCGTGGAGGCCCCGGAGGGTAGGCTGATCTCCGCATACTGCGTCAAGGCCGGCGATGCGGCGAGCGGCGCCGGAGTATGGGTCGAGTACCTCGAAACGCCTGTGGCCGAGCTGACGATCGAGCACCCGTCCGGCAAGGCGATCAGCCACTACGCCTTCATCACGGTCCCGGGTCCGACGCCGACCCCCACCCCGACGCCGACCCCCACCCCCACACCCACCCCGACGTCGACACCCACCCCGACGTCGACACCCACCCCGACGTCGACTCCGACCTCCGAGCCGAGCACGGCCACCGAGGAGCCTGGCGAGGAAACCCCGGACGAGGACGGTGACGTGCTCGCCGTGACCGGTGCCGGCCCTGCCATCGGCTACGCGCTGCTCGCGCTCGCCCTGGCCGGCGGCGGTGCCGCGCTGCTGGTGCTGCGCAAGCGCCGGATGTCCTGATCCGCCTGCTGCGTATCGAGTGATCCCGCCGGGGTGGCGGCCCGGTTCTCGGGTCGCCACCCCGGCGGCGTGCGCTTCCGCACTAGGGTTTGCGTCCGGGGGAGCGCTGCTCCGGACCGAGCCCGATGCCCAGCGGCCCGGTGGAGGACGGGGTCGAGGAAGCTGAGGATGACATGGACGCCACTGGTGGTACGTACCGCGAGATTCGGAGTGAGGCGACGGGACCGGCTCACGCGACAGACGTCGACGCGTCGCTCGGGAACGGGTCACGGACCGGGGCGCCGACGGGTACTCCGGCGACAAGGGCCGTCGGCGTCTCCGCGGAGCGGATCCTGTCCGGCCCAGGAACGATCGTCGTCACCGCACTCGTGGCGACGGGTCTCGCCGCCGCGGCGGCGGTGATGTTCCTGCTCCGGCGCCGGAGGCGGCGGGCGAATGCCGTCGGCGGATCGGCGCCGGCGGACGAACCCCGGCCGGAGCCGTCGCCGGAAGCGAGCCCGCGGCCTCGCCGCGCGGCGCCGAAGTTCGTGGTCGACGACGACACGGGCGAGTTCCCGAGCCTGCGCTGACGCCTCGGCGCGCTGGAGCGGACGCTGATCTCGCGTCGACTCCTGTGGCGCGATCGCCGGCACGGAGACCGCCAGACGGTTCCTGGGTGACGTCGTCGAACCGTTCCTCTTCGGCGACCGCGGGTCGACGACGGTGTGTGCGCGGGGGCTCAACGTCGACGGACGGGGCAACGTTATAACCGAGTCTTCTGTAGACCCCCGGCCAGGACGGCTTCCAGGATCGTGGCGGCCCCGTGCTGCTCCAGAGTTCCCGTAGTGACATCGGCCGCGGCACGGACGACGGCGGACGCGCCACCCATGGCGACCGCGATCGCCGCCCACCTGAACGCCGGCAGATCGTTCACGGCGTCCCCGATCGCGAGGGTGCGGTCAGGGTGGACGCCGAGGCGGCGGCGCACGTGGTACAAAGCCGTCGCCTTGGACAGCGGGGCGGGCGTCAGATCCAGCCAGCGGTCCGACGCCGGTGTCGCGGTCACGTCCAGTTCCCGCAGTTGATGGGTCAGGGTCTCGGCGATGTCGGGTGCGCGCAGCACGAGGCGAGGTGTGGCCTCCGGTAGCTGCTCGGGGGCGACGAGGGTCTGGCGGCCGTTCAGGGTGCCGGGCTCGAACTCGTGGGTGACGTGGTAGCCGACGCCGACGGTCTCGGCGGCGATCTGCACCCCGGGTACGAGTTCACGGGCGCGTTGGACGACGGGTGCGGCGTGGAGCATGTGGGTGTCGGTGATCTCGTATCCACCGGGAGCGTTGGCCGCGAGGCGGGCGATGACCGCACCGTTCGAACAGACGATCCATCCTGAGGTGAGGCCGAGGCTGGCGGCGACCGGGAGCACACCCACGAGGGACCTGCCGGTACTCAGGACGACGTGATGTCCGGCGGCGACCGCGTCCTGGACGACATCGGTGGTGATGGGCGGGACGTCGATGGTGCCCTCGGCGACGATGGTGCCATCCACGTCGAGCGCGAACAACATGGGGTCCGTGGGGCTCGGGGGCGGGGCGGTGGTGGTCGTTCTGGTGCTGTTCATCGAGTGGTCCTAGCTGCGTGGCGGGGTGTGTGAGGGAGTGCGTGGCGTCCGAGAGCGCCGGTCGGGCGGAGCGCCGCCGTCGGGGTTCCGGGTTCGACGGCGGTCGTGGCGGGCTCGTGCGTCGCTGTTGGCCCGTCCCTCGCTTCCGGTGTGTCACCGATGACGACGCACGCCGCCCCGATGGGCTCCAGCTCATGAGCGATGAGCGCGTATGCGGTCGCGAGGGTGGTAGCGGCCGGAATGGTCACGAGCCGGGCTTCGTGCCGACGTGCCGCGTCGAGGACCTGGCTGATCGTGTAGCCGTCGAACCGGTCGGTGACGATCTGCGCCAGCGCGTACCCCTCAGTACGCGCGTAGTCGGTGACGGTCGCGCGCTGCTGGTCCAGCTCGCCGTCGTCGGACGCGGACACGTACCCGACCGCGACCGGGGCGGGCGCGTTCACGTTCCGGCCGCCTGGATCGTGGCCGGAACGTAGATGCGCACCGCGGCGGGACGCGGGCCGCGGACAGTCGACAACCAGCCGGTCCAGCGCACGAACTCGGTGTTCCTGATCATGCTCGTGCCGCCTTGGACGAGGCCGAGTCGGCTGGACATCCGAGTGCCGTCCGCGTGTGTCGATGCGATCACCTCGACCACCACCGCATGCACCGGCCGACCGGCCTGGTCGAAGTGGCCGGTGGATTCGGCCACCGCCCCAACGGGGATGAGGGATGCGCCGTACTGAACGGCCAGCCCTGCGAGGGTCTTGTAGGCCCTGTCGATCTCGTCGGCTTCAGCCATCCCATCCTCGTCCCCCTAGCCGGTCTGGATAATCTAGATCATCTAGCATATGGAGTAGATCATGGGATGGCGCGGCAGGTCAACGCCGAGGAATAGACTGGCTAGATGTTCCGACGACCCAGAAGGCGGTGACCCGCGTGGCGTCCCGCATGGGCAAGCAGGTGATCGCCGACCAGCTGCGGCAGAAGATCCTCAGCGGCGAGCTCGCCGAGGGTGACAAACTGCCGACCGAGGTGGAGCTCATCAAGACCTACGACGTCGCGCGGATGACCGTCCGCGACGCCCTGGGCATCCTCATCAACGAAGGGCTGATCCAGACGGTGCGTCCTCACGGCACGTTCGTCCGGACCCGCCGCCGGATGCAGTACCGCCCGCAGTCCGATCTCGTACGTCGCACCGACGACGCGTCACGGGTTGGGTTCCTGACCGATCAGGAGAAGGCCGGTCGCGCACCGACCCAGACCATCGAGGTGGCCATCGTCCGCCCTCCACAGGACGTCGCCGAACGCCTACTGCTTGGCCCGGACGACGTCGCGGTCGTGCGACGGCGCCTGCGATCCCTCGAGGACGAACCCTTCCTGACCAACGACTCCTACTTCCCCCTGGACATCACGCAGGGGACACCGATCATGCATCCGCAGGACATCGCTCGCGGCGCCAACCAGGTTCTCGCCGAGCACGGGCACGTCCAGGTGCGCGCCACGGACGAGTTCACCGTCCGCATGCCCACCCCCGACGAGCAGCACCGGCTCGATCTCGCCCCAGGAACTCCCGTGGCCTATCAGCTCACCACCGGCTACGGCCCCGACGACAAGCCGCTGCGCGTCGCCGTCACCGTGCTGCCCGGCGACCGGCACGTCATCATCTTCGAGCGGCCGGGCCTGACTCCCGAGGAAGACCCGGCACCATGACGACCCTCAAGACCACACGGCCCGCTCGACGAACCGGTAGTCCAAGCCTCCAGGACGAAGCCGTCGCCTGGCTCCAGGCCCTGGGCACAGACCAGTGGCAAGACCTGCGGCCTCACCGCCACGGCACCGGACGCAGCCTCGCCGAGGCCATCGAGCGCGGCGAGGTCTACATCGTGCGCGACGAGGACCGCATCACCGGCACCATCACCCTCGACGAGTACGCCGACCCCGAGTTCTGGATGCCCGGCGACCACCCCCACGACGCGCTGTACGTACACCGCATGGTCGTCGCGCGAGAAGCTCGCGGGCAGGACACCGGCGGACAGATGATCGAGTGGGCCCGGACGCGCGCCGCCGCGCAAGGAAAACAGTGGCTACGCCTGGACGCCTGGCGCACCAACGCCGAACTGCACAACTACTACCTCCGACACGGCTTCGAGCACGTCCGCACCGTCAACCTCCCCCACCGAGGCAGCGGCGCCCTCTTCCAGCAAGCCGCGACCCGCGAAGAACGAGACACCAGGTGAACGGCAGGGTCGCAGGGCTCTGAGGGCATTGAAGCCGAAGCCGACGACGGCCCTCGGTCAGGCCGCGTCCGGGTACGCGACACCCGTCGTGGCATGGCAGCGGTAGCCATCTACGTGCAAAGCCAAATACTGCTGGTGGTAGTCCTCGGCCAGGTAGAAGGGGCCCACCTCGGCGGCAGGGCGCAGTTCCGTGGTGATGGGGTCGTACCCCTTGGCGTCGAGCACCTCCGCGTAGCGGGCGGCAGTCTCACGGGCGGCCGCACCCTGCTCGGGCGCGGTCCAGTAGATCGCAGAGCGGTACTGGGTGCCGACGTCGTTTCCCTGACGGAAGCCCTGGGTCGGGTCGTGGCGCTCCCAGAAGAGCTTCAGAAGCTCCTGCTCCGAGACACGGGCCGGGTCGTAGGCCACCATGGCGGTCTCGGTGTGCCCGGTGCGGGCGGAGCAGACCTCCTCGTAGGTGGGGTTCGGCGTCGTGCCGCCCATGTAGCCGACGGCGGTCGACACCACCCCGGGCACCTGCCAGAAGATCTCCTCGGCACCCCAGAAACAGCCCATGGCGAGGTACAGCACGCGGGTACCCGGCTCCCACGGCCCGGTGAGCGACGTGCCGAGCACCGTGTGCGTGCGCGGTGCCGGGAGGACCGGTGACTCCCGGCCGGGAAGAGCGTCCTCGGGGGCGACCATCGTGGTCTTGCCCTGGCCGAACAGCGACTCGAAGAACGACATGGCTGCAACCTCCTTGATGTGGCGTCCGGGAGAACGCCGCTGCGGCGCGCGCTGTTCCGGACGTGACCACAGTCTCCGTCAGGCGACGTCGAAGGAGGAAGCGAAGTGCTCGATCTCGGCGGTCACGTCCTCGACGGTCTCAAGGTTCTTCCGCCAGTCGTCGGGGATCTCCAGGCGATGGTCGCCGCCCGGCACCTCGACGAAGTCGGCCCGGAGCCCCGACACGAGGTCGTGGTCCCAGGCCGGATCCGCGCTGCCGCCGACCAGGAGATGGTCCGCTTCGAGGCCGGTGACGGCCTCCCGCACGTCGGCCGCGTCGTCCGACGTCAGCAGCGGTGTCAGCCAGATGCCCGGCAGGCCCAGCCGCGCGGCGGCAGGGATCGCGAGCGTGCCCAGGGACTTGCCGATCACGAGGTGGGTCGCGCCGTCGCCGGGCGCGTCGGGTCCTTCGAGCAACGCGGAGACCGCCGCGCGGGCAGCGGCGAGGCCGGGCTCCCCGGACCATTCCGCGACACGGACGGTCCAGCCCAGTTCGCGCAGCGCCGCGCGTGAGTGATAGAGGAGGGGGGCCGTAGCGGTGTAGTCGGATCCGGGCAGTACTGTCACGACCCGGCCCGGGTCGCCTGCGGTCCGGTGGAGCTCGTAAACGCTGGACACCTGCCCAGGATGACAAAGGGCCCGACGGAGCGAAAGGAAAGTCGGTGGTACCGCCGATGTTTCAGCCCTGGCCGAAAGGACGGCCCGGCTCCGGCTCCCGCCGCGTCCGTGCACGACCCGCGACGTCGGCGGGGGTTTCTGTGCAGGAACTGGCGTGTCCCTGTGATCTGCGCGTGGCGGCAAGTGGTGTGCGTGCGTGCATCGCCTACGTTGGGAATCGTGATCGAGAACGAGCCTGCCGTGGCCTCCGCCGTGACCGAACCGAGGGCCGATGCAACGTCTTCCGCGGGCACGATCACACGTGCTGCGCAGGACGAGGTGAAGGAAACCGACGCGCCCGAGCCGACGCGGCCGACGGCCGGCCCCTCCGAGGCCGCCGCGTCCCCGGCGTCGTCCGACCACGACGGCGGAACCACGGTTCCCCGCACCATACGCGAGGCGGCGTCGTGGTCCTGGCGCATCCTGCTGATCGGCGCGGCGCTCGCCGCGGTCGGGTGGCTGCTGGCGAGGCTCCAGGTGATCGTCGTCCCCGTGGCGGTGGCGCTCCTGCTGGCGGTCATGCTCACCCCCGCGCGCCGGCTCCTGCAGCACACGCTCCGGGTGCCGCGCGGGGTCGCCGCCGGCCTCTCCCTGGTCGGCCTGATCGCCGCGGCCGCCGCGCTCGTCACCATCGCGGGGCAGCAGCTCGCGACCGGGTTCACCGACCTGTCCGAGGAGGCCATCGCGGGGTTCGGGGAGCTGACGACGCTCCTCGACGAGCAGTTCGGGTTCGATCTGAACAACTATCAGGCCCAGGTCGTCACCGAACTGGAGGCCCAGCGGGACGCGATCATCGCGGGCGCCCTCGGCGCCGCCGTCACCGCCGGTAACCTCCTGATCGGCACCCTCATCGCGCTGTTCTGCACGTTCTTCTTCCTGCACGACCCCCGGGGCATCTGGAGCTGGCTGGTCGGCCTGCTCCCGACAGGAGCGCGGGACCGGGTGCACCAGGCGGGACGGCGCGGGATCGTGACCCTCTCCGCCTACGCGCGCACCCAGATCCTCGTGGCCGGCGTCGACGCGATCGGGATCGGCCTGGGCGCCGCGTTCTTCGTGCCGACCCTCGCCGTGCCGATCGGGGTCCTCGTGTTCATCGGCGCGTTCATCCCGATGGTCGGCGCCGTCGTCACCGGCGTGATCGCGACCGTGGTGGTCCTCGTCGCCCAGGGCTGGGTCGCGGCGCTCATCATGCTCGGCATCGTCATCCTCGTGCAGCAGATCGAGAGCCACGTGCTCCAGCCCTTCCTCATGGGCCAGGCCGTCTCCCTGCACCCGGTCGCCGTGATCCTCGCCGTCGCCGCCGGATCGTTCGTGGCCGGCATCGCCGGCGCGCTCTTCGCCGTGCCGCTCGTCGCCCTGCTCAACACCGTGGTCCTCTACCTGAACGGGCACGACAAGTTCCCGGAACTCGGCGACGACGACAAACTCCCCATCAGATGGATCGCCCCCGACGCCCCGC
Source organism: Myceligenerans halotolerans (assembly GCF_054782975.1). Taxonomy (NCBI): domain Bacteria; kingdom Bacillati; phylum Actinomycetota; class Actinomycetes; order Micrococcales; family Promicromonosporaceae; genus Myceligenerans; species Myceligenerans halotolerans. The sequence continues at coordinate 347,658 of NZ_BAAGRL010000012.1, forward strand.
CCCTGCGCATCCCCCTCCGCCGGGTGGCGGACACCGCCGACGACGGCGAGTAAGAGGTCGCGCGGATGGGTGTGGTCGGTCGGTCGTCCTTGTGGTCGGTCTCCTGAGGGGCCGACTGCAAGGACAGCCGACCGACCACATCGCCTACCCGCGCCGCGCCATCCACAGGATCAGCAGCTGACTTGTGGCGCCCCGACGCCCGTCCTAGTGTCGCGGGGTGACCCCCAGTACCGTTCCCTCCGTGAGCGCGGACGATGTCCGCGAGGCCGCGAGCCTCCTCGACGGCGTGATCACCCGCACGCCCGTCGTCGAGAGCCGGGCACTCTCCCAGCTCGCCGGCGCCAAGGTCGTCCTCAAGTGCGAGAACCTCCAGCGAGCCGGCTCCTTCAAGGTCCGCGGTGCCTACACGCGCCTGTCCCGGCTCACACCCGAGGAGCGTGCGCGCGGTGTCGTCGCCGCCAGCGCCGGGAACCACGCCCAGGGTGTGGCGCTCGCGGCGAGCATGCTCGACATCGACGCGCTGGTGTTCATGCCGGTCGACGCGCCCCTGCCGAAGCTGTCCGCGACGCGCAACTACGGCGCCGAGGTGCGCCAGGTCGGCAGCAGCGTGGACGAGGCGCTGTCCGCGGCGCGCGTCGAGGCCGCCCGCTCGGGGCGCATCCTCATCCACCCGTTCGACCATGCCGACATCGTCGCCGGCCAGGGCACGATCGCCCTGGAGATCCTCGAACAGGTGCCCGACGTCGCCACGATCCTCGTGCCGCTCGGTGGCGGCGGCCTCGTGGCCGGGATCGCGGCCGTGCTGGCCGACGCGGCACCGCACGTGCGCGTCGTGGGTGTGCAGGCCGCGCAGGCGGCGGCCTACCCGGGATCGCTGGACGCGGGCCGTCCGACGGCGGTCACCCTCCAGCCGACCATGGCCGACGGCATCGCGATCGGCACGCCCGGCCAGGTGCCTTTCGGCATCGTGGCGGAGCGTGGCGTGGAAGTGCGCACGGTGAGCGAGGACCTGCTGTCGCGCGGGCTGCTCCTGGTGCTGGAGCGCGGCAAGCTCATGGTGGAGCCCGCGGGGGCGGCCGGCGTGGCCGGACTGCTGGCAGCAGCCCCCGGAGAGTTCGCCGGGCCGATCGTGCCGGTGCTGAGCGGCGGCAACATCGACCCGCTCGTGCTGCTGCGCGTGATTCAGCACGGCCTCGTCGCCGCCGGCCGCTACCTGCAGCTGCGGGTCCGTGTCCAGGACCGGCCCGGCGCACTGGCCGGCCTCGTCGACGCGATCGCGGCGGCCGGCGCGAACATCGTGCAGGTGGAGCACTCGCGCACGGACGTGTCGCTGTCGGTGTCGGAGGTGCTGGTGCATCTTCAGGTGGAGACCAAGAGCGCCGAGCACCGCACGTCCGTCGTCGAACGCCTGCGTCAAGACGGGTTCGCGGTCGAGGTGAGTTAGACAGCCCCGGGGGCCTCGCCCGCTGAACCGCAAGGCCGGCGTGGCTCCCGGCCGCTCAACCGCAGGGACGCGCCGACAATCCTCGGGATTGTCGGCGCGTCCCTGCGGTTCGGCGGCTGTCGCCGGGCCGCCGTTGCGGTTCGGCGACCGGGATTGGCCTCCCTGGCCTCCCGTTGCGGTTCGGGAGCCGGGAGCGGCAGGAGGGAGATCAGGCGAACGGCTTGGCGTCCATGATCTCGACCTCAATCGTCTTGCCGTTCGGCGCCTCGTAGCTGCTCTTGTCGCCGACCTTCTTCTCGACGATGGCCGCGCCCAGCGGCGAGGTCGGCGAGAAGACATCCATGTCCGTGTCGCCGGCCATCTCGCGGGAGCCCAGCAGGAACGTCTCGCGGTCCCCGAAGATCGAGACCGTCACGACCATGCCGGGCTGCACCGTGCCGTCGTCGGACGGGCGCCCCACCTGGACGGTGCGGAGTTTCTCCGTGAGCTCCTTGATGCGGGCCTCGTTCTTCGCCTGCTCCTCGCGAGCGGCGTGATACCCGCCGTTCTCCTTGAGATCGCCCTCGTCGCGTGCGGCGGCGATGCGCTCGGTGATCTCCGCGCGGTAAGGGCCGGAGAGGCGCTCCAGCTCGGCCTGAAGCCGGTCGTACGCGTCCTGGGTGAGCCAGGTGACAGAGGTGTCGGTCACGGGGGCTCTCCTTTCGTGGTTGCTCGTTCGAGCGGCGGTGGGGCACCGACAACGCGCAAGACCCGCCGAACGGGAAAGCACGCACGTGCCCGTTCAGCGGGTCTGTACAGCGTGTGAAACGACAATTCTATCAACGGACCGCCCCGGAAGTGTCAAGGGCTTACCGAACAATGGTCGACGATGCCGGTCGTCGCCTCCTGCGTGGTGCGGACATCGGCGGTGACCCGGATCGTGTCGCGCTCTCCCGGGCCCACCTCGACGTCGAGCGAACCGACCTCCGCGTAGCTGGGGCTGAGCGCCGTGACGGTGCACACCGCCGTCGTCCCCGGCGGCATCAGCACGTCGAACGTCACCGAGATCTGCTCCGCGCTCTCGATGGAGAACCCGATGTCCCGGAACGAGACCGGGTTGCGCTGTGCGTCGGACCAGGCGAACCAGGCCGCGCCGGCGACGCCGGCGGACAGTGCCGCCGCGATCGCGATCCGCGCACCGGCCGAGAGGCGCGGCCGGCCGGAGGGACCGGTCTCGCGCGGCGGGCGGCCGTAGCGGTCTGCTAGGGGGTCGGAGCTCATAGTGACATGATGGTGCATGTCGCCGACATCGACGAAGAGCCCGCTGGGAGCCCGGCAGAAGACGCCGATCGATGTCGGGCGCGTACTACATTGCCGTCGACTGCCGGCCAGGAGGTCCAGGTGTCCGAATCCGAGCGTGAGCCGCTCCGCCTCATGGCGGTGCACGCGCACCCCGACGACGAGTCGAGCAAGGGAGCCGCGACCACGGCCCGCTATGTGGCCGAGGGCGTGGAGGTCCTGGTCGTGACGTGTACCGGCGGAGAGAGGGGCGACATCCTCAACCCGTCGTACGTCGTGCCCGAAGGCCACGAGTTCGACTCGCTCGAAGGTCGCAGCGCGGTGCGCCGCGAGGAGATGGCCCGCTCGGCCGCCGCGCTGGGCGTGCGGCATCACTGGCTGGGCTTCGTCGACTCCGGGCTGCCCGAGGGCGACCCGCTGCCCCCGCTGCCCGAGGGCTGCTTCGCCCTGGTCCCGCTCGAGGAGGCATCGGAGCCGCTGGTGCGCCTGGTGCGCGAGTTCCGCCCGCACGTCGTGACGACCTACGACCCCTCGGGCGGGTACCCGCATCCCGACCACATCAAGTGCCACGACGTGTCGGCCGAGGCGTTCGCCGCCGCGGGCGACGCGTCGCGCTACCCCGGCGCGGGCGAGCCCTGGGAGCCGATGAAGCTCTACTACAACCACGGCTTCTCGATGGAGAGCCTGCGTGCCGTGCATGAGGCGATGGAGGGCGCGGGCCTGGAGTCCCCGTTCGGCGACTGGATCGAGTCCCGCACCGCCCGGGAGATCCCCGAGCGGGAGGTCACCACCTACGTGGCCGTGTCCGGCTACTTCTCCCAGCGCGACGACGCACTCCGCGCGCACGCGTCCCAGATCGACCCGGACGGGTTCTTCTTCGCGGTGCCCCGCGACATCGAGGCCGACGTGTGGCCGTGGGACGAGTACGAGCTGGCAGAGTCGAACATCCCGCTCCCCGAGCGCGCGCACGGTGAGCACGAGGACGACCTGTTCGCGGGCGTGCGCGAGGCGCTCGACGCCGCGAGCGGAGCCGAGGAAGACGGCCGCGAGCACGCCGAGGTGATCGCATGACCGGGGCGATGTCCGCGCCGGCCGCCGTCGTCGTCGGCGAACGGTGGGCGGAGCTCCTGACGTCGGCGTCGGTCCCCGACCCGACCGAGGGCGTGCTGCGGCCGGGCCTGGAGGAGACGGACATCACGCCCGGCCTGATCGGGTTCCTCGTCACGTTCGCGGTGGCGGTCGTATGTGTGTTCCTCTTCCTGTCCCTGACGCGGCACCTGCGCAAGGCGCGGCGTAACGCGGAGGAGCAGGGCCTGGACGTCGGCAGGCGCGAGGGGATCGAGATCCAGCGGGATGTGGACCACCGGCCGCCGGCGGACCGCTATCCCCGGGACGGCCAGGGCCAGACCCACATCCCGCCCGGCGGCGTGGGGCCCGCGTGACGAGCGACGCGGCATCCGGCGTCACGCCGGACGATACGGGGACGACGGCGGTGACAGCCGCGACCCGTGCCGGAACGTCGGCGGAGCGAGCAGGCCTGACGGACTTGACGACGACGACGACGGAGCGGGCGGGCGCGACCCGCGCCGGAACGATGACGGAGCAGCCAGGGCGGAACGGACCGGGGACGACGACGGCGGCCGCCGGGACGCCGGACCGGCCCGCCGACGCCCCGGCCAAGGTCCGGGTCACGGTGGCGCAGCTCACCGTCTCCGACGACGCGGCCGCCAACCGGATGACGGCCGAGTCGGCCTTCCGTGAGGCGGCTCGCGTCCGGGCGGACCTGCTGGTGCTGCCCGAGTACGCCTCGGCGTACGACCCGCGCGGGGTCGGCGCCGACCACGCCGAGCCGCTCGACGGCCCGTACGTCTCGATGCTGCGGCGCCGTGCCGCCGAGACCGGCGTCGCGGTGATCGCCGGGGCCGTCCTCCCGGCCGCCGACGGGCGCGCGGCGAACGCGCTCGTCGTCGTGGGGCGCGACGGGTCGCTGGCCGGGGTCTACCGCAAGGTGCACCTCTACGACGCGTTCGGGACGCGGGAGTCGGACCGTCTGGAGCCCGGTCCCGCCGACGCCGAGCCGGTTACCCTGCCTCTCGGTGACCTCACGTTCGGGGTGCTGACCTGCTACGACCTCCGCTTCCCGGAGTCCGCGCGGCGCGCCGTGGACGCGGGCGCCGATGTCCTGGTCTACCCGGCGGCCTGGATGGCCGGGCCGCTCAAGGCGGACCACTGGCACACCCTGCTGCGGGCGCGGGCGATCGAGAACACCGCGATCGTGCTCGGCGTCGGGATGGCAGGCAAGAGCGTCACGGGACGATCGTTGCTGGTGGGGCCGGACGGCGTCGTCGGCCTCGAACTGGGGGACGGGCCGGAGATCCGCACCGTCGACCTGGATCCGGCGGGCGTCAGCGCCGCGCGCCGCACCAACCCGTCACTGGCCAACCGCCGCTACGCCGTCGTCCCGAAGTAGCTCACGAGCCGGTCAGGCCTACGGCCGGCCGACCACTCCCTGGCCGCCGGAAACGTTGTGAAGACACGAGGACGCGACGCAGGAGCGCCCGCAGGGGCTGAGCCCGGCGGCTCAGGAGAACCGAGCTCAGGAGAACAGAGTTCAGGACAGCACAGCCAGGTAGATCGCCACGACGTGCGAGGCGAAGCCCACGACCGTGAGCACGTGGAAGATCTCGTGGAAACCGAACCAGCGAGGGCTGGGGTCGGGCTTCTTCGTCGCGTAGACGACGGCACCCAGGGTGTAGGCGACACCCCCGGCGATGATGAGCCACACCACGGCCGGCCCGCCGGCCTCCCAGAACGGCCGCATGTAGCCGACGGCGACCCAGCCGAGCGCCACGTAGATCGGCGTGTAGACCCAGCGTGGTGCGTGCAGCCACACGATGCGCCCGATCAGCCCGGCCAGCGCCCCGCTCCACACGATGCACAGGAGGATCGTGGCGGCCTGCCGGTCCAGCAGCGTGACCGCGAGCGGGGTGTAGGTACCGGCGATGATGAGGAAGATGTTGGAGTGGTCGGCGCGGCGCAGGACCCCCTCCACCTTCGGGGACCAGGTGCCGCGGTGGTACACCGCGCTGGTGCCGAACAGCAGGGCGGCCGTGAGGCCGAAGACCGCGACGGACCATCTGGCGGCGGCGTCCGGCGCGAGCACGACCAGCGTGATGCTCGCCGCGAGGGCGAGCGGGAAGGTTCCCGCGTGGATCCAGCCGCGCAGGTGCGGCTTGATCTTCCGCTCCACCGTGTCCGAGACGGTCGTGGAGATGGTCTGGACGACGCCGGTCACACTGCCCCGCATGTCGTCGAAGGTATCGCCGACGCGGTCGAAGGTGCCGGACACCTTGTCGCGGACGTTCTCCACGGGGCCCGACGGCGGTCGGCCGGGCTGGTTCGTTGCTGCTGCCACGCTTCATCTCCTCTGCTCGGCCGACAACGAACCTACGGTAGCGTAGGTTTCAACCAGGGTAGGTGGCCGATCCCGGGACCGGCGGCGGGGCTGTGAAGATCCTGCGTCGGGTTGACGGGAGGGCCCGTGCTATACGCATCCCGGGGCGCGGTAGCGTTTTCCCGTGCGTCTGCCCTCACCTCTCTACCGACTCTACGAGCGCCGCCTCGCCCGCAGCCTCGACGGTGCTTCGCTGCCCCGGCACATCGGCGTGATGCTCGACGGGAACCGGCGCTGGGCCAAGTCGTTCGGTGAGACCGCGGCCACGGGACACCGGCGGGGCGCCGACAAGATCGCGGACCTGCTCGGCTGGGCGGAGCCGCTGGGGATCGAGGTCGTGACGCTGTGGATGCTCTCCACGGACAACCTGAGCCGTTCGGCGTCCGAGCTGGAGAATCTCCTGGAGATCATCGAGGACGCGGTCCGCGACCTGGCGGAGTCCGGTCGCTGGCGCCTGCGCGCGATCGGGCGGCTCGACCTGTTGCCGGAGCGCCTCTCGCGGACGCTGCGCCAGGCGCAGGAGGCGACGTCCGGCGTCGGCGGGCTGCAGGTGAACGTGGCCATCGGCTACGGCGGCCGGCAGGAGATCGCCGATGCCGTGCGCTCCTACCTCACGGAGGAGGCCAAGAACGGCGCGACGCTCGAGGAACTCGCCGAGCGGACCGACGTCGAGCACATCGCCGAGCATCTGTACACGCGGGGTCAGCCGGACCCCGAGTTGGTCATCCGCACGTCGGGGGAGCAGCGTGTCGGCGGGTTCCTCATGTGGCAGTCGATGCACTCGGAGTACTACTTCTGCGAGGCCTACTGGCCCGCGTTCCGGAGGGTCGACTTCCTGCGCGCCCTGCGCGATTTCGCCCAGCGGGAGCGCCGTCTCGGCCGATGATCCGGCGCCTCCGCGGCGCTCGGCGCGGACGGTGTCCTGACGCGGGTTTCCGCGTGGAGGCACCTGTCCTGAAAATCCACATCATATTAGTCCTTCCTGCGGAAATCTGAGCCGCCCTCGGGTAGCGTGCAAGTCCAGGCAGGAGAGGAACACACTCGATGACAGTGAGAGAACGGCCGGCTCCGACAGCCCGCGAGGCGGCGGAGGCATGGGAGTCGCTCTTCCGTACGCAGGTCACCTTGATGCGCCGGCTCCTCGCCGACGACATCTGGGACGAACTGAGCATGCGCGAGTACGACGTGCTGTTCACGCTCTCCGGCGGCGCCGGCTCGATGCGGCTGCGAGACCTGAACGAGAACATCCTGATGGCTCAGTCGTCCTTGTCGCGCCTGGTCGATCGCCTGGAGCGGCGGGGTCTGGTGCGGCGGGAGTCCGCACCCGAGGACGGCCGGGGCGTGAAGGTGGTGCTCACCGACGCCGGCGCGAGGCTGCAGAAGGAAGTGGGGCTGCGGCACGTGCGGTCGATCGCGCACTACGTCGGGTCCGCGATGCGGGCCGACGACCTCGCGACCCTGCGGGCGCTCCTCGACAAGCTCCGCGCGGCGCAGTCGGGAGTACCGGACCGATCCCGGGTCGGCTCGTAGCGGCCGGTACCCGAGATCCGTCCCCCAGGTCAGAGAGTGACCCGGGTGATCGCGTCCGCGACCTCGCGAACGGCGACCCGTGACATCGCAGCGCGCCGGCCCACCAGGTGGATGTCCCGCTCCAGCGGGTCGCTGAACGGCAGGATCCGTACGGCGTAGCGGCCGTCGACGGCGAGGCGGGGCAGCAGCGTCACCGCCAGGCCGGCCTCCACGTACCGCAGCAGGGAGCCGTGCGACATGCAGCGCGCGGCCACCCGTGGCCGGAACCCCGCGCGCAGGCACAGGCGCTCGGCCAGGTCCGCCAGGTGCGCCCCCGGTTTCTCGAAGGCCCAGGTCGCGTCCGCCAGCGCCGCCAGGTGTACCGCGTCGTGCGGGCCGCCGGGCGTCGGCACCCCCGGCGGAGTCGCGTCCTCGGCCAGGACCAGGACGACGTCGTCCCTCGTCAGCGGGGTGCGGACGAGGTCGGGGTCGGACGGCTCGGGGGAGTCCTCGAAGTCTCCGCTCACCGCGAGGTCGACCTCGCCGCGATGCAGCGCGGGCAGGGCCTCCGACGGCTCCGCCTCGGTCAGGACGACGGCGATCCTCGGGTGCGTCGCGCGCAGGTGCCGCACCGCGGGGATCAGGATGGTGTGGAGCACGCTCGTGAACGCGGCGACCCGCACCGTGCCGGTGGGTTCCGAGTGCAGGCCGGCGATCTCGGCCTCGACCGACTCGATGTGATCCAGGATCTCCGTCGCGTGCCGCGCGAGCGCGAGCCCGACCGGCGTCAGGCGGACGCGGCGCCCGACACGTTCCAGCAGGTGGGCCCCGGATTCCTTCTCCAGGGTGGCGAGCTGCTGCGAGACGCTCGACGGGCTCATGTGCAGCACCTCCGCCACGGCGCGCACGGTGCCGAGCTGGTGGAGCTGGCGCAGCAGATGGAGTCGCCAGGGATCGAGCATGCCGGTGGAGCGCCTCTCTGTTCGGTTTCTCCGAACATTCTATTCAGAAATGTGACCTGGACCGCACAGCGGGACCGGCCTACCGTCGAAGAATGAAGATCGGAATCCCCACGGAGATCAAGAACAACGAGAACCGTGTCGGCATCACCCCCGCCGGCGCGCACGAGCTCGTTCGTCGCGGTCACCAGGTCCTCGTCCAGGCAGGCGCCGGTATCGGCTCGGGCTTCACCGACGAGGCCTATCGCGTGGCCGGTGCGGTCACGCTCGCAGGAGCCGACGAGGTGTGGGCGGACTCGGACATGGTGGTCAAGGTCAAGGAGCCGATCGAGCCGGAGTACGGCAGGCTGCGCGGGGACCAGGTGCTGTTCACCTACCTGCACCTGGCGGCGTCCGAGCCATGCACCCGCGCGCTGCTCGATGCCGGCACCACCGCCGTCGCGTACGAGACCGTCCAGTTCCCCGACCACTCCCTCCCGCTGCTCGCGCCGATGAGCGAGGTGGCCGGCCGCCTGTCGATCCAGGCGGGCGGCTACCACCTCCTGAGCGCGGCCGGCGGCGCCGGCCTCCTGATGGGCGGTGTCCCGGGCACGCCCAAGGCGAAGGTGCTGGTGATCGGGGGCGGCGTGGCCGGCGAGCACGCGGCGGCGAACGCGCTGGGCATGGGCGCCGACGTGACCGTCGTCGACATCTCCCTGCCGCGCCTGCGCGAGCTCGACCACCGCTTCGGCGGGCAGCTCCACACCCGGCACTCCACCCAGTACGAGATCGCCGAGCAGGTGGAGCGGGCCGACCTCGTCATCGGCTCCGTCCTGGTGCCCGGCGCCGCGGCGCCCAAGCTGGTCACCGACCAGATGGTGAAGGCGGCGAAGCCGGGGACCGTGTTCGTGGACATCGCCATCGACCAGGGCGGCTGCTTCGAGGGCTCGCGCCCGACCACGCACGACGACCCGACGTACAGCGTGCACGACGCGCTCTTCTACTGCGTCGCCAACATGCCCGGCGCGGTGCCGCAGACGTCCACGCGCGCGCTGACCAATGCGACCCTGCCGTACGTCGTCGCCCTGGCGGACAAGGGCTGGGAGGAGGCCCTGGCCGCGGACCCGTCCCTCGCCAAGGGGCTCAGCACCCACGCGGGCGAGCTCCGCAGCAAGGAGGTCGCGGAGGCGCTGGGCCTCGGCTACGCCTGATCGAGGCCGCGAGGTTCCTGCGGTGCGCGTGTGGCCGATCCGGTTGTTCCGCGGTGTTCGCCCGGAACGACGTCGTTCCTGCCGTGCGCGTGTGGCCGGTCCGGTGTCGACCGACCATCAGCCCTGGCGGGCGAGCGGCGCCGCGCCATAGGTTGGACGACATGGCTCAGGAGGTTGCGGAGAAGGCCACCGAGATCGTCGTCGTCCCTGCCAACGAAGCGTCCTGGGACGACATCCGGGCGGTGTTCGGGGAGCGCGGCGTTCCCGCGTGGTGCCAGTGCCAGTGGTTCAAGTTCCCCGCCCGGGAGATGGACGCGCTGGACCGTCCCGCACGCGAGGAGCACCTGCGGGAGCAGACGGCGTGCGGCGACCCGGGCGCGTCGTCGACCAGCGGGATGATCGCGTTCCTCGACGGCGAGCCCGCCGGCTGGTGCGCCGTCGAACCGCGGACCGCGTACCCCCGGCTGCGGACCTCCCGGCTGGTGTGGTCCGGTCGCTCCGAGGACCCCGACGACGCCTCGGTCTGGGCGGTGACCTGCTTCGTGACCCGCAAGGGCTACCGGCAGCGCGGCATCGGGACCGCGCTGGCCCGGGCGGCCGCCGGATTCGCGCGGGAAGGTGGCGCGACGGCGGTCGAGGGCTACCCGCTGCTTCCGCGCCAGGCCGGCGCGGGACGCAACAACTCCGGCGACCTGTTCGTCGGGAGCGTCGGCATGTTCGAGTCCGCCGGGTTCCGCGAGGTGAGCCGGCCCACCGAGCGCCGTGCGGTCATGCGCCTGGAGTGGTGACACGTCGTCCGACGCCGTCGCGGGTCCGGTCGCGGGCCGGCCGCAGCTTCAGGAGCTGGGCCGAGCCACGGTCCGGCGCCTCGACCGGTGAGCCGTCCCGGCGCGTCGCCGGTTCGTCCATCTACGATCGGGGCCGTGAGCACCATGCGTGTCATCGTCGCCCCCGACTCCTTCAAAGGCAGCCTCAGCGCCCCCGAGGTCGCCGCCCGCGTCGCCGACGGCGTCCGCGTCGCCCGGCCGGACGCCGTCATCACCTGCCTGCCCATGGCGGACGGCGGTGAAGGCACCCTCGAGGCACTGCTCGCCGCATGGGACGTCGCGCCCCGGACGGTCGACACTGTCGACGCCGTCGGGCGGCCCCGCCGGGCCAGGTGGGCCGCCTCGCCCGATGGCCGGACCGGCGTCGTCGAACTCGCGGAGGCCAGCGGCCTCCCGCACGTCAGCGACGCGCCGCCGCAGCCTCTGCACGCGAGCACGCGCGGCACCGGCGCCGTCGCCCGCGCCGCCCTCGACGCCGGCGTCGAGGAGGTGCTCGTCTGCCTGGGCGGCTCCGCCTCGACCGACGGCGGCGCCGGCATCCTCACCGGCCTCGGCGCGCGACTCCTCGACGACGACGGCGCCGACGTGCCCGACGGCGGCGAGGGCCTCGCGCGGGTGACCCGCATCGACCTCGACGGTCTGCACCCACGGGCCCGCGAGGTCCGCTGGCGGCTCGCCGTCGACGTGACCAACCCGCTCGTGGGCGAGCACGGCGCCGCCCACGTGTTCGGTCACCAGAAGGGCGCGAGCGACGGCGACGTCGGCTACCTCGACGACGCGCTGCGCCGCTGGGCCGGCGTCCTCGAACGCGAGACCGGCGTGCGTACCCACGACCTGCCCGGTGCCGGAGCCGCCGGCGGCGTCCCGTCCGGGCTCGTCGCCGTCCTCGGCGCCGAGACCGAACAGGGTGCGCTGCTCGTCGCCCAGGCGATCGGGCTCCCCGAGGCGCTCGCGGACGCCGGTCTGGTGTTCACCGGCGAGGGCTCGTTCGACTCGCAGTCGGTGCGAGGCAAGGTCGCGGACGGCATCGCACGCCTCGCAGCGGCGGCTCCGGGCAAGCCGCCCGTCGTCGTGCTGGCGGGGCAGGTGCTGCTGCCCGCGCCGCTGGCCTGGGAGGCCGGGATCGCGGCGGCGTTCTCGATCGCGCCCGGCCCGGTGGAACTGGACGACCTGCTCCACCGCACACCGGCCCGCCTGACCGACCTGGCGGCCCAGGTCACGAACCTGGTCCTGACCTCCCGCGGCTGACCGGCTCCTGCCGAACCGCCGCCCGGTTGCGGTCGCCGCCGCCGTCGCTGCGGCCCACTGCGGCCGTCTGCGGCCGTCTGCGGCGCGACCACGCCATTCCGGCTGGCGGCAGCACGACCACGCCATTTTGCTTGATGAGAGCGCGCACACCAAGCAAAATGACGTGGTCGCGCGTCCAGCAGGCGAAATGGCGTGGTCGGCCGTCAGGGGGTGGCCGGGGTCGGTGTCGCTCGGGGGCCGGCCGTGCGGGCGGGGCGGCGGATCAGGGGGATCACCGCGGCTACCGCCGCCAGTTGGATGAGGCCCGTCGTCACGAGGACCGGGCCTGCGCCGAACGCTCCGATGATCGCCCCGCCCACCAGGAGCCCGGCGGACGCCCCGCCGTTGTGCAGCACCGTCTCCGCGGTGAAGGCCGCTCGTCGTGCGTCGCCCGAGGTCCGCTCCGTGATGAGCGCGTTGAGCGCGGCGATCCCGAACGGGATCGGGATCCCGCCCAGGGCGGCGACGGCGGTCACGGCGACCAGGTCCGGCGCGGCCAGCGGGAACAGCAGGAACGAGATGCCGAGCACCGCCCAGGAGACGAGGATCGCCGCCATCCGCGGTACGCGGTTGATCACCAGCGGGACGAGGAACGAGACGCCGACGGTCGCGGCGCCGTAGCCGGACATCGCGGCCGCGACGATCTGCCCGGGCCGGTCGAGCTCCGCGCCCAGCAGCGCGAGACCCAGGGGGAACGCGAACCACGTGATGCCACCCACCCCGGCCAGGAGGATGCCGATCGCCAGGTCGAGGTCGCCGCGGAGCACCGACCGGATCGTGACGCGGTCGCGCAGGACGGCCGCCGCCGGCGTGTCCGACGACGTCGCGGCAACTCCCTGCGCGGGCGCCGCGTCACGGTCGTCCCCGTCGGCGACGGCGGAGTCGCGACGGGCGCCCGGCACCGTGACCATGGCGACCGCCGCGAGCCCGACCGCGGCGGCCTCGCACCAGAGCAGCGGTACCGCGCCCCATACCACCAGCAACCACGCGCCGAGCGGCGGCGCGAAGATCATCGACGACCGGTGGGCCATGTCCTGCCAGGCGAGTGCCTTGGCGCCGACGCCGGGCGCGACGTCGTCGGCGAGATCCGCGGTGAGGGACCGCTGGGCAGGCGCGAGCAGTGCGCCGGTGGCGCCGGTGACCAGGCCGGCGGCACACAGGACGACGGCGTCGACTCCTGTGGTCACGGCCGCCACCGGGACCAGGGCGAGGCCGGCCACCTGGATCGCGAGCAGCACGGCCAGCGCCCGCCCCGAGATCAGGAGGTGCCGCAACGGGCGCCCCCACCACGCGGACGTCAGCAGCGGGAGGCCGGCGAAGCCTCCGACCAGGCCGGTCGTCCAGGCGTCGCCGGTCTGGTCGAGGGCGACGAGCGGGAGCGCGACGGCGGTGATGCGCTGGCCGGTCCAGGTGACGAAGGTGGTGCCCGTGAGTGTGAGGAGGTTGCGATCCACACCTTCGATCCTGAGGGCGGCGCCGCCGACCCGGTAGACGCGGGATCACCACCCTCGCTCATAGAATTGGCCTATGGCCTCATTGCCCAGTGTCGACGATCTGCGGCTGGTCGACGCCGTCGCGCGGCACGGGTCGCTCGGCGCGGCCGGCCGCGAGCTGCTGATCACCCAGCCGTCGGCAAGCCAGCGGCTCGCCGCGCTGGAGCGCCGGATCGGGACTCGCCTGTTCGACCGCGACACCACCGGGGCGCGGCCCACCCCCGCGGGCCGCGAGTTCTGCGCGCAGGCCGCGCACATCCTGGACCACCTGCGCGGCATCTCCGAGCGCTCGCTCGCCGCCGCGCAGTCGCGTACGACGTCGGCCGGCACCATTCCGAGTCTCGCGGGGACGTTGTTCGCCGCGCTGGACGTCCTGCTCGACGACGTGGTGGTCCAGCCCGAGGTGGAGCACGGCCCGCGGCTGCTGGAATGGGTGGAGCGGGGCACGCTCGACGCGGCGTTCGTGACCATCGCGAAGCAGGTCCCGATCGCGCGCGGCCTGGTGGTCACGGAGGTGGGGCTGCACGACCTCGTCACGCTGCTGCCGCACGGTGCCCCGGGGCGCGGGTCGGGGCGGCGGCCCTACGCCGGACAGACCGTGATCTGCTGCGCGCTCGACGAGTCCCGGGACCTGCTGCTGCGCAGGCTGACGGCGCTGGGCGCGCACGCGAGGCACTCGGCCACGGCGGAGTCGGCGGTGCGGACGGCGCGGGAGCGGGGCTGCGCGGTCGTCGTGCCCGACATGGTGGCGCGCTGGTATGCGGCGCCCGGCGACCATATCGAGCCGTCACCGATCCGGTCCCGGGTCCGGCTGTCGATGGTGAGTCGCAGCCCGGCGCCGTCGGTCCTGCTCGACGCGCTGCCGGCCCTGAGAGAGCGGCTGCGGGAGGGGAACGTCCACGCGCGGGGGAGTGGTTCCTGACAGGGTGTCGCATGGATGTCACGTCCCGTTGGCCGTCCTGCGGTCGGGCCCGGGAACCGGTCGGTGGAAAGATATGGGCATGCCCGCGAATCTCCCCCAGCCTGCGGCGCACGCCGCGGCGCCCTACGACGCGCTGATGCTCTACTCCTTCGGCGGCCCGGACAAGCCCGAGGACGTGGTCCCGTTCCTGCGGAACGTCACCGCGGGCAAGGGCATCCCCGACGAGCGGCTCGCGGAGGTCGGGGAGCACTACTACCAGTTCGGTGGCAAGAGCCCGATCAACGAGCAGAACCTCGCGCTCAAGGCCGCGCTCGAGGCGGAGCTCCAGCGGCGCGGGATCACCCTGCCCGTCGTGTGGGGCAACCGGAACTGGGCGCCCTACACCACCGACGCGATCGACGAGCTGGAGCGGCTCGGCGCGAAGCGCGCCGTCGCCCTGGTGACCTCCGCCTACAGCAGCTACTCCGGCTGCCGCCAGTACCGCGAGGACCTCGCGGTCACGCTGCGGGAGCGCGGGCAGCTCGGGCCCGACGGCTCCACCGGCGTGCAGTTCGACAAGATCCGCTCGTACTTCAACCACCCGGGCTTCGTCCAGGGCAACATCGACGCCGTGCTGGACGGATATGCCGCGCTCGCCGATGCCGGCGGCGCCGGGGATCGCGCACGCCTCGTCTTCGTGACCCACTCGATCCCGGACACCATGGAGGCGGCGTCCGGCGTCGGGCACGCCACCTACTCCGAGCAGCACCGCAGCGTGGCCGCGCTCGTCGCGGCGGCGGTCTCCGAGAAGCTCGGGCACGACGTCGAGTGGGACCTCGCCTACTGCTCCCGCTCCGGCCCGCCGAGCCAGCCGTGGCTCGAGCCGGACATCAACGACTACCTCGAAGCCCTCGCCGCGGACGGTGTCCGGGACGTCGTCATCTCCCCGATCGGCTTCATCAGCGACCACATGGAGGTCGCCTACGACCTCGACACCGAAGCCCTGGCGACAGCGAAGGGTCTCGGCATCACGGCCGTGCGCGCGGGCACCGTCGGCACGCGTGAGCCGTTCGTCCGTGGACTGGTCGACCTCCTGCTGGAACGCGCCGCGCTCGCCCGCGGTGAGGACGTCATCGAGACTACGGTGGGTGACCTGCCGGCACTGCCGTCCGTGACCGGCCCGAACTCCTGCCTGCGGCGCCATGAGGAGCCCGGCGGCATTCCCGCACTCTGCTCGGAGGACATGTACCAGTGAGCGACAGCACCCGCCCCGGCGCTCCGGCGTCGGACAACCACCACATCCACGGCGACACCGGTCAGCAGGTCGACTCGGACGCCATCAACGCGACCATCCGCTACACGATGTTCTCTGTGTTCAGCCTCACCGAGACGCTCCCGCAGGACGAGGGCGAGCGCAAGGAGCTCGTCGCCGAGGCGGAGGACGCCGCCTGGGGCGATCACGGGACGACGACGGACGCCGGGCGGGACAGCGCACGCACCGAGGGAGACCTCGTGGTGCGCGGCTGGTACGACGTGGGTGGCCTCCGCTCCGACGCCGACCTCATGCTCTGGACGCATGGGCCGTCGATCGAGGCCGTGCAGGGCGCCTATCAGCGGCTGCGCGCCACGACGCTCGGACGGTACCTGGAGCCGGTGTGGTCCGTGGCCGCGCTGCACCGCCCCGCGGAGTTCAACCGCGGGCACGTGCCGGCGTTCCTGGCGGGCGAGCAGCCGCGCGACTACCTGTGCGTGTACCCGTTCGTGCGGTCCTACGACTGGTACGTGCTGCCCGACGACGAGCGCCGCACCATGCTGCGCGACCACGGCATGGCGGCCGCCGGGTACAAGGACGTGCGCGCCAACACGGTCTCCGCGTTCGCCCTGGGCGACTACGAGTGGATCCTCGCCTTCGAGGCGGACGAACTGCACCGCATCGTGGACCTCATGCGGGACCTGCGTGCCACCGAGGCCCGCCGCCACGTCCGCGAGGAGACGCCGTTCTTCACCGGGCCGCGCACCACGCTCACGGACTGGGCGTCCCGCCAGCCCCTGAGCTGAGGACCCGACGGTCTGCCGAACAGTCAGTTGGTTCGTTTCAACCCCTGTGCCGCAGGGCATAGGTGACTGTTCGGCGGCGCGAGCTGGGACCAGGTGACTGCTCGGCAGAGCGGGTCGGAACCAGGAGGCTGTTCGGCCGGGCCCCGGCGCAGTCAGGGGCGGTGGGCGACGATTGCGGTGGCGCCCAGGTCGTCGGACATGGTCCGCGGGGTGAGACCCGCCCGGCGGGCGGCGCCTGCGGCCGCCTCGGCCTGGTCGTGGCCCGTTTCGAAGAGGAGGGCGCCACCCGGGCGGAGCCAGCCCGGTGCGGCCTCGATCGCGCGACGCAGGACGCCCAGGCCGTCCGCGCCGCCGTCGAGCGCGAGCCGGGGTTCGTGGTCGCGGGCCTCGCGGGGCATGAGCGCGATGGCCTCGGTCGGCACGTAGGGCGCGTTGCACAGCAGGACGTCCACCCGGCCCCGGAGCGATCGCGGCAGGGGAGCGTCGAGATCGCCGTCGTGCACGACGGCGGTCAGCCGGCCGCCCCGGACGGCGCCGATGCCCGCGCCGGCATCTGCCCCGGTGGCTGTGCCGGCGTCGACGGCAGGGCCGGTCAGGTTCCTCCGTGCGCACGTGGTGGCTGCGGGGTCGACGTCGGCCGCGTGCAGTTCGACGTCGAACCCCGCGGCGATCAGGTCGAGCGCGACCGACCCGCCCAGCGCCCCGCACCCGCAGCAGAGATCCACGACGACGAGGCCCGCGTGCCCGACGCCGGAATCGGGCGCCGGCCCGTCCGGGTGGGACTCGGCATCGTCGAGCCGCTGGGCACCAGGCGTCGCCGTGCCGACTGCGGCCGGACCGGGCGTATCCACCCCGGTCCGGGCGGCGGAGGTGGCAGTCGGGTGTGCTCCGGGCGGTGAGTCCAGGTGGGACAGCGCCTCCGCGACCAGGAGCTCCGACCGGCGGCGCGGGACGAAGACGCCCGGCGCGACCGCCCAGCGCCGGCCCCACAGCTCCGCCCAGCCGAGCACCTGCTCCAGCGGCGCCCCGCCGATCCGCGCGGCGACCAGGCGTTCGAGGCGCTCCGGATCGGCGCGACCGCCGGGCGTCGTCTCGCCGGCGCCTGTTCCGGCGTCCGGCGAGGTGCGGGCCGCCTCGGTCAGAAGCTGCGCCTCGTCCTCGGAGAACACACAGCCGGCCGCCCGTAGCCGCGCGACAAGCGCGGGGTCCTCATGCATCGGCCGATCGTAGAGCGGCCGATCCCCGCCACCGAAATCGAGTTGCGGCTGGTGGCAGGGATCGGCGGACGCCCACGGGACGCCAGGCGGTCGGACTGACGCCGTGTGGTCGGTCAGACGTCGGATGGTCGGCTTGATGTCGGATGATCGGTCCCCCGAGCGACCGATCACCCGACATCAAGCCGACCACTCGATGTCTGACCGACCGCTCAGCGGTGTACCGGCAGAGAACGAGTCGGGGGCCGCGACCCCTGGAGGGCCGGCTTGTCCGGAGGCTTCACCCCACGGGTGTGTGCCCGCGGCTCACGGGTAGAGGCCGCGGATCTGGTGGGCCTCCGCGACCTTCTGCACGCCGATCGTGATGGCCGCGTCACGCAGCGACAGGCCCTCCCGCCGCGCCAGCTCGGCCACGCCCCGGTACGCCTGGTGCATCCTGTGCTCGAGCTTCTCGGCGATCTCCTGCTCGGTCCACCAGTACGTCTGGTTCGCCTGTACCCACTCGAAGTAGGACACGACGACGCCGCCCGCGTTCGCCAGCACGTCCGGCACCACGACGACGTCGTTCTTGGCGAGCAGGGTGTCGCCCGCCTCCGTCGTCGGACCGTTCGCACCCTCGACCACCCAGCGCGCCCGGACCGTGCCCGCGGTGTGCTCGTCGAGGACTCCCTCGATGGCGGCGGGGGCCAGCACGTCGACGTCGAGCGCGAGCAGCTCGATGTTGGTGATCGGGTCGGCGTCGTCGAACCCGACCACCGAGCCGGTGGCACGCGCGTGCTCCATGAGGCGGGGAACGTCCAGGCCGCCGTCGTTCCGGATGCCGCCGTACTGGTCGCTGACGGCGACCACCTTCGCGCCGCGCTCGGCGAAGATCTCGGCGGCGTGCCCGCCGACCTTGCCGAAACCCTGGATCGCCACGGTGGTGCCCTCCAGCGGCACGCCCGCGTCCGCGAGGGCGGCGGCCGTGACGTGCACCAGTCCCGCGGACGTCGCCGTGCCGCGACCCAGCGACCCGCCCACGGCGAGCGGCTTGCCGGTGACCACGGCAGGGATCGTGTAGCCCTTGGCGACCGAGTACGTGTCCATGACCCAGGCCATGGTCTGGGCGTCGGTGCCCATGTCGGGCGCCATGATGTCGTTGTCCGGGCCGATCATCGGCATGATCTCGGACGTGTAGCGCCGGGTGACGCGTTCCAGCTCGCCGGTGGAATAGCCGCGCGGATCGATGGCGACGCCTCCCTTGGCGCCGCCGTACGGCAGGTTCACCACGCCGCACTTCCAGGTCATCCACATGGCGAGGGCCCGGACCTCGTCGATCTCGACCCTCGGGTGGTAGCGCAGACCGCCCTTGCCGGGGCCGAGGCTCACGTTGTGCTGCACGCGGAACCCGTGCAGCACCTCGGTGGTGCCGTCGTCGCGGCGCAGGGGCACGGCCACGTGCATCTCACGGCGCGGCATGCGCAGCATGGTGTGCAGGCCGTCGTCGTAACCGAGGATGTCGACCGCAGCGGCGAGCTGGGCGTGCGCGGTGTCGAGTGCCGAACCGGTGGCCGGAGGGGCCTCCCCGGTCGGTGTGGTGGGAGCGACCGGGGCGGCCTCAGCGGCCTCGGTGGCGGACGTCGTTGTCACATGGTCCTCCGGGGAGAACGGGCGCCGATGCCTTTGTGGGGCCGATGGCGCGGGATCATCAGAGCGCGGGATCTGCGCCCTGTCTTCAATCTATCCCTCAACGGGCCAGGCAGGCAGGATGAATGCCGGATCGAATCGTGACGATACGGCAAACATCCCGCCCGCCGTTGTGACCGGCGGGTGAGGGACGGACTCAGTCCCGGGCGAGCCGCCACGCGGCCGGCAGCAGGGCGCCCGCGAGGACGGCCTTGATCGCGTCGCCGATCAGGAACACGCCAGCGCCGGCCATGAAGGCCTCGCCCGGCGCCATGCCGGCGACGACCGCCAGCCACGGCACGCCGATCGCGTAGATCACCGCGGAACCGGCGGCGAACGCGAGCACGGTGCCGAGCACGCCGCGGTCCATGCCGCGCCGGGCCAGCGCGCCGACCGCGGCACTCGCCACGACGAAGCCGATCAGGTAGCCGCCCGACGCGCCGAAGAGCACCTCGGCCCCGGCGCCGCCCCCGGCGTAGACCGGCAGGCCGACCAGGCCCACGCCCACGTACAGGACCTGGGCGGCGGTGCCGCGGAACGGGCCGAGCGCGGCGGCGCCGAGCAGCACGGCGAAGGTCTGTCCGGTGATCGGGACGGGCAGGCCGGGGATCGGGATGCGGAGCTGTGCGGCCAGAGCCGTGAGGGCGGCGACGGCGACCACGAGCGTGACGTCCCGGGTGATCGCGCGGGCACGGCTCGACTCGGCTGGGATCAGGTCGGCGAGGACGCGGCGCGGGTTCGTGCGCGGCACGAGGGGGAAGGCAAGGCTTGTCATGAACACGACAGTACGAGGCGGTGGGGCACGGCGTCGTCGGGATCAGATGCCCGTGAAAGCGCGGTCAACTTGTGGGAAACCGACAACCACCTTCCGGGTCGCGGAGACTTGAGGCACGCTGCGGCAGCCACCACCTGAAAGGAACTGTGACGATGCGGACCACATTCGGAGAGCTGGAACGCCTGGTCGGGACGACGCTCGGCCCCGGCGACTGGGTCGAGGTGGACCAGGAGCGGATCGACCGGTTCGCCGAGGCGACCGAGGATCCGCAGTGGATCCACGTCGACGCCGAGCGCGCGGGCGCCGGGCCGTTCGGCGGGACGGTCGCACACGGCTACCTGACACTGTCGCTGCTGCCGCGCCTGATGCGCGGGCTGCTCGTGGTGGACGGCGCCGCGATGGTGGTCAACGCGGGGTCCGACCGGGTGCGCTTCCTCACCCCGGTCCGCTCCGGCAGGCGGGTGCGCGCGACGGCCGTCGTCGCCGCGGTCACGCCCGGCGAGCGGGGCACGCGCGTGGAGAGCGACGTCACGGTCGAGATCGAGGGCGAGGCGAAGCCCGCCCTGATCGCCCGCACCATCGCCCTCCACATCCCGGCCTGACCCGAGCCATCGCCCCGGGTAACTGACGGGAGTTCAACAGGGTCCCGCAGACCTTCTGAGACCCTTTAAATGGATTCGAAACCCTGTTGAACCCAGCTCAGCACGCTGCTCCGGCCCGCCGCCGCGGTGGGCCAGTACTCCGCTCAGCGGCGGATGTGCCCGTAGCGGTGCATCGTGCGGCTGATCGCCTGCTCGCGGAGCATGGTCAGGAGCTCACGGCGCCCGCTGGCCAGGACGGGTGCGTCCAGGACCGTGACCGTCGCCAGGCGGCTCGCCGCGGCCTCCCGCAGGCCCGGCGCCTCGCCGAGCACCCGGATCCTTCCGGTGACCAGGCCGTCCGCGACCGCCTCGGCGAACTCGTCGTGCGTGAGGTGCCCGACGGCGGTCCGTGGCGTGCCCGCCGGAGCGGGGCCCTCGCCGACGACAGCCGTCCGCGACACGTCGACCGGCACGCCCGCGCGCTCGGCCGCCGCGAGCACCCGCTTCACCTCGACCTCGCGCGCGCCGTCTCCCACGCGCACCGTCAGGCCCGGCACCGGCCGGTAGCGGAACACGTTCGCCTCCGCGTCGAGCCCCGTGGGGTCGTGCTCCACGCCGAACTCGCGGGCCCACCAGCGCTCGTCGTCGGCCACGGCGGCGGCGAGCCAGCCGTCCGGGTCGTCGTCGCGCGACGGGACGTCCACCGCGTCGGACCACGCGCCCAGCTGGGCCACGTAGTTCGGCCCGCCGGCCTTGGCGCCCGGTCCGACCGACGACGCCTTCCACCCGCCGAACGACTGCCGCTGCACGACAGCCCCGGTGATGTGCCGGTTCACGTAGGCGTTGCCCACCTCGACGCGGTCCAGCCAGTGGTCGATCTCCGCCTCGTCGAGGGAGTGCAGGCCGCCGGTGAGGCCGAACGAGACCGCGTTCTGCAGCTCGATCGCCTCGTCCAGGGTGCGCGTGGTCATGATGCCGAGCACCGGCCCGAACACCTCGGTCAGGTGGAAGAACGACCCCGGCCGGACGCCCTCACGCACGCCGGGCGTCCACAGGCGGCCGTACGCCAGGCCCGCCTCGCGGGCCGCGGCGTCCAGGCGGCGCGGCCGCACCAGCCACGACTCGCCCTGCTCCAGCGTGGTCAGCGCGCGCAGCAGCTTGCCCTGCGCGGGCTCGGTCAGCGGGCCCATCACGGTGGACAACGACGTCGGCGGACCGACGGCGAGCGACCGCACCGCGTCGACGAGCTGGCGCCGGAACCGCTCCCCGGTCACGCTCCTCGGGTCACCGACCGATCCCACGAGGATCACCAGCGACGCCGCCGAGCACTTCTGCCCGGCGTGCCCGAAGGCGGAGCGCACCACGTCCGCGACCGCGAGGTCCAGGTCCGACGACGGCGTGACGACCAGCGCGTTCTTGCCGCTCGTCTCCGCCAGGATCTGGAGGCCGGGCCGCCAGGAGGCGAACATCTCGGCGGTCTCGATCGCGCCGGTCAGCACCACGCGGGCCACGCCGTCGTGCGTCACGAGGCGTCGGCCCAGGTCGCCGTCGGGCACCCGGACGTACTGGACGACGTCGCGCGCCACGGCCGGGTCCAGCCCGATCTCGGGGGCGACCTCGTCGAGCGCCGCGTGCACCGCGTCGACCGCCAGCTCGTAGCAGCGCGGCGTGGGCGGCGCGGGCTTGGCGATCACGGCGGAGCCGGCGGCCATCGCGGCGAGGACGCCGCCGATCGGGATCGCGACCGGGAAGTTCCAGGGCGGGGTGACGAGCGTGACGCCGCCCGCGTGGAACTCCGCGCCCGGGTACGCACCGGACGCCGGGTCGAGGCGCTCGGCGCTCACCGCGTAGTAGTCGGCGAAGTCGATCGCCTCGCTGATCTCGGGGTCCACCTCGGCCACGGTCTTGCCGGCCTCGTGCACGGCGGCGGCGACCAGATCGGTGCGCGCGGCCTCCAGGTGGCGGGCGGCGGCACGCAGCACCTTCGCGCGGTCGGCGGGGGCGACCTGGGACCAGGCGGCCGTGGCCCGGCCCGCCGTGGCGACGACGTCGTCCACCTGCTCGACGGTCGCGAGCGGCCGGGCGATGGCGGGGACGAAGCCCGCGCGGTCGCCGATCACGTGCGCGGCCCAGTCGCGCGAGGCGCCGACGGCGGGGTCGGTGTCCACGGCGTTGCGGAACCCGGCCGAGTTGTCGGAGGGCAGCGCGTCCTCGGACGGCCCCGTCTCCGGGAGCCCGGGGAGGGCGGCGCGCGGCACGCGGCGGGAGGCGACGTCGGACGGGCCGTAGTGCACGCCGTTGGCGACCGATCCGCGGAACGCCGCTTCCTGCAGCTCCATCGGATCGACGGCGGCACCGCCCTCGTGCGCCTCGGCGAACATCGCGTAGACGAAGTTCTCCTTGGTCGCGTTCTCCTCGAGGCGACGCACCAGGTAGGAGATCGCGACGTCGAAGTCCTCGTCCCGCACCACCGGCGTGTAGAGCACCACGCGACCGCCGTCGGGCGCGATCTCGTCCCGCACGGCCGCCGACTCGGCGGGCGCCATGCCCTGCAGCATCTCGATGTCGAGCGCGTCGGCGACGCCGCGTCCGCGGGCCAGCTGCACGGCGAGTGCCACGTGGTAGAGGTTGTGCGAGGCTGCGCCGATCCGGACGGCGGCGGCACGCTCGGGCCGCAGCGCGTCGTCCAGGAGGCGCACGTAGTTGGCGTCCACGTCGGGCTTGGTCGGGTAGGGGGCCTGCGGCCAGTCGTGCAGGGCCGCCTCGACGCGCTCCATCGACAGGTTCGCACCCTTGACGAGCCGCACCTTGATCCGGGCGCCGCCCGCGGCGACGCGTTTCTGCGCAAACGCGGTGAGGTCGTCCAGGGCGCCCTGCGCGTCGGGCAGGTACGCCTGGAGCACGATGCCGGCCTCCTGCTCGCGGAACTCGTCCCGGTCGAGGACCGCCTTGAACACCTCGGCGGTGAGCGCGAGGTCGCGGTACTCCTCCATGTCGAGGTTGACGAAGACGCCGTGCTCGCGCGCGGCGCGGTACAGCGGGAGGAGCGACTCGACGACGCGGTCGCGGGAGCCCGGCAGGTCCCAGGTCACGAGCTGCGCCGCGACGCTCGACACCTTGACGGACACGTAGTCGACGTCGGGCCGCTCGACGAGCCTGATCGTGCGGTCGAGGCGCGCTGCCGCCTCGGCCTCGCCGAGTACCGCCTCGCCGAGCAGGTTGACGTTGAGGGTGTAGCCCTGGGCGCGGGTGCGGGACAGGTGGGCGGTGAGCCCGGGGCCGGCGTCGGCCACGAGATGGCCGACGAGCTGCTTGAGCCGGGCACGCGCGGCGGGGACGACGACGGCGGGTGCGACGGGCGCGGCCAGCGCCCCGGCGCGGAACAGCAGCTTGTCGACCGGACCCAGGAAGGTGGCGGTGCCGGCCTGGCTGCCGAGCCGGGCCAGGGCCTTGGCGGCGACATGCGAGTCCTGGGGGCGGGCGACGTCGTCCACGAAGCTCATCGCGAGTTCGAGACCGGCGGGGTCCGAGACCAGGGCGCTGAGCGACTCGGAGGCGCGCGCGGCGGCGCGGTCGGCGGCCGACGGACGGGTGGCGCGTTCCTCGCTCGCGCGGATCCAGCGGCGGGCGAGGGCGACGGCGTCGTCGGCCAGGGACTCGGCGGAGACGGCGGCGCTCGTGGCGCCTGCCGGCACGTCGTCGTGCACCGAGACTGCACGGGGGTGCTGGGCAGAAGTCTTCATCCCTCCAGGGTGCACCCTGCGCGCGCGGAGCGTATTGGCGGAATTCCTCATTCCCCGGAGAGATTCCGGTCAAGGCCGAACCGCAGGCCGGCGCCGCGGACACGCCGGCGGGAGATGGGCGAGATGATGGGACGATGAGCATCTCCGCGACCGAGGCGACCTGGCCCGAGGCGAGGGCATTGCTGGAGGCGCTCAGCCCGGCAATGGTCTCGCTGATGGACGAACTGACGGGCGTGATGTTCTGCGCGAAGGACGCGGGCGGCCGATACGTGCTGGTCAACGAGGTCTTCGTGGCGCGGACGCGCGAGCGGTCGCGGCGTGACGTCGTCGGGCGGCGGGCGCCGGACCTCTTCGTCGCCGATCTCGCCGAGCGCTACGAGAGCCAGGACGACCAGGTCCGGGTGACGGGACGGCCGCTGCGCGGCGAGCTGGAGCTGATCCGCCACGTCGGCGGGGCGCCCGGCTGGTTCCTCACGGCCAAGCTGCCGGTGCAGGACGCGGCGGGCGACTTCGTGGGACTGGTCTCGGTCTCGCAGGACCTGCGCTCCGGGGACGCCGACGACGCGACGATCCGCGACATGGCTCATCTGCGCCACGAGGTCGAGGCGCGCCTGGACCTCGGGGAGGTGCCGTCGGTGCGGGACCTGGTCGCGCTGTCCGGATACGGCGCCGGCGCCCTGGACCGCCGTGTCCGGAGGGTGTTCGGGCTCTCGCCGCGGCAGCTCGTGCTGCGGCTGCGGGTGGACCGCGCGACGCACCTGCTCACATCGACGATGGTGCCGCTGGCGCAGGTCGCGACGGCGGCCGGCTTCTCGGACCAGGCGTCGTTCACGCGCACGTTCGCGCGGGTCACGGGCGAGACCCCGGCGGCGTTCCGGCGCCGCAGTGCGTGACGGGGCGGCGGCGTGCGGGTGCTGTCAGGCGCGTGGCCGGTACTTTCTTGAGTGATCGGCAGTTCGATCTGCCGATCACTCAAGAAAGTACCGACCACAGAAACCACGGAGCGCGGCTCAGGCCGAGGCGCCCTCGATCAGTTCGACCTCGAAGACCTGGGGGTCCGGGGTAACCTTCTCGCCCGCCAGCAGCGCCAGCAGCGTGCTCGTGGCCGCGTTGACCATCTCGACTGCCGGGTTGCGCACGGTGGTCAGGCGGGGAGTCGTGGAGGCCGCGACGCCCAGATCGTCGAACCCGGTCACCGCCACGTCGTCCGGTACCGACAGCCCGCGGGCGGTGATCGCGCGCAGGGCGCCCTCCGCCATGAGGTCGGACGCGGCGAAGATCGCGTCCACGTCGGGGTGCTCGTCGAGCAGGCGCTGGGTCGCCTCGGTCCCGCCGGCGATGGTGAAGTCCCCCTCGACGACGGCGTCGTCGGGCAGCCCGGCCTCCCGCATCTCGGCCCGCCAGCCCGCCAGACGGTCCACGCCCGAGGTCATGTCGAGCGGTCCCGAGAGGGTGGCGATGCGGCGGCATCCCCGGTCGATCAGCCGACGGGTGGCCAGTCGGCCACCTGCCACGTTGTCGACGTCGACCCAGCGCAGGCCCTCG
Organism: Myceligenerans halotolerans; assembly: GCF_054782975.1. Taxonomy (NCBI): domain Bacteria; kingdom Bacillati; phylum Actinomycetota; class Actinomycetes; order Micrococcales; family Promicromonosporaceae; genus Myceligenerans; species Myceligenerans halotolerans. The sequence goes on from NZ_BAAGRL010000012.1 coordinate 373,581, forward strand.
GCCTCGAACGGCCGGCCCACGAACACCGCGGGCAGCGATCCGCCGGCCAGCTCCGGCTCCAGCCGGTCGCCCCGGTGGTGCGAGGTGACGATGACGCCGTCGACGTGTCCGCTGCCCAGGTAGCGGGCCATGTGGCCCGGACGCTCGCCGGGCCGTGCCAGCAGCAGGACGAGCTGCAGGTCGGTCCCGGCGAGGCCGGCGGAGACGCCCCGCAGCGTCGCCGCGAGGAACGGGTCGGTGAAGATGCGCTCGTCCGGCTCGGGCATCACGAGCGCGATCGAGTCGGTGCGCCGCGTCACCAGGGAGCGGGCGGCGCGGTTGGGCAGGTACCCGAGCCGGGCGACGGCGTCGTCGACGGCCGCCTGCGCCTCCGGGGAGACGCGCAGGCCACCGTTGATCGCGCGGGACGCGGTGGACCGTGATACTCCGGCAGTGCGCGCGACGTCGTCCAGCGTGGGTGGTCCCTCAGGCGCCAGCGCGCACCCCCTCAGTAGGCCGGCCGCGCGTGCGGCCGAGTGCTTCAGCGAGCGGGCAGCTCCGGCACGGAACCGCCCGTTGCGACCTGACCGTACCAGCGTCCGGAGGCCTTCACGACGCGTTCCTGGGTTTCGTAGTCGACGCGGACGAGGCCGAACCGCTTGCCGTAGCCCCAGGCCCACTCGTAGTTGTCGAGCAGCGACCAGCCGAAGTAGCCGCGGACGTCAGCGCCCTCGTCGATGGCGTCCTTGATGGCGCGCAGGTGACCGTCGATGTACTCGATGCGGTCGTGGTCCTCGACATAGCCGTCGGCGTCCGGCACGTCGTCGTAGGCGCAGCCGTTCTCCGTGAGGTACATGGCGATGCCGCGAGGGCCGGTGTAGTCCTGCTGCAGCCGGAGCAGGAGCCGCGTGAGGCCCTCGGGCTGGATCTCCCAGTTCTGGTCGGTGAGCGGCAGGCCGCGCGGGTGCACGTACGCGCCGTCCCCGCCGGGGAACGGGGACGACGTCGGCCGGCTGAGCGGGGCGTTGCCGGCCAGCGGGTTCGTGGCGGGGACGGCCGCCACGGCGTTGCCGTGGTAGTAGTTCACGCCGAGGGTGTCGATCGGCGTCGAGATGGTCTCGAGGTCACCGTCCCGGATGTGCTCGGTGAGGCCGTACGGCTCGACGTCGGCCAGGACGTCGTCCGCGTAGGCGCCGCGCAGGACGGGGTCGGCGAAGATCCGGTTGAAGGCGCCGTCGAGCCGGCGGGCGGCCTCGACGTCGGCGGGGTCGTCCGGGTTCAGCGGGTCCTCCACCTCGAAGTTCAGGGTGATGCCGAGGTTCGCGTCCGGCGCGCGCTCGCGCAGCGCCTCGATGGCGAGGCCGTGGCCGAGCATGAGGTGGTGCGCGGCGGCCAGGCCGTCCTCGCGGGACTGCCGGCCGGGCGCGTGCTGGCCGCCCGTGTACCCGAGGAACGCGGCGCACCACGGCTCGTTGAGCGTGGTCCACACGCCGACCCGGTCGCCGAGGCGCTCGTGCGTGGCGACCGCGTAGTCGCGGAAGCGGTAGGCCGTGTCCCGGACCGGCCAGCCGCCGTCGTCCTCGATGCCCTGCGGCAGGTCCCAGTGGTAGAGCGTGAGCCAGGGAAGGATGCCGGCGCCGAGCAGCTCGTCCACGAGACGGTCGTAGTAGTCCAGGCCCGCGGCGTTGAACTCGCGGCCGCCGGGCTGGATGCGGGCCCAGGAGGTGGAGAACCGGTAGGCCTTGATGCCGAGCTCCTGCATCAGTGCGACGTCCTCCGGGTATCGGTGGTACTGGTCGCAGGCGACCTCGCCGTCCTCCTGGTTGAGGACGGCGCCGGGAACGCGCGCGAACACGTCCCAGATCGAGTCCTCCCGTCCGTCGGTGCGTGCCGCGCCCTCGACCTGGTAGGCCGCGGTCGCCGCGCCCCAGAGGAAGTCCGGCGGGAAGTCCACGCGCCCGCTCCCGTTGGCACCGCGCGCCGGGCGGGGCGTACTCGGGGTGTACGGGAGCGCGGTTCCCGGTGCGGCCAGGGTGCCTCCGCCCGTAGGTCCGGTCGCTGCTGCGATCTCGACGTCCATCGTGTTCCCTTCGACGTGGGCGGGTGCGGCCGGACGACCTGTGCCGGTCGGCAGCACTCGGATGAGGTGTGGTAGCGCTCCCATGCCCGAACGATCGTTGTCTGATCCCCGTGTCGTGTCAAGCCGGGGCCGTTGAACGGCGCGCGCCGCACGGCCCACGAGTCTTCGCCACGCCGGTGCGCGGCGTCGAGCGACGTGAAACGGTTAAGACGGCGCGCGGACAGCGCCTACCTGCGCGACCTCTCACGGACGGCCCGGCTTCCTGGTCGCCGTGGAGCCTGTGGTCCGGGCCCCGACACGAGGTTCCCGTCCTTGCCACGAGTTTTCCGCCGCCCCCTCCCGGCGGACGCGCGGAAACCTCGTGCCCAGGACGGAAACCTCATCCCGCTGCCGGTGTCGCTACGGCCGCTCGCCGGCGAGCCAGGCGCGGCCCGCCTCGGCCTCGGCCTCCAGCGCGGTGCGGACGGCCTTGGAAGCCGCTTCCTCCACCACGGCGCCGAACAGCGGGACGGTCGACCGGACGTCGCCGTCGTAGGTGAGTCGCGTGCCGCCGTCGGCCAGCGGTTGCAGCCGGCCCGTCCCCGTGATGCGCACGGGCGCGCCGATGATCTCCACGGACAGGGTGCCGACGCGCCTGCCGTCCGCCGCGGCCTCCCAGGCCTCCGCCTGGCGGATCTCGAGGGCGCCGCCCACGAACGAGCGCGCCTGCGCGGGGATCTGGTCGGTGGCGAGCGTCCGGCGCACCACCACGGTGAATCCGTGGTCCACGGAGCCGGTGACGTCCACCTGCTCGACCGTGCCACCGCCCGGTGTCCCGGCACGCACGGTCCGCTCCGACCGCCAGCGGACGAACTCCACGTCGGCGAACATCGCCGAGACGTCGTCAAGGCCGGCGGGGTATGTCAGGTCGACCGTCAGGTGCACGTGCTCTCCTCGAGGTCGGTCGTGCCAGTGGTCAGAACTCTAACGTGTCGGGGTTGCCCGCAGGTTCCGAGGGCGGCCGGGGAACCCGGTCCGGAGCGGGGGAGAGCGGGACCGACGGCGGACCCGGCGCACGGACTCCTGGCGCGACCTTCTACGCTTGAGCCGTGTCCGCGATGAGTGACCTGATCCTCGAGCATGCCGAGCTGGAACCGGCCGACGTCGAGTGGCTGCATCTTCTCGTCGGCGACTGGCAGGTGATCTCGGACCTCGCTTTCGCCGACCTGGTGCTCTGGCTACCGACCACGGACGGGTTCGTGGCGCTCGCCCAGTGCCGGCCGTCGACGGGGTCGACCGTGCACTACGACGACATCGTCGGGTCGTACGCGCCCGAGGGGCAGCGCCCGCAGCTCCGTCGCGCCATCGAGGAGACCCGCGCCCAGCGCGCCCGGGAGCCCCGCTGGTTCGGCGCGTACGCGGTGCGTGAGGAGGCCGTACCGGTGGTGCACAAGGGACGCGCGATCGCCGTCGTCTCCCGGCAGACGAACCTGGGGTCGGGCCGCACACCGTCGCGCCTCGAACTGAACTATGTCGAGGCGGCCGACGACCTCGTCGCGATGATCGCCCGTGGCGAGTTCCCGCTGCCCAACGCCGCGACCGGGCCGCGACGGGGCGCGCCGCGCGTCGGCGACGGCCTGATCCGGCTGAACTCCGAGGGCGAGGTCCTGTACGCGAGCCCGAACGCGCTGTCGTGCTTCCACCGGCTCGGCGTCATCGGGCCGCTGGGCGGCCAGTCGCTCGTCGAGGTCGTCGCCCGGGTCGTCGAGAGGCAGGCGAACCCCGTCGACGAGTCGCTGCCGCTGGTGATGATGGGCCGGGCGCCGTGGCGCACCGACGTCGAGGCGCGGGGGGTCGCGTTGTCGCTGCGTGCCATGCCGCTCACCGACCACGGTCACCGCATCGGTGCCGTGCTGCTGTGCCGCGACGTGTCGGAGCTGCGGCGCCGCGAGCGGGAACTGATCACGAAGGACGCGACGATCCGCGAGATCCACCACCGCGTGAAGAACAACCTGCAGACCGTCGCAGCGCTGCTGCGGCTCCAGGCGCGGCGCATGGACGTGCCCGAGGCGCGCGCGGCCCTGGAGGAGGCGATGCGCCGCGTCGCGACCATCGCGCTCGTGCACGAGTCGCTCTCGCAGACGCTCGAGGAACAGGTGGAGCTCGACGACATGGTGGGTCGCGCGCTGCGCCTCACCGCGGACGTGGCGTCGGCCCAGACCACAGTCCGGACCGTACGGAACGGGTCGTTCGGGCTCGTGCCCGCGCAGGACGCGACGCCGCTCGCGCTGGTCCTCACGGAGCTGGTGACGAACGCCGTGGAGCACGGGTTCCCGGGGGGACGGGCCTCGGGCACGGTCGAGGTGAACGTGGAGCGCAGCGGCAGCGACATGCGGGTGATCGTGTCCGACGACGGCGTCGGGCTGCCGTCGGGAGAGGACGGCGCCGCGGGCGGGGCCGGACCGGGCAGCGGCCTGGGCACGCAGATCGTGCGGACGCTCGTGATGAACGAGCTCGGCGGGACGATCGAGTGGTCCGCGCGCGACGGCGGCGGCACCGAGGTGGAGCTGCGCCTGGTGCTGCGCGACGGCGGCGGGCGGGCGTCGTGAGGCCTCGCGGTCGTCCGCATCCGGCTGGACGCGACGAAGCGCCCGGGACGATGGGGGAGTCCCGGGCGCTTCGCCGACGAACGTGGGGGTGCGTGACTGGTGGGGTGGCCCTCAGCCGGCGCGGCGGGCGCGGGCGGTGCGGCGCTTGAGCGCGCGGCGCTCGTCCTCGCTCATGCCGCCCCAGACGCCGGAGTCCTGCCCGGAGTCGATCGCCCACTTGAGGCAGGTGTCGACGACGTCGCATCGACGACACACAGCCTTGGCCTCCTCGATCTGCAGCAAGGCAGGTCCGGTGTTGCCGATGGGGAAGAACAGCTCAGGGTCTTCTTCGAGGCACGCTGCACGGTGGCGCCAGTCCATGTCGGATACTCCTTGTGGTGGAACGTACCTGCCGTTCGGGTGCCGGGCGGTGATGACCCGCGCCGTTGTCGTGCGTTCTGGGGGCGCACACCGGCCCGGGCATGCTCTGCGTCCGTGGGCAGCGGCTGTGCAACGTTTTCGGCCGCAGTGCGCCGAGGGCGCTCGAACTTCAGGTGTGTTCGGGGGGTTGGGCTTGCTGGTACTAGGTTCACATCTCGTGAAGCCGCGCACAAGGGGTTGCAGCAAACTTTCCCTGTCACAGCAGGTGAGGTTTCCGTCACATTATTGTGAATCTGCACTTCACCGCTATCTCCTCTGACAACCCCACACACGAAAGCGATACTGTGAGCAGATCTTTGCCATTGCTACGTTCACTTCTGGCACTCCTTGTGGTAGAGGCCGTCGGCGTCGGCGCCTTCGCGCTGGCAATCCTCGGAGAGATGGCGCTGCGCGGCTCCGAGGCTCCTGAGGTCGCCATCTTCCTCGTGCTCACCCTGGGTGGCGCGGCATGGGCTCTCGTGGCCGCCGGGAGGGCACTGCTGCGGGGGAGCCGCGTGGCAAGAGGTTTCGCCGTCACCTGGCAGTTGTTCCAGATCTTCGCGGGATTGGCAGGGGCGTTGGGCGGCGGACCGCTGTGGGCGGTGATCAGTGGCTGGACGGTCGTCCTTCTCGCGGTCGTGGTGCTGGTGCTGCTCATGATGCCGCCGGTAATAGAAGCAACGACTAGGACGTCCGTCCATGAGGATTGATGCATTCTGTGCGAGGTCGCGGCGCAGTTCCGGAGGCGCGTCGTCGCGGCCCGTGACGATCCGGGGCGACGGTCCGCGGCCGTCCGCTGCGCCGGCACCACCGCGACGTGTCAGCCGCATGAGAAGGCCGAGGTGACGGGCCGCCGGACCCGTCACCTCGGCGTGTTGCTCCCGCGGAGCGTCAGCCCGCGGCCGCCGCCAGGGCGGCCTGGTAGGCCGCGACGTCGCCGCTGCCGTTGGGGCCGGCGAAGGCGAGCGTCGCCTCGGAGATCGCGTTGAGCTGCGCAACCGGGACGGCGGCGCCGTGCGCCAGGGAGGAGACGATCGCGTCCTCCTCGAATGACGTGATCGCCAGCCGCTGGTACTCGGTGAACTCGTCGCGGTCCACGTCGGTGCGGGCGGGAATGGAACCCTTGATCTTGTTGAACGCCACCTGGCCTTCGAGCGAGCTGACCGTCTCCAGCCAGGCCTCCGTGTCCTCCGGGCTCAGGATGCCGGCGGTCATCGTGAACGAGTCGGCGAGAAAGTCGAACGTGCCGGCGGTGCCGGGGGCCGGGACGGCCACATAGCCCTCGCCGAGGGTCATCTCCGCCTCGTCGAACGCGCTCACCGCCCAGTCGCCCATCACGTTGAACGCGGCCTCGCCGTTGATGACCATCTCGGTGGCCGTCGCCCAGTCGTGGTCCTCGCGGTCGTCGTTCGTGTACGACATCAGCGTCTTGAAGTTCTGGAGCGCGGTGGTGACCTCCGGGCTCGTCCAGTCCGTGCGGCCGTCCCAGAGCCCGTTGTAGGCCTGGGGGCCGAGCGTGCCCAGCAGGACCGTCTCCAGCAGGTGCACCTGCGTCCACGTGGTCCCGACCGAGAGCGGCGTGACGCCGGCCTTGTCGAGCTTCTCGAGGTCCGTGATGAAGGCGCCGATGCTCTCGTACCGGGCGGAGGGATCGATCCCGTTGTCCTCCAGTACGGTGGGGTTGGCCCACATCACGTTCGCGCGGTGGATGTTCGAGGGGACCGAGTAGATCTTCCCGTCGTCGGTCGACAGTCGATCGATCAGGTCCTCGGGGAACGCGTCGGTCAAACCGTACTTCTCGTACAGGTCCGACACGTCGACGACGTAGCCGTCCTTGATGTAGTCGTCGATCTCCGCGCCGGCGTGGACCTGGAAGGTGTCCGGCGGGTCCTGGTTCTCCAGACGTGACTGGAGGTGGTCCTTGGCCGCGGAGCCGCTGCCACCGGTGACGCCGTCGTTGATGAACTCGATGTCCGGGTGCTGCTCCTCGAACACCTCAGCCAGCGCGTCCAGCGCTGTCTTCTCGACTCCCGCGGCCCACCAGGTGTACACACCGACGTCAGCATGGGTTCTGAGAGATGGCGTGGTCTCTCCTGGTGATGCGCCGCCGCAGGCGGCAAGCGTCATGACGAGCGCGGTAGCTGTCGCCACCGCCGCCGTCGTCCTCCGAGTCACTCGCATCTGGTGGACCTGAACTTCCTTCGTCGTTGGAGACCGGGCAGAGAACTGCCTGGACTCCGGCTGGGGGTGAGACATCCGCTGCCCGGCTGGGTGGTGGTGCCCAGGAGCATAGCGAACAGGCGGAGCCGTGAGTTTCAGCCCTTGACGGAGCCGGACATGAGGCCGCCGACGAAGTACTTGCCGAGGATGATGTAGACCAGCAGCGTCGGCAGCGACGCCAGCAGGGCACCGGCCATGGAGACGCCGTAGTTCTGCAGGAGCGCGCCGTTGGCGAGGTTGTTGAGGGCGATGGTGACGGGGCCGTTCTGGCTGGAGGAGAAGAAGACGGCGAACAGGAAGTCGTTCCAGGCGTTGGTGAACTGCCAGATGAGCACGACGGTGAAGCTCGGGATGGAGATGGGCAGCAGCACGTTCCAGTAGGTGCGCAGCATGCCGGCCCCGTCCACGCGGGCGGCCTCGATGAGCTCGGCGGGCACGGTCATGTAGTAGTTGCGGAAGATCAGCGTGGTGATCGGGATGCCGTACACGATGTGCAGCAGGATCAGCGAGGGGATGCCGCTGGGGATGCCCATGCCCAGGACGAGCTGGTTCAGCGGGATCATCACGGCCTGGTAGGGGATGAACATCCCGAACAGGATGAGGGTGAACACGATGTCGGCACCCCGGAAGCGCCAGCGGGCCAGCACGAAGCCGTTCAGCGAGCCGAGGAACGCGGAGATGATCGTCGAGGGGATCACCATCTGCAGGGAGCGCCCGATGGCGGGCGCGAGGGTGGTCCAGGCGCCCTGCCAGTTCTCCAGGGTCCACAGGGTCGGCAGCGCCCACGCGCGCGTGGGCGCGGCGTCGCCGGCGCCCTTGAAGCTGGTGACGAACAGCACGTACACCGGAATCAGCACGACGATGACGACGAGCAGCATCACGGCGTAGCGCAGGGTCCGGCCGGCCGCGTAGCGAGCAGGGGTCGTGGCGCCGCGTTGCGCGGGCGTCTTCCTGCTGATCGGTTCCAGGAGGGTGGTCATCGCTTTTCCTCCCGGTGCGTGTGGACGAGGTAGGGCACGATGACGGCGGCGACGATGATCAGGAGAATGGCGCCGACAGCGGCAGCATTGGCGTAGTCGAAGCTGGACTTGAACACGAACATGTCCACGGCGGGGACCTTCGTCTGGTAGTTGGCCGGCTTGGAGATGGACATGATCAGGTCGAAGGACTTGAGGCTCATGTGGCCGATGATGATGAGGGCGGAGAGAGCCACGGGGGACAGCTGGGGGAACAGGACATGGCGGTAGAGCTGGAGCTCGGTGGCGCCGTCCATGCGTGCGGCCTCGCGGAGTTCCTCGGGGATGCCGCGGAATCCGGCGAGGAAGAGTGCCATGACGTAGCCGGAGAGTTGCCAGATGGCGGGAATCGCGATGGCGGTGATGCCGACGGTGACGTTGTTCCACCAGTTGTTCTGCAGGAAGTCCAGGCCGACGATCTGGAACAGGCGGTTGAGGCCGGAGGCCTGTTCGTCCTGGTTGGAGTTGAGCAGCCAGCGCCAGACCACGCCGGAGGCCACGAAGGACACGGCCATGGGAAACAGGTAGATGGCGCGGAAGAATCCTTCGCCCTTGACGGGCTTGTCCAGGAGCCAGGCCCAGCCGAAGCCCATGAGCATGGTCCCGGCCAGGAACACGGCTGTGAACAGGACCAGGTTGGTCAGGGAATGCTGGAAGTCTTGACTGGCCAGCAGGGCGAGGTAGTTGTCGAACCAGACGGTGGCGGCGGGGGCTTGTCCGGTGGCCTGGGCCGCGGTGTGGTTGTCGGTGAACGACATCTGGAAGTTCGCCGCGATCAGCCCGTAGACGAACACCCCCAGAAGCAGCAAAGAGGGGGCGAGCAGGAGTAAGGGAGGCCCCACCCGCCGCAGTTTCTTCAGCATGTCGTCACTTTACGAGTGTGAGACGGGGTTCCGCGCTCGGAGGAACGCGAGGTTGCGTGGGCCGTCGGTGGCGTTTGCCGCCTCCTGCCTCCGGGAAGCGACAGGGCGCCGTGCCGGACGCGTTTCGTGAGCCTGTCCGGGCTCTCGCATCCGTGCACGGCACCCTGCCGTTCCTGCACCGTGTCCCGCACCGGCCGGAGCCGGTGCGCGGCGCATCGGTCGTGTCAGCTCTGTGCGGCTGCGGCGAGCTCGGCCTGGAAGGCGTCCAGGTCGGAAGCGCCGGTGGTGAACTTGCTCGTCGCGTCGCTGATCGCGTTCAAGGTCGCCACCGGAGTGGCGGCACCGTGGGCGAGCGATGAGGCGATGGTGTCGTTCGCGAACGACTCGATCGCCGTCTGCTGGTATTCGGAGAACTCGGCGGGGTCTGCGTCGGTCCGGGCCGGGATGGAGCCCTTGGCCTTGTTGAACGCGACCTGTCCGTCCAGGGACCCGATGGTCTCCAGCCAGGCGTCGGTGCCCGCGGGATCAGGAGCGCCGACCGGCTTGGTGAAGGAGTCGGCCAGGAAGTCGAACACGCCGTCGGTGCCCGGGGAGGGCACGGCGACGAAGTCGGTGCCCAGTTCCTTCTGCTGCTCCTCGAACGCGGCCACGGCCCAGTCACCCATGATGTTGAACGCGGCCTGACCGTCGATGACCTGCTGGGTGGCCTCCGGCCAGTCCAGGCCGTCCCGGTCGGAGTTCGTGAACGACATGATCGTCTCGAAGTCCTCCAGCGCGCCCGTCACCTCGGCGGAGGTCCAGTCGGTCGACCCGTCCCACAGGCCCTGATACGCCTCCGGGCCCAGGCCGGCCAGCAAGATGGTCTCCAGCAGGTGCACCTGCGTCCAGGTCGTGGCCACCGAGATCGGGGTCACTCCCTCCCCGTCCAGCGTCTCCAGGTCCGCGATGAACGCGTCCAGGTCCGCGTACTCCGCGCTCGGGTCCAGCCCTGCGTCCTCCAGCACGCTCGGGTTGGCCCACAGCACGTTCGCGCGGTGGATGTTGGACGGGATGGAGTAGATCGCCCCGTCCTCGGTGGAGATCCGCTCGACCAGGTCGGCCGGGAAGACGTCGGTGAGCCCGAACTCGTCGTACAGCCCGGACACGTCCTCGATCTGGGCGGCGTCGATGTAGTCCTGCAGTTCCGCACCGGCGTGGGCCTGGAACGTGTCCGGCGGGTCCTGGGCCTGCAGACGCGTCTGCAGCAGGTCCTTGGCCGCCGACCCCGCACCACCGGCCACCGCACCGTTGATGAACTCGGTGTCCGGGTGCTGCTCCTCGAACACGCCCACCAGCGCATCCAGACCTGCCTTCTCCGAACCCGCCGCCCACCAGGTGAACACCTCCACCTGATCCGCGCCGCCTTCGGTGCCGGCCTCCTCCGAACCGCCGCCGCCGCACGCCGCCAACGCCATACCCAGCACGGCGGCCGAAGCCACCACGCCGGCCGACTTTCGATGTACTCGCATTTCGAGTCCTGAGCCTTCCTCGGTCGTTCGGAGATGTGCCCGTCGGATGGTTGGCGCGCGCTGCCATGCCGCCTTGCGCCGTCCGGCGAACGGCCGGGGTCTGCGGACCCCGTCGCCTGCCTTCCATGCAACGGGTGTCCGAGCAGGGTGTCAATTGGTGGCGACTTTTGACGCCGGACCGTGATCTGGAGACATCATCGATGCCTCTCACCAGCACATATGCCCGAATTCGGCGGAGTCGAGCAGGGAATAGGTGGTTCCCACATCCTTGCTTGGTCACTGTTCAGTAACGGTCGGGCTTTCACTAGCATCGCGGGTGGCCATCATGCGATGCGGGCGACGTCGTCCGCATCGCCGGTGTGTGAGTGCACGACACCGTCGTCGTCTCCCGCGCGCCGCATCCCCCACCCGCACACCCCGGCTCGGCCGGGTCCCACCGAGGGAGTAGCTGATGCTCAGATCGTCGAGAAGGTCGTATCGCAAGCCTGTGACAGCGCTGACGCCGTTGGCCGTAGTGACCGTGCTGGCCGCTGCCGCGCTCGTGGGCGCTCCGGCCACGGGCGCCGAGCGGGCCGCCGGCCCGGCCCCGACGGCGTCGGACGTGGCGGGCATTCCGCCGGAGCAGGCCGAGGCGTTCGAGCGGGACCTCGGCCTCACGCCCGAGGAGATCCCCGCACGCCTCGCGCTGGACGCGAGCGCGGCGGGTCTGGAGGAGCACTTCGCCTCGTCGCTCGGCGGCGACTACGCGGGCACCTGGGTGCCGGAGAGCGGCGACGACGTCCGCGTGGCGGTCACGACGAGGGCCGCGGCGAACGCGGTCCGGGAGACCGGGGCGGAGGCCGTCGTCGTGCGGCACGGTCTCGACGAGCTCACCCGCTGGAAGGAGGCGCTCGACGAGGTCGGGGCGCCGCGGTCGGTGCACGCCTGGTACGCCGATCCCGAGACGAACACGCTGGTCATCGAGGCTGCTGACGCCGAGGCCGCGCGTGCACTGGCGGACGACGCGGGTGTGCCGTCCGGCGTCGTGCGAGTCGAGCACTCCGACACGGCTCCCGTGCCCGCACGCGACATCGTGGGCGGCAACGAGTTCCACCGGCCCACCGGCGACGGGTACGTGACGTTGTGCTCGATCGGCTTCGCCGTGGCGGGCGGGTTCGTGACGGCCGGCCACTGCGGCAACACCGGCGACGCGGTCAACGCGCCCGACGGCGCCGCGCTCGGCACCTACGCCGGTTCGCAGTTCCCGGGACACGACTGGGCGTGGGTCAGGACCAACAGCAACTGGACGCCCACGCCGGCGGTGAACAACTACGGGGGCGGCACCGTCGCCGTCGCGGGCTCGAACGAGATGCCGATCGGCGCGTCGGTGTGCCGCTCGGGCCGGACCACGGGCTGGCGCTGCGGTGTGATCCAGGAGAAGAACGTCACCATCAACTACGGGAACGGTGACATCCCGGGGATGGCGACCGGTTCGGCCTGCGCCGAGGGCGGCGACTCCGGCGGTTCCGTGATCTCCGGCGACCAGGCGCAGGGTGTGACCTCCGGCCGGATCGGCGACTGCTCGAGCAACGGCCGGTTCATCTACCAGCCCATCAACCCCCTCCTGTCCAACTACGGCCTGAGCCTCACGACGACCGGGGGAGGCGGTGGCGGGCAGGAGATCGTCGGGTACGAGGGCAAATGTATCGACGTGCCGAACTCGAACTTCTCCGACGGCGTGCCGTTGCAGATCTGGACCTGCAACGGCACCGCCGCGCAGCGGTGGACGTTCCACTCCGACGGCACGGTGCGCGCCGGCGGCATGTGCATGGACCTCGCCTGGGGCGATCCCGCGAACGGCACGACCGTGCAGATCGTGAACTGCAACGGGAACGTCGCGCAGCAGTGGGTGCTGTCCGGGGCCGGTGACCTGGTCTCGATCGCCGCGAACAAGTGCGTCGACGTCCAGGGGTGGAACAGCGACGACGGCACGAAGCTCGTGATCTGGGAGTGCCACGGCGGCGCGAACCAGAAGTGGTGGCTCAGGTGACCGTCGGGGAGGCCGTCTGACACAGCACCGTCCCGGTACGCCCGCACCACACGGCACGCCCTGGGACGCCTCCGGAGCCCGCGAGGGTCGCGGGGGCGCCCAGGGCGATGTCGTCGGCACGGTCGCGACTCAGCATGACGAGGCGCGGCCCGACGCCGTAGGCGTGGGCGGCAGCAGGGTTGCGCGTGGCGACGGCGACCGGGACGCCGGGCGGCGGTTCCCAGCCCGGGCGGGCCGCGCGGACGGCATCCAGGTCGTCGACCAGCAGGAGATCGGGGTCGCGAACCGGCGCGGCGGCGTGTGCTGATCCCGGGCCGTGCCCCGGCGTGGATGCCGAGGCCGGTGTGTCGGACAGCGCGGCGGGCGTGACGGTCCGTACGGTCATGCCGCGCGCCCGCCCGGCCTCGGCCAGAGCGGCGAGCACGGTCGTGCGGCCGGACTTCGCACGGCCGAGCACGGCCAGGTTTCCGTCGGCGGGATCCCAGCGGATCGTCGTCCGGCGTTGCTGGTCCGGGAGGTCGCCGAGGGCGAGGAGGAGGCCGCGGGCATCGGGGTGCCCGTCCCCGTCGGCCAGGTCCGCGAACGCCACTTGTTCCGGGAGGGGCGGGAGCCAGAGCGGCGCGTGGGAAGCGGGGCCACCGTAGGCCGTACGGATCGCGGCGACGAGGCCGGCGGGCCCTTCGAGGGGCCTCCCGGGTCCCACCGCGAGCGGGACCGGACCTGTCTGCCCGGTCGTGGACCGGTGCCGTCCCCGCACAGGCGTCGTGCCGAGCACCGTCTCGGTCCGCCCACCGCCGGGCTGCTCGCTGCCGGTCCTGCCGAACGGTACGGCCCGCCGGACCGGGGCCGCCGGACGGCCGGGGCCGGTGTGAGCGCACTGCAGCACGGCCGGGGTGCCCGACCCGATCCGCAGGACCGCGCGACCGGGCCGGTCCACCGGCAGGGCCGCCGCATCGGGGCAGTCCACCACGTCGCGGGACTCGAGCGGGTCGGTGACGCGCAGCGCGAGCCGCGCGGTGACGTTCGCCCGCACGTCGGCGCTGACCGCGCCGGCCGGTCGCTGCGTCGCGAGGACGAGGTGCACACCCAGCGACCGGCCCTGGGCGGCGATCCGGACGAGGCCGGGCAGGAGCTCGGGCAGTTCGTCGGTGAGTGCTCGGAACTCGTCGACGACCACGACCAGGCGCGGCACCACGCCGGGTGCCAGCGCCGCGACATCCGCCACGCCCTGCTCGGCGAGGACCGCCTTGCGGCGCCGCAGTTCGGCCCGCAGCCCGGCGAGCGCCCGCGCCGCGAGCGCCGCGTCGAGGTCCGTGACCTGCCCGACGACGTGCGGGAGTCCGGTCAGGGCGCCGAGTCCGGCGCCGCCTTTGAAGTCGATGAGGCCGAGGATCAGGTGCTGGGGTGGGTGCTGGAGGGCGAGCCCGAGGACGAGTGCGCGCAGCAGTTCGGACTTGCCGGATCCGGTGGTGCCTGCGACGAGGAGGTGTGGTCCGTCGGTGACGAGGTCCCAGGTGACGGTTCCGGTCGTGGCGCGTCCGAGGGGTACGGCCCAGCTGCCGGTGCGCGGGCCGGCCGGGTCGGCGGGTAGTCCGTCGAGGTCGTGCAGGCTGCTGAGGGGGACGTCGTCGGGCAGGTTCGTGGTGGCGAGGGTGGTGGCGGTCGTGGTGCCGGTGAGGGTGGGGAGGGTGCGGCCGAGGTGCCGGGCGCCGGCGAGGCGCCGGGCGTAGTGTTCCGCCCACTCGGTGGTGACGCCGATGAGTGGTCGGGTGCGGCGGCGGACCTCGGGTCCGGTGACGTGGAGGCGGTTGTCCCGGATGGTGATGACGGTGCGGCAGCTGTCGGTGGTGCCGAGGACGACGGCGACGGCGCCTCGGGCGACGGCGTGGCGTGCGGTGGCGTGGTCGTGGGGTGTGCCGTGGTCGACGACGAGGACGGGTGCGCTGGTGTCGTCGGTGGTGTCGCTGTCGGGGAGCGGGGCGTGGTGGCGGGGTTCGTGTGCGGTGGGTGGGTCGGGGGTGGGTGCGGGTGGGGTGAGCCAGCGGCACCAGGCCCAGTGGCGGGTGGTGCCGAGGATCTGGACGGGCCGGCCGCGTGCGGCGAGGTCGGCGACGATGGCGCGGGCGACGGCGTGGGTGGGCTCGTCCGCGCCGGCGACGGCCACGGTCCCGTCGCCGAGGAGGTCGTCCCACATCCCGCCGGGCCATCCTGGCGGTGCGCCTGTCCTCGCCCAGGCGGCCCAGGCGGCCCGGGCGGCGCGCCAGGTGCCCGGCGCGGTGTGGTGGGCGGCGACGGCGAAGGCGAGCAGGGCGTCGGGGCCGGCCCGGTGGGGCCGGGCCCTGCCGGAGGTCGTTCCGGGCGTGATGCCGGGAGCGGCGCGGCGCCGGAGCGCCTGGGGGAGCAGGGCCGCGAGGCCCACGAGCGCGAACAGGGCGAGCGTGGGCTGGCGCAGGAGGACGGCCAGGCCGACGGAGACGAGTACCGGCAGGAGGCTGAGAGCCCAGGTGGCATCGGCCGGTGTCCGTGGCGGGGCGAGGATCCGGCGCGGGCCGCTGCGCCGGAGGCGCAGCCCGCGCCACGTGCCCGGGGTCGGGTGGGCGCCGATCAGCTGCCGTGCGCCGCACGCGAGGTCTCGTGGCCGGCCGACGGGAACGAGGATGCCCGCGGCGGTCCCGGTGGTGCGGGTGAGTATCCACGGCGCGCGGAGCACCGCGGCGTCGTCGGGCGTCGTGGCGGGGTGCTGGTACGGGGTCGTCAGGGTGGCTCCGGGCAGCAGCGGGCGCTCGCCGGCGCGGCAGTCCTCGGGGACGGGGTCGCCGTCGGCGAGCAGTGTGGCGCGGCGCAGTTCGGGGCGGCGGACGAGCGCGGCGAGCGGATCGCGGAAGGTGGCGGGCGGGACGCCGTCGGACAGTTCGACGTCCTCGCCCGGGTGCACGGTCACACGGACGGTCATGGGCTCCACGCTGCCGCACGGCCGCCGCGGGCGGGCGGCGCATCCGCCCGCCCTGTGCGCGACGGGCGTTCTCCACAGCTTCGCGTCGCCGTCACCAGCGCGGATCTTCGTGATCGGGGTACCCCCGGGCCCCCGGTCCTACAGATTCAGGGTGGTTGTACGACTCAGGTATGACATAGCCGTCGCACAGGACCATCCCGTCGCACGACGCGGGCCCGGCCAGCCGGTCCGTAGATTCCTGGGTGCTGGAGAAAACGTCCCTTCATCTCGAGGAGAACTTCCGTGGACACCACCGTGTACGTCCCCGTCGACGGCACCCGCGCCGTCCGGGCGCGTGACCTCACCAAGACCTATGGATCCGGGGAGGCCGCCGTGCACGCTCTGGCGGGCGTCGACGTGGACTTCGCCGCCGGCGAGTTCACGGCGATCATGGGCCCGTCGGGTTCGGGCAAGTCGACGCTGATGCATCTGCTCGCCGGGCTGGACAGCGCGACGTCCGGGCAGGCGTTCGTCGGGACCACCGACGTCACCGCGCTCAACGACAGTGCCTTGACGAAGCTGCGCCGCGACCGCGTCGGCTTCGTGTTCCAGCAGTTCAACCTCCTGCCGATGTTCACGGCAGAGCAGAACATCACGCTCCCCGTGGAGCTCGCCGGCGGCACGGTGGACCGCCAGTGGTTCGCCACTCTCGTGGAGACGCTGGGCCTGACGGAGCGCCTGACCCACCGTCCGGCCGAGATGTCCGGCGGTCAGCAGCAGCGCGTCGCGATCGCTCGCGCGCTCATCGCGCAGCCCGACGTCGTCTTCGCCGACGAGCCCACCGGCAACCTCGACTCCCGGTCAGGCGCCGAGGTGCTGAGCTTCCTGCGCCGCAGCGTCCGCGAGCTCGGTCGCACGATCATCATGGTCACGCACGACCCCGCCGCCGCGGCCTACGCGGACCGTGTCGTCCTCCTCGCCGACGGCCGTATCGCCGGTGACATCTCCGACCCGACCCCCGAGTCGGCGCTGGCCGGCCTGGACGCGCTGCGCACGCTGGAGCCGAACGTCTCGACGGGCACCATGCCGGTCGTCCCCGGGGCTGGTGCCCGATGACCACCACGACGACGGCGCCGTCCACCGGCGCACCGGGCACCGCGCCCGCCGGTGTCGCGGCGGTGCCCCCGAAGCGCAACAACCTGCCCACGGCCCGCTACACGATGGCGCAGATGCGCCGCAGCGCCGGCCGCCTGACCGCCGCAGGGATCGCGATCCTCATCGGTACGGCGTTCGTCGCCGTGACGCTCCTGGCCGGCAACGTCATCACCCGCGCCACCTACGACACGATCGCCGCACGCTACGCCGACGCCGACATCCTGGTCACGACCTCTGGGAACGACTGGCGTCAGGACGTCGAGGCCGTGCGTGGCACCGACGGCGTCGTCGCCGCGGACGCCGTCCGGAGCACCTACCTCAATCTCGGCAACGGCAGCACCTACGCGTACGCCGAAGGCATCGCCCGCCCGCAGGACGACCGCCTCATGCCGCTCGAGATCGCCGGCGGCAAGTGGCCGTCCGAACGCGGCGAGATCGCCGTACCCGACGACGTCGCCGAACGTCTCGACGTCGCCATCGGTGACGAGATCGACATCCACCGCTGGGTGGAGACCGACCCCGAGACCGGCGACGGTGAAGAGGTCGCCGAACCCGTCCGCGTCGTCGGCATCACCGAGGACCCCTACAACGCCTACGCCATGAGCGGCGGCGCCGTCGTCGCGACGGCCGCCGACATCGACGAGTGGGGCGAGGATCCCGTACCGGGCGAACCCTTCGAGATCGCCGCACTCCTCGAGCCGTCTGCGATGTCCGGCGACGAGCCCACGCAGGCCGTCCGCGACGCCGTCGACGCCGCGGTGGTGAGCAGCGGCGAGCACGACGTCCAGACCGTGGACGAGCGGGCCCAGGAGGTCAGCGCCGAGCGCACCGGCGGCGAGGACCTCGTGTTCCTCGTCTTCGTCCTGACGTTCGCCGCGGTCGCGCTCCTCGTCGCGGGCCTGGTCATCGCCAACACGTTCCAGGTGCTCGTCGCCCAGCGCACCCGCACCCTCGCGCTGCTGCGCTGCATCGGGGCCGGACGCGGACAGCTGTACCGCTCCGTGCTGCTCGAGGCCGCCGTCCTGGGCCTCGTCGCCTCGCTCGGCGGCGTGGCCGTCGGCGTCCTGCTCGCCCAGACAGCCCTGTTCGTCGCCCCGCAGTTCGACATCGGGGTGCCGCTGCCGGCCGCCGTCACGATCACCCCGCAGGTCGTGCTCATCCCGCTCGCCGTCGGCGTCCTCGTGACGCTCGTCGCCGCGATGGCGCCCGCCAGGAACGCCACCCGCGTCGCCCCGCTCGCCGCACTGCGGCCGGCCGAGACCCTGAGCGTGCGCAAGGGCGCGGGCCGGGTACGCGCCGTCTTCTCCGCGCTCGCCACCATCGGCGGGTTCGCCCTGGTCGGGCTCGGCGTCTCCTTCGGTACGGACGGGCGGGTCGACGTCGGTCTGGCCGCCACCGTGCTCGGCGTGGCGATCTCGCTCATCGGCGTCATCATCGGCACGGTGTTCTGGCTGCCCAAGGTCGCTGCGTTCCTCGGAAAGCTCGTCGCCCGCACAGGCCCCGCGTCCCGCCTGGCCGCCGCGAACACGCTGCGCAACCCGCGGCGCACGTCGGCCACCGCCACGGCACTGCTCATCGGCGTCACGCTCATCGTGGCGATGACGACCGGCGCGGCCGCCGCCCGCCAGACCGCGGACTCGACCCTGGACGAGACGTTCCCCGTCGACCTCATGGTCATCCCCGGCTCCGGCAGCGTCCCGCCCTCGGCCGTGGACACCGTCGCCGGCGTCGACCACGTCAGCACCGTCACCGAGATCTACGCGACGGACGCCGAACTCCCCGGCGACGAGTACATGTACCTCCGGGGCGCCGACCCCGAGGACCTGCGCACCACCGTCAACGACACTGCCGCCCTCGAGAACCTCGCGCCGGGCACCGTCCTGCTCAGCGAGAACGAGATGGAGTACCTCGAGGTCGCCGAGGGTGACACCCTGGAGATCACCGGAACCGGCGACGCCGTGCCGTTCACGGTCGCGTCGACCCCGAGCGACGGCCTCAGCGGCTTCGTCAGCCTCGCCGACCTACGCGAGGTCGACCCCGACGCGGCGTTCAGCGAGGCCTGGGCCTCCCTCGCGGAGGACGCAGACGCAGCCGACGTCCTCACGGCCGTCCAGGACGCCACCTCCGACGACGGCGTGTTCGTCACCGGCCCCGCCGCACAGCGCGCCCAGTTCGAACAGGTGATCAACGTGATGCTCGGCATCGTCGTCGGCCTCCTCGCCGTCGCCGTCGTGATCGCAGTGATCGGCGTCGCCAACACCCTGTCCCTGTCCGTCATCGAACGCCGGCGCGAGTCCGCGACCCTCAGGGCCATCGGCCTGAGCAAACCCCAGCTACGCGGCATGCTCGCCGTCGAGGGCATGCTCATCGCCGGGGTCGGGGCCGTGCTCGGCATCGTGCTCGGCCTCGTCTACGGCTGGACCGGAGCACTCACCGCACTGTCCATCATGGGCGAGGTGACGCTCACCGTCCCCTGGCTCGACCTCGGACTCGTCCTGGTCGTCGCGCTCATCGCCGGCCTCGTCGCGTCGGTGGCACCAGGGCGCAGCGCACTGAAGGCATCCCCGGTGGAGGCGCTCGCCGCGGAGTGACGACCCACTCTCGTCCCTCACCGCCGGGGTAGCGGGTCCCGCACGGGCACCCGCTACCCCGGCGGTTTCGTCAGAACGACTCGTTCGAAGGAGAACACCGCTGTGGGTACCATCGCGCGCCACCCCACCGCCCGCTACACCCTCGCCCAGATGCGGCGCAGCACGGGCCGGCTGGCGGCCGCCGCCGTCGCGATCATGATCAGCACCGCGTTCGTCGTCGTCGCGCTGCTCGCCGGCGACGTCGCCACGCGCACCACGTACGACATGGTGGCCGCGAAATATGCCGACGGCGACCTCGTGGTCACCACGAGCGGTACCGCCTGGCGGGACGACCTCGAGGCCGTACGCGCCGCGGACGGGGTCACCGCCGCCCGAGCACTGCTCCCCGCCCAGGTCCAGCTCGGCAACGGCGACGACCGGGCGTACGCGCCCGCCGTCGTCGCGCCGTCGGACCAGCGGCTCCTCCCGCTCGACCTGACCGAAGGAGCGTGGCCGACGACGCACGGCCAGATCGCGCTGTCCGGCGACCTCGCCGAACGTCTCGGGCTGAGCGTCGGGGACACCGTCGAGACCGGCCCCTGGAAGATCACCGCGCCGCAGGGCGGCGACGAGCACGAGGCGACCGGCCTGCGCGTGGTCGGACTCGCCGACGACCCGTACGGCGCGTACGCCCAGAGCGGCGGGGCCGTGGTCCTGGACCCGGGGGACGCCGGCGCCTGGTTCGCAGAGCAGTGGCCCGGCGGCGACCCGCTCGAGATCGTCGCTGTCCTGGAGCCGGCCACGCTGCACGACGGCGAACCGGCGGCCGGCATCCGCGACACGCTGGCCACCGCGGCGGCAAGTCCCGGCGACGTGACCGTGAAGAGCGTACGGGAGCTGGCCGAGGAGCTGGCCGCCGAGAAGACGGGCGGTGAGAACCTCGTGTTCCTGGTGCTCGTCCTGACGTTCGCCGCCGTGGCACTCGTCGTCGCCGGCCTCGTCATCGCGAACACGTTTCAGGTGCTCGTCGTCCAGCGCACCCGCACCCTCGCGCTGCTGCGCTGCATCGGGGCCGGACGCGGGCAGTTGTACCGGTCCATGCTGCTGGAGGCGGCGGTCCTCGGCGTGCTGGCCTCACTCGGCGGCGTCGTGGCAGGTGCGGCACTCGCGCAACTCACCCTCCTACTGGCGCCGGGCCTCGACGTCGGCGTGCCGCTCCCCGCGACGATCGAGATCACACCCGCCGTCGTGGCCGCCCCGCTCCTCACCGGCACGACGGTGACGGTACTGGCGGCCCTGGCTCCGGCGCGGTCGGCGACCCGCGTCGCACCGCTGGAGGCGCTGCAGCCCTCCGGCGTCCCCCGCTTCCACCGAGGTGCCGGACGCGCTCGCGTGGCGCTCACCGTGCTGGCCACCGGCGCCGGCTTCGCCCTCCTCGGCACCGGAGCCTGGCTCGGCACGCAGGACGGCGCCACGACCGGGCTCGCGGTCGGCGTCGCAGGCGGAACGACGGCATTCATCGGCGTGGTCCTCGGGGCCGTGCTCTGGTCGACGCCACTCACCGCACTCCTCGGACGCCTCACCGACAAGCTCGGCGCCACCGCCCGCCTCGCCGGGGCCAACACCCGGCGCAACCCCCGCCGCACCGCCGCGACGTCGTCGGCCCTGCTGATCGGTGTCACCCTCGTCGTCATGATGTCGACGGGCGCGGCCAGCGCCCGGAGCGTCGCCGACACCTCCCTCGCCGAACGGTACCCCGTCGACCTCCAGGTCTACCCGACCGGTACAGAGCTACCCGAACGAACGGCCGACCACGTCGCCGCGCTCCCGCCCGTGGACCGGGCCATCGAGGTCCGCAACACCTCGGCGACCGTCGACGGGGAGGACTTCTACCTCCGTGGCGCCGAACCCGCCGACCTGCGTGCGCTTGTGAACGACCCGGCCGCGATCGACGGCCTGAGCCCCGGAACCATCCTGCTCACCGATCCCCAGACGACACTCCTGGACGTGACCGAAGGCGACACCGTCGAGGTCACGGGACCCGGCGACACCACACCACTGACCGTCACCGTCACCAGCAACGAGCACCTCGCCGGCCTGGTCACCCGCGCAGACCTCGACACGATCGACCCCGACGCCGCACGCCAGATCTGGGCATCGGTCGACCCGGACGCCGACCCCATCGACGCGCTCTCCCAGACCCAGGAGAGCCTCGCGACCCAGGACGTGCTCGTCGTCGGCCCCGTCGCGGCGCGCGCCGGATACGAACGCATGGTCGACGTCGTCCTGGGACTCGTGCTCGGACTGCTCGCCGTCGCGATCGCGATCGCGATCGTCGGCGTCGCCAACACCCTGTCCCTGTCCGTCGTCGAACGTACCCGCGAGAACGCGATGCTCCGTGCGATCGGCATGAGCACAAGGCAACTGCGCGGAACGCTCGCCGTCGAGGGCGTCCTCGTCGCCGGCGTCGGAGCGGTGGCCGGCATCGTCCTCGGCCTCGTGTTCGGCTGGGCCGGATCCGTCACCGCACTGTCCGTCATGGGCGACGTCACCTTCACCATCCCCTGGACCCAGCTCATCGCCGTCCTCGCCGTCGCGCTCGTCGCCGGCCTGATCGCCTCCGTCCTCCCTGCCCGCCGGGCAGTGCGCACCTCCCCGGTGGAGGCGCTCGCGGCCGAGTGACGCCTGCTACGACACCAGAAGTGCTGGGGCGATCGACGACCCCGGCCGCGAGACCGCCGAGGCGCGAGGCCGCTCGTACAGCCCGCTACCTCGACGGTCCCGTGTCACGGAGGCCGGGCCGCGCCGCCGGTAGCCTGGGTCGTCCCTCCGAGAGCCATCCACGAGAGGTCCGCGATGCAAGCAGTGATCTTCGACGCCATCGGCGCGACACCCCAGGTGCGGGACGTCCCCGAGCCCGTCGCGCCCGACGGCGGCGCCGTCGTCCAGGTGGAGTCCACCGGGCTGTGCCGCAGCGACTGGCACGCCTGGGCCGGGCACGACGACATCGCCCTCCCGCACGTCCCCGGCCACGAGCTGGCCGGCGTCGTGACCGCACTAGGCCCCGGCGTCGAGAACTGGAGGATCGGCGACCGCGTCACCGTCCCGTTCGTCTGCGGCTGCGGCCGGTGCACCTGGTGCGCCCAGGGCGACGCGCAGGTCTGCCCCGACCAGGAACAGCCCGGCTTCACGCACTGGGGCTCCTACGCCGAGAAGGTCGCGCTGCACGCCGCCGACACCAACCTCGTCGCCGTCCCCGAGACCGTCAGCTCCGACGCGGCCGCCGCCCTCGGCTGCCGCTTCGCCACGGCCTACCGCGGCCTCGTCGGCCGCGCCGCCGTCCGGGAATCCGAGTGGGTCACCGTCATCGGCGCAGGCGGCGTGGGGCTGAGCGCCGTGATGATCGCGCGGGCGCTCGGCGCGCGCGTCGTCGTCGTCGACCGCAACCGGGAGGCGCTCGCCGTCGCCGGCTCCCTCGGCGCCGAGCACGTGGTCGTGTCCGACGACGCCACCCGGGTGCCCGACGTCGTCCACGAGCTGACCGGCGGGGGCGCCCATGTCGCCGTCGACGCCGTCGGCAGCGAGCGGACCTGCGCCGACGCCCTGCTCAGCCTCCGGCGCCGTGGCCGGCACGTGCAGATCGGCCTGCTGCCGCCCGTCGACGGGCATCCGCGCGTGCCGATGGACCGCGTCATCGGGTGGGAGCTCGACGTGCTGGGGAGCCACGGCATGTCCGCGGCGGACTACCCGGGGATGCTCGCGCTCATCGAACAGAGCGTGCTGCGCCCCCAGGACCTCGTGGAACGGGTGATCGGCCTCGCCGAGGCGGCGGAGCTGCTGCCGCGCTTCGACCGTGCGACGGTCGCCGGGATGACGATGATCCACCCGGGGGCGTAGCTCCTCAGCTTCGCCCCTGGCGTCAGCCCCGCCCCCAGCGTCGCCGCTTGCCGTTCTCCATCGATGAGACCGTCGACCCGACCGGCAGTACTGCCTGCGGGTCGTAGGTGCGCGGCACGCCCGCCAGGAACACGGAGAACACCGGCGGCTTGCGCTGGCTGAGCTCGAGCCGCCCGCCGTCGGCCGCGACGAGGTCGCGCGCGAGCGCGAGCCCGAGCCCCGTGCCGTTGCCGGAGGTCACGCCGCGCTCGAAGATCTGGCCGACCATGTCCTCGGGGACGCCCTCGCCCTCGTCGGTGACCTCGACCGCGACCATACCGCGCGTGCCCGACGGGCGGGACCGCAGGGTCGTCGCGCCGGCGCCGTGCCGCAGCGAGTTCTCGAGCAGGGTCGACAGGGTCTGGGCGAGGGCGCCGGGCGTGGCGAGCACGCGCTCGTCACCGGGCTCCTCGACGACGAGCGTGCGGTCGGCGGCCTCGAACGTGTCGCGCCATTCCTCGTGCTGCTGCCGGAAGACCACCGCCAGGTCCACGGACTCGGTCGTGCCGCCCTGCGCCTTGCGGGAGCGGGCGAGCAGATCGTCGACGACGCCGACCAGCCGCTCCACCTGTTCCAGCGAGATCCGGGCCTCCTCCTGCACCTCGGGCTCCGAGGACATGAGGGTGATCTCCTCCAGCCGCATCGTCAGGGCCGTGAGCGGTGTGCGGAGCTGATGGGAGGCGTCGGAGGTGAACTGCCGCTCGACGGCGAGCCGGGAGGCCAGCCGGTCCGAGCTGCGCGCCAGCTCGGCGGCGACCAGGTCGATCTCCTCGACGCCGGACGGGTCGAGCCGGGGCCGGACCTGCCCGGCGCCGAGCTGTTCGGCCGCGCCCGCCAGGTACACGAACGGCCGGGCCAGGCGCTCGGCCTGCCAGGCCGCGGTCACCGATCCCGCGGTGAACGCCGCGGCACTGCCGATCAGCATGAGGAAGACGAGCTGACCGGACTTGATGTAGGCGGGCCAGGCGGAGACCTCGATGGTGACCGCCACGACGCGCGGGGTCATGGTGCTCCAGGAAGCGTCGATCACGGAGCCCGTCGGCGCCTCGCCGCGCGAGAGGAGGGTTCCGTTGGGCAGGCTGACCGTCACGCGCGCGGGCGTCTCGGTCTCGGCCGGCTGCACGGCGTCCGCGAGGAGCGTCTCGGGGAGCTCGCCCTCGACGTATCCCGGGCGGGACACCTCACGGGTGACATCCTCCGTGATGGCAACGGCCCGCTGCTCGATCCGCTTCACCTCGGTGTCGTAGACGAACCGCGCACCGAAGATGGCGAAGGGTACTCCGAGCAGCAGGACCGCGACCGCGACCGCGACCATCGTCGCTTGGACGATGCGGTGGCGCATGTGGCTAGCTCGCTCCGATCTCGAAGCGGAAGCCGAGACCGCGCACGGTCGAGACGTAGCGCGGAGCGTTCGCGTCGTCGCCGAGCTTGCGGCGCAGCCACGACACGTGCATGTCGAGGGTCTTGGTGGAGCCGACCGGGTCCGAGCCCCAGACGTCCCGCATCAGGGTGTCGCGGACGACGACGGAGCCGGCGTTCTGCACGAGCACCCGGAGCAGGTCGAACTCCTTGGTGGTCAGGTGCAGCTCACGGTCCCCCTGGAACGCGCGGTGCGCGGAGACGTCCACCCGCACGTCCTGTGCGTGCAGTTCCTCCTCCTCGCCGGTCTCGCCGTGCGTCCTGCGCAGCAGCGCGCGCACGCGCGCGAGCAGCTCGGCGAGCCGGAAGGGCTTGGTGACGTAGTCATCGGCGCCGGCGTCGAGGCCCACGACGAGGTCGACCTCGTCGGCGCGAGCGGTGAGCACGAGGACCGGAACCGTCAGGCCGTTACCGCGAATCTCCCGCGCGACGTCCAAACCGTCCATGTCAGGCAGGCCCAGGTCCAGAACCACGATGTCCGCGGCACTCGCGTGCTCGATCGCACCTTTGCCGGTTCCTTGCGCGACGACATCGTAACCTTCACGGGTGAGCGCACGCGCCAACGGCTCGGCAATGGCCGGGTCGTCCTCGGCTAGGAGTACGTGAGTCATTCCGCCATGGTAGGGCATAACGCGCGTCCTGGCTGCCACCGGCAGGGGTATATCTAGTGGTTTGACGAATCGGTTCGGCGCGTCGCTCGGCGAAGCCGCCACGAACCGTGCGAATCCTCCCCCTGTCCAGGGAAAGTGCTACCACGGTATGACGCGCGGGTCAACGGCTGGCCATACGCTGGCGACCGTGGAGAGCCCCAGTCTGTACGAACGTGTGTCCGGGTGGTTCGAGCGTCACCGCTTCGCGACCGACGTGACCGTGGCGGTGATCCTCGGGGGCTTCGTGCTCGTCTCCTCGACCGGCTCGTACGGGGCCGTCGTGTGGGAGGCGAACCTCCCGACGTGGTTCCCCGTCGTGTGGTCCGTGCTCATGATGGTGCCGATGGCCTGGGTGCGTACCCGGCCCGTGGCCTCGACGGCCGCCATGCTGGTTCTCGCGCTGACGCACATGGCGCTGGCCGTGCCCGTCCTGATGCCGGTCGATCTCATGCTGCCCTACTCCCTCTACGGCCTGACCGCCTACGGCCCGCGGTGGGGGCCGCGGGCGGGCATCATCGCGGCGGCGGCCGGCTGTCTCCTGCTGTTCCTGGAGATCAAGCTCCTGCTCGGCGACGACAACGGCGCCGCCGAGGGCGCCGGGACGTTCGCGTTCCTCATCTTCTGCACCGCCTGGGCGCTCGGCCTGTTCCGCCGGTCGCGCCGGGCGATGCTCGACGCGCTGAGGGATCGCGCGGAGCGGCTCCAGCTCGAGAGCGACCAGCAGGCGGCGATCGCAGCCGGCGCCGAGCGTGCGCGGATCGCCCGCGAGATGCACGACGTCGTCGCGCACTCGTTGTCGATCGTCATCGCCCAGGCCGACGGCGGCCGCTACGCCGCCAGGTCCGACCCTGCCGCGGCGACTCGTGCCCTGGACACCATCGCCGAGACGGGCCGCGCCGCTCTGGCCGACATGCGCAAGATCCTCGGGGTGCTGCGGACGTCCCCGCCCCCGGGTGGCGTCCCCGGAAGCGGCGCACCGGCGTTGTCGGGCGAGCAGGGTTCCGGCGGCCAGGGCGACGGGCCCGCCCCGATCGCGCCCCAGCCCGACGTCACGCAGATCGAGGCGCTCGTCGAGCAGTCCCGCTCCGACGGGCTGCGCGTCTCCTACGCCCGGATCGGCGAGGAACGCCAGCTCCCGCCCGGCATCGGGCTCAACATCTACCGCGTCGCCCAGGAGGCGCTCACGAACGTGCGCAAGCACGCCGGGCCGAGCCCCCGCGTGACCGTCCTGATCCGCTGGGGCGAGCGCGAGATCGAGCTCACGGTGTCCGACGACGGCCGCGGGCTCGCCTCGAACACCCAGCCCGGCGCCCCCGGCGCGGGGTACGGTCTGGTCGGGATGCGGGAGCGAGCCGAGTTGTTCGGTGGGAGGCTCACCGCCGGCCCGAGGTCCGGCGGCGGCTTCCAGGTGCGGTTCGTCGTCCCGGTGCCGGCCGCGGTGGGCGACGTCGGACACCTTGAACTGGCGCCGGCCGGCGTCGCCGATGGCACACTGGCCGACGTGCCGACCGGTATACCGGCGGACGCGGCGAACGACGCGCCGGCAGGCCCGCCGACGGGCGATCCAGCCAACGGTGCGACGGAGGCGCCGGCCGGCGGAACGGCGGGAGCGCCGGCCCCTACGCCCGCCGCCAGGGCGTCTGACGCACGACCCGCTACCCCGACCGACGAGGAGTCATGACCGAGACCGCCCCGACCCGCGTCGTCCTCGTCGACGACCAGCAACTCGTCCGCGCCGGCCTGCGCATGGTGATCGACTCGCAGCCCGACCTCACCGTCGTCGGCGAGGCGAGTGACGGACTCCAGGCGCTGCGGCTGCTCGCCGCCACCCCGGCCGACGTCGTCCTCATGGACGTGCGCATGCCCAACCTCAACGGCCTGCAGGCCACGGAACGGCTGCTGGGGCGCGACGGCGTCCTCCCCGGGGAGGACACGCCGCGCGTCGTCGTTCTGACCACGTTCGACCTCGACGAATACGTGCTCGAGGCGATCCGGGTCGGCGCGAGCGGGTTCCTGCTCAAGGACGCCCCGCCGGAGGAACTGCTCGCCGCCGTGCGCACCGTGCACCGGGGTGACGCGGTGATCGCGCCGTCCTCGACGCGCCGGCTGCTGGAGCACCTGGTGACCGCGCTGCCCGCGACCGACCCGCAGGGCGCGGAGGCCCACGCGGCGCTGGGCGCGCTCACCGAGCGCGAGCGCGAGGTGCTCGTGCTGATGGCGCGCGGCAGGTCGAACCAGGAGATCGCGGCGGAGCTGTACGTCGCCGAGGCGACCGTGAAGACGCACGTCGGGCGGGTCCTGGCCAAGCTGGGTGCGCGCGACCGCGTCCAGGCGGTGGTGACGGCGTACGAGACGGGGCTGGTGCGGCCGGGGGCGTGAGTGTCCTGCCGGTCTTGGCCCGCGCGTGCTGACCGTCTTCGCGCGCCCCTCCTAGCCGTCCGAATGCACACGATGTAGTCGTCCTTGCGCGGCGGTGCTCGGGCGTGGCGCGCCCGAAGGCATTCGTGACGTGACGATGGCCGGGAACTTGCCGACAGGTTTCCGTGCCGTGGCGAGCTTTGCGTTATGGGTGAAATCGCGCCTCGAATAGGCATAAACGTTGACACGACTTACCTGATCCTGGGTAAGTTGTCGACGGTCCGACGGCTCCGTGAGTGTCGTCCTGTTCGATACGGATGGAGCAGTTGTGGCGGTTCGACCTTCGATGGCGGTTAGATGGCCTGTTCTCGCGGCGGCGTTCGTGACCGTCGCTGCCCTGAGCGGTGTGGTGCTCGTGCCGGCGGTGTCGGCACCAGCGTTCGCGGATGAACTGCCGGTGACCGATCCCGTCGAGGAAGGGCCCGAGGCCGAGGACGGTCCGACCGGGGACGGGCTGGCGGACGACGGCCGGCCGGTCCTGGAGGCGCCGGGTGACGGGTCGCAGCCGGTCGAGGACATCGAGACGGTGTCGCAGGCCGAGTCGGAGGCGCTGGCCGAGGCCGCCGATACCGGTGAGCCGGTCGAGGTCGTCGCTCAGCGCAGCGAGCAGGGCGAGGTATGGGCACAGCCGGACGGCACCCTGGAGGGGCGTTCGTTCGTGGTTCCGCAGTGGACGCGGGTCGACGGCGACTGGGCCCGCGTGGACACCGCGCTGCGAGAGGCTGACGGCGTGGTGGCGCCGGTGGCTTCCACGGTGGATGTCGAGTTCTCCGCCGGTGGCGACGGCCCGCTGGTGCGGATGGACCGGATGGGGCGGGTCGTGCAGCTGACGTGGCCGGAGCCGTTGCCGAGTCCGGGGCTGGACGGGGACACCGCCACGTACAGCGAGGTACTGGACGGTGTGGACCTGCAGATGACGGCCACGGAGGACGGGTACGCCTCGTACTTCGTGGTCAAGACCCCCGAGGCTGCCGCGTCGCCGGAGTTGGCCGAGATCCGGTTCGCTCTGGAGACCCAGGGGCTCGACGTCTCGGAGACCGAGGATGGTGGTCTGGAAGCCCGGGACCAGGGTGCGGCGGGCGTGGTGTTCGCCGCTCCGCCGGCGGCGATGTGGGACACGGTTGCCGAGCCTGATCAGGCTGGCGGGCAGTCTGCCGAGGAGACGGCCGTTCGGTCGAGCGCTTCGGGCGCTGGTGACGCGGACACCGCCGCGGACGCGGCGGGCGAGACGGGCGACCCCGACACGTTCGCCGAGGTTGGCGTCGAGGTCTCGGCGGAGCGCGACCGGCTGACGCTGATCCCGGACCAGGAGTTGCTGACGGATCCGGAGACGACGTTCCCGGTGGTGATCGATCCGCAGTGGCATACGCCGAAGGCGGGAGCGTGGGCGTCGCCGAACGAGTCGTACCCGGACAACATGGGCTGGAAGTTCAACGGGAAGTCGACACAGGGTCTGGGCACGTGTACGGGCTGGTCGGACTGCCCGGGCGGGTCGACCTACCGGCTGATGTACCAGTTCGACGTGTCGCGGTTCAAGGGCACCAGGATCCTCTCCGCCGAGTTCGTGGTGAAGAACACGCACTCCGCGGTGTGCTCGAACCACCGCGTCGACCTGTGGCGTGTAGGGGCGATCAACTCGTCCAACACGTCGTGGAACAAGACGAGCAACTCGACGTTCTGGAAGGAACTGATCGCGCACGACTCGTTCCACTACGGCGGGAACCAGTCCACGTGCAACAGTGCGGCGGACGCGGAGTTCGGCATCCGGGACACGATGCAGTGGTTCGCCGACGAGGGATGGGGGCGCCTGACTCTCGGGATGCGCGCGTACTCCGAGACCGACAAGTCCTACTGGAAGAAGTTCTCGCGCGACGGCTATGTGCGAGTGAAGTACAACCGCCCGCCGAACCGAGTTAAGGCGACCCAGTTGTCGATGAACCCCGGCGGGACGTGCGCGGACTTCGCAGATGCGCCTCAGATCCGGTCGATCGACAAGCTGGTGGTTTCTCAGGCCACGGATCCGGATGTGGACCGATTGCGGGTCCGGTTCACGATCATGGACCTGAACAACGATCAGGTATGGACCTCGGGCCTGGTGCCGTCGAGTTCGAAGGCGAATGGATCGGCATTCAGCGTGCAAGTCCCCAAGGCGGAGATTCCGCAGAATCAGACGCTGCGGTGGGCCGTGCGGGTGTGGGACGGGCACGACTGGAGCGCGTGGTCGTACGAGGGTTCGGGGTGGAAGTGTCACTTCAGGTACGACACCTCGGCTCCACAAGCCCCCGAAATCACGTCCGGTCGATGGTCGGCGTCGGACCCGGAAGACCCTGAGGATCCGTGGCTCGACGGGGTGGGACAGTCCGGCAAGTTCAACTTCTCTTCGTCTTCGGGCGACGTGGTCAAGTATCGGTACGAGATCAACGCGCAGCCGACCGGGTCAAGCCCGGAGGTTTCCGCGGCACAGGCTGGGTTCTGGCTCATGCCGTCGGAGCCCGGTGTCTACACGGTCAATGCGCAGGCGCTGGACGCGGCAGGCAACAAGTCCGACACGGGCGTCTATCAGGTGCGGATCGGAGCAGGTCGGCTGCCAGTCTCCACGTGGGGGTTCGACGGCGCCCAGACCGACAGCCCTTTGACTCTCTCTGGAGACGCGCACGTGGCTACGCTGCCTGCGGGTGAGCGCGTCGACGGCGATGCCCTGGTACTGGACAGCACCGGAGACTCGGGAACCGCGCCGTCCTCGGAGCGTGTCGCCACCACCTCTTCGTTCGCGGTCGAGGCCTGGGTGTACCTGGACGCCAAGACGCCCGGGCAGGCCGTGTTCGTGTCCCAGGCTGGGCCCGACTACATGGACTACAAGCTGTACTACACCGGCTCGGAGGACGGGCGCACCGATCGATGGGCGTTCGGCCGATACACTCCCAATCAGGCGATCCGGGCCGCCAGTTCCGACGTGCCGGTACGGTCCGGGCGGTGGACGCACCTGGTCGGCGTGCACAATTCGTTGTCGAACACGCTACTGATATATGTCGACGGTGTGTCCAGTTCGTCGATGAAGTTTTACGAACCGGTGGACGAGTCCGGACCGGTCACCATCGGCGCGGGACGCTACTCGGCCACTGCCGATCCGACGTCGTACTGGCCGGGGAAGATTGACAGCGTGAGGCTCTACAACCGGTACGTCCCGGGCGTGGAAGCCAAGAAGTTGGCAGATCGACGTCCGGCCGTAGCATCCCGGTGGTCGTTCGAGGAGTTGGACACCAACGGAGAAGTTCCCAACCAGTATGTGGACGACGCCGGCGTGCCGGGGCCGGTCATGGCGCCACAGGCCGGTGCGGGGTTGAGCGACTTCGGATGGGGAAAGGTCGGTCTGCGGGCTCTGGACCTGGACGGGACCCAGCACGCCTACACCCCATGGGGTCAGATGCCGATCGATACGTCCAGCAGCCTGACGGTCGCGGCGTTCGTCTCATCGGTCGGTGTGTTGAGTGAGCCGGCCACGGTGATGTCCTTGACGGGCCTGAACGAGTCGGCACTGCGGGTGCGAGCTGTTCCGGGCACGGACGAGACGGGGGCGCCGGTGACGGTGTGGGAGCTGGTGGTTCGGGATACCGACGGGACCGGTGGGACTGTCTCGCGCCTGACGGGTGACTGGACCGGTGCTGACTCGACCGACTGGACACATGTGGCGGTCACCTACGATTCGGTGGCGCGCACGGCCCGGTTGTGGATCAACGGCGCAAGTCCGGACATGGCGCAGCTGGAGCAGGTAGAGCTGCTCACTCCCGCCAGGCGGGTGACGCTCGGTGCGGGCCGGGCGGGTGACGCCTGGGGCGAACACTGGCCTGGCGTGATCGATGACGCCTGGGTGTTCCAGGGCGTGCTGTCGTCCACGCAGATCGAACTGCTGGCCACGGGCGATGACCTGCCCACAGCGGTCCCGGGAGCATGACCATGACGAACGGTATGAGGGTGAACGAGATGACGATCAGCTCACCGGTGACCCGTTCCTGGCGGACCAGCGAGAGTCGGCGGCGCGGGGCGGCGTTGTGGTCGGGAATGACCATAACGACGGCCCTGGTTGCCACACTGCTGGTGCCGGCGATGACGGCGCCGGCGTCGGCGGCACCGAGCGAGCCGCCGGAGGCCGACCTCGGTACCGTCGTGTCCGGCCAGGACAGGGGAGCGCGCGCCGCCGACCTGCCCGAGCTGCCGGATCCCGCCGCTCCGGCCCAGGGCCTGCCGCGCGGCGGTACGGCCACGATCCCGGTCGCTCCTGGGAACGCCATCGATGAGCGCGATGGTGGCAAGCGTCGGGCTGCGGTGGGCGGCCCGACGACGGTGGGAGACCTGCCCGTTGCCGTCACCCGGCGTGCCGGTGCGGAGCTGGATGAGGTCACCGTCAAGGTGAGCACGCCGTCCGACGGTGCTGGACCGGCGGTACGCCTGTCGGTCCCGAAGCAGTCCGGGCCCGCAGCGCCCGGAGCCCGCACCGGTGGTGCAGGGGCGGGTGACGTCGTGGTCGACGTGGAGGTCGACTACTCGAAGTTCGCTGGGGCGTCCGGTGGCGGCTATGGCGGGCGTCTGACGCTGGTGGACGAGTCCGGCGTGCCGGTCGAGACGGTCAACGACGCTGAGAAGCAGACACTGACCGCGCAGAGCGTCGAACTCAATGCCGCGGAACCGACTACGCTGGCAGTGGCGGCCGCGACCTCGGGTGACACGGGAGACTTCGGCGCGACGCCGTTGTCGAAGTCCGCCTCATGGTCGACGGACCTGAGGTCAGGCTCGTTCGCGTGGAACTATCCGATCGGTGTGCCGGACGTTCCGGGTTCCTTCACTCCGACTCTCGGGCTGTCCTACAACTCGGGTGGGATCGACGGGCGCACGTCCAGCACGAACAACCAGGGATCCCTGGTCGGCGACGGGTTCGATCTGTGGCCGGGCTTCATCGAGCGCAAGTACAAGTCCTGCTCGATCGACGACGTCAAGAACGACGAGGGTCACGCGATCGGTGACCAGTGCTGGGACTACGACAACGCGCACATCTCGTTCAACGGAGCCGCGGGTGAGCTGGTCCCGGACGGGGAGAACTCCTGGCGGCTGGCCAAGGATGACGGCACGAAGGTCGACCTGCTCACCAACAGCGCCCGGGCCAACGGCGACAACAACAACGAGTACTGGCGTGTCACCACTCCCCAGGGCGTGAAGTACTACTTCGGGTATCACCGGCTGCCAGGCTGGAGTTCGGGCGACAGCGTCACGAACTCGACATGGACAGTGCCGGTACTCGGTGATGACGCCGGGGACCCCTGCCATGCCTCTACACGCGCGGCGTCGGTCTGCGATCAAGCGTGGCGGTGGAACCTGGACTACGCGGTGGACCCGGCGGGGAACGCGATCTCGTACTACTACACCGAGGACACCAACTCCTACGGCAGCCTGGGCGACCCGGAGGACAACGTCCGCTACACGCGTGGCGGGACGCTCGACCGCATCGACTATGGTCTCGACTCGTCGGATGTGTCGGGCGCGACGCCGCTGGGCAGGGTGACGTTCGGGTACGGCGAGCGGTGCATCCCAGGTGCGGTGGAAGGCGCCCAGTGCGACGACATCAACGAGCAGCCCAACGGCTGGTTCGACACGCCGTGGGACCTGAACTGCAGCTCGACGGCAACGTGTGACAACGGCCGGACCTCCGCGTCGTTCTGGGTCCGCGACAGGCTCACGTCGATCACGACGAGGGTCCATGTCGACGGGGCGTTCACCCCGGTGGACACGTGGAGCCTGAAGCACCAGTGGGGCACCGCGGACACTGACTACCAGCTGCTGCTGAAGTCGATCACCCGCACCGGCAAGACCGGGCACGCCACCGACGCGGACCTGTCAGGTGACGTTGCTCTGCCGCCGGTGGAGTTCGGCTACGAGCAACTGGTGAACCGGCTCGACGAGACCGGGGACGGTCAGGCGCCGTTCGTCAAGGCGCGCCTGGCCACGGTGGTGGACGAGACAGGCGGACAGGTCGACGTCGGCTACTCGGACCCGGCATGCCAGGCGAGCAACCTCCCGGCCGAGAACACCAACACCACGCGTTGCTTCCCGCAGCGCCGGCTGCCCGGCGCTGAGCTGGATCCGGTGACCGACTGGTTCAACAAGTACGTCGTGACCTCCACGGTGACCACGGACCGCACGGGCGGCGCCCCGGACTCCGAGACCCGGTACGAGTACCTCGGCGGAGGCGCATGGCACTGGGACGAGTCGACCGGACTGACGCCCGATGAGGAGAAGACCTGGTCGGACTGGCGCGGCTACGGCCATGTCCGTACCACCACCGGGTCGGTGACGGAGCAGGTCAGCCAGTCCGAATCATGGTTCCTGCGCGGCATGGACGGCGACCGGTCCAACAGGTCGGGCGGGAAGCGCTCCGTCGAGGTCTCTCTCGGCAGCGGCGAAGGGGATCCGATCACCGACAGTGACTGGCTGGCCGGGTTCGCCTACAAGACCGCGCAGTTCGCCGAGATCGACGGGGAGATCCTGTCCAAGACGGTCAACCGGCCGTGGTGGCACCGCACCGCCATCAGCGAGCGTGACTGGGGCACCATTCGATCCGGGTTCGTTCGTACGAAGGAGTCCAAGACCTGGACATCGCTCGGTACCGGCGGGTCGCCGTGGCGGACCACGCAGGTGTCGAACCTATTCGAGACGACTGCCGGCCGTATCACGCATGTGCATGATGCGGGAGACACGAGCGTCACCGGCGATGAGCGCTGCTCGAAGATGTGGTACGCGACCAACGCGTCCAAGAACATCCTGGGCCTGCACAGCCGGAAGGTGACCTGGGCTATCGGCTGCTGGCAGGGCGCGCCCGACTACGCGGGCGGTGAGGTGGTCAACGACGTCCGCTACGCGTACGACGGACAGGGCTACGGTGCCGCGCCGACGGCGGGGCGCATCACCCGCACCGCGGACCTCGCCGGGTTCGACGGCACAACCGCCGAGTACGTCGAGGCGTCTTCCACCTACGACTCGTACGGCCGGGTCACGTCGGTGACGGATCTGTCCGCCGACGTTCGGGTCACGGACCACGGCAACGGCGCCCTGTCGCGTAGCACCCGTTCGGACGGACGCACCACGACGACGTCGTACTCGCCGGCGAGTGGGTTCGCCACGTCGATGACGGAGACAACGCCGCCGGCGACTCCAGGAGACTCCGCGACGGCGCTGACCACGACCACGATGCTGGACCCACGGCGCGGTACCCCTACGCGGGTCGTAGACGCCAACGGCAAGAACACGTCCGTGCACGTCGACGCATTGGGCCGGGTAGGCAAGGTCTGGCTGACCGACAGGGCTACCACGCAGCTGCCCTCGATGCAGTACACCTACCGCATCGCCGAGGGCAAGCCCGCCGCAGTAGGGACCACGGTCCTGAACGACAACGGCGAGCAGCGCACCTCCTGGACGATCTACGATGGGCAGCTGCGTGTGCGGCAGACCCAGGTCCCCGGCCCTGAAAGCGGGCGGATCATCTCGGACACGTTTTACGACGCACGTGGACTGAACCACCAGTCCTACGAGCCGTACTACAACGACCAGGCGCCCGCCGCCGGGATCTTCGATCCGTACGACTCCTCGTCGGTCGACACGATGATCCGCACAGACTTCGACGGCACGGGCCGGCCAACACGATCGCGGACCATGTACAGCGACTCGGACGGCGAGTACACCGTTGGCACGACGAGGTGGATCTACCGCGGGGACCGCACCACGACGATCCCCCTGACCGGTGGGACAGCAACGACTGCGATCTCGGACGCGCGTGGGCAGACGATCGAGCTGCGCCGACACCTCGACGCGGTCAATGCACGGCCGGGAGACACCTCCGGGTTCGATGCCACCAGCTACACGTACACTCCGCGCGGAGAACTGGCCACGGTCACCGATCCCGAGGGGAACGAGTGGTCGTACGAGTTCGACCAGCGCGGTCGGCAGGCCTCCACGACCGACCCCGACTCTGGCACCACGACCAGCACGTATGACGACCGCGGACAGTTGATCACCACCACCAATGCCGAGAACGAGATCACGTGGCACGCGTATGACGGGCTCGGTAGGCCCACCGAGGTCCGCGCGGGAGGATCGGGCGGGACGCTGCTGAGGTCCTGGACCTACGACACGGTCCGCAACGGGAAGGGACAACCCGCCACCGCGACCAGCTACGTGGACGGCAACGCGTACACGACACAAGTCATCGAGTACGACAGCCTCTACCGGGCCCGCCGCACCCTGACTTTGATCCCCGAGTCCGAGGGCGACCTGGCCGGCACCTACATCACCCCCACCTCCTACACGGTGGCCGGTAATCTCGCCGGCCAGCCCAGGCCCGCCCTGCTCGGGTCTCAGGATGGGGTATCGGTGGCATACGAACGTGACCCTGACACCGGTTGGATCACCGGCACCCTGGCATCCAACGGCGTAGAAGCAACCCACACCTACGATTACGTCGGCAAGCTCACGCAGACCGAGATGCACGGCCCACTGAGCAAGTCCCTATGGGCGACCAACACGTACGAGGACGGCACCAACCGCCTGTCCACGTATCGCATCGACCGCCTCGACCAGCCCGGCGTGGACCGCAACGAGACGTACGAATACGACGAGGCCGGCAACATCCTGTCGTTGACCGACGTCTCTCGGACCGGCACGGAGGTTCAGTGCTTCGACTATGACCATCTGGCCCAGCTCACCGAGGCGTGGACGCAGGACGTCCTTGGTTGCGCGAGTTCCGGACAGGCCGGCGCTGACGCGGGCATGCTCGGCGGACCGGCCTACTACTGGCACGAGTGGTCCTACGACGAGGCCGGGTCTCGGCTCAGTGAAGTCCAGCACACCAATCCCGAGCATCCCCTGACTGGCCGGAACTATCAGTACAGCGAGACCCAGCCTCACGCGGTCGCACAGGTGAACCAGACAGTGGCCGCTTCTGGAGGAAGTCCGGCGGTCGAGTCGATGGAGCAGTACACCTACGACGCGGTGGGCCGGACCACGTCCCGGCAGATCGGCGGTGACACTCAGACGCTTGATTGGGGTGCTGATGGTCGTCTGGCGAGTGTGGTCAACGCGGACGGGTCGAGTGCGGAGTACGTGTACGACGCGGACGGTAGCCGTCTGGTCGGCCACGAGACCGACACGAACGGGGTGACGACGTCGACCCTGTACCTTGGGCCGACGGAGATCAGCTCGACGTCCACCGCCTCCGGCGATACCAAGATGACGCAGTACGTCGATCTGGGTGACGGGCACATGGCGGTTGTCGACGACGCCGGGGCTACCCAGTTCGTTCTGGCGGATCACCACGGCACCGGTCAGCTGACCGTCAATGCTGCGGACTTGTCGGACGTCGCTCAGCGGCGCACCACCCCGTTCGGTACGGAACGCGGCTCGGGCAGCGTGGGCCCGGACCAGTGGCCTGGTACGCGCGGGTTCGTCGGCGGGTACGACGACCGCGCTACCACGGGTCTGGTCTCGTTGGGCGCGCGTGAGTACGACCCCGCTCTGGGCAGGTTCATCAGTCTGGATCCGGTCATGGATCTGACTGACCCGACCCAGATGCACGGGTACAACTACTCCAACAACAATCCGACCACGCTGTCGGATCCTGATGGGCTCTTCGCGATCAAGCCGATCACGCCCATCGTGACGCCAATATCTGACGAAGTGACTCTGGAGGTTGAAGGGGCTGGCACGATCACGGGTGATGGTCCCGTTGTGCCAGGGCCCGGTCCGATCGTGCCTGGTGATCGTGTCGGGACTACGGGGGCGTCGACTGTCGGACCGACCCAGGAGGAGATCGCCAAGGCTCAAGCAGTGATGGACAAGTCCGTCGCCGATGTCGCCCTGGAGCTCGGGTGGGAACTCCTGAAGGACTTCGTCGGCTACAACGACCTCATGGGCTGTCTCGAGTCAGACATCGGCTCGTGCGCCATGCTCGCGATCGGCATCACCCCATGGGGCAAGGGCGCCAAGGCCATCAAGGTCCTGTACAAGATGATCGACGGCGTCATCTCCTTCTACAAGAAGGTCGAAGCCGCCAGCAGAGTCCTCGCCCGCGCTGGCATGAAATCCGCGAACAACGAGACCGCCGGTGCGCTGACAACGTTGGGCAAGGCGTCGGATCTGGCGTCCTCGTACTTGGACGGCTTCTCAGCGGGTCAGGGGTTCAGTGGCGTTTACGACGAAGCAACTGGCGCGGTGTTGGCGTTCCCAAGCCGGGCGGGTGCGAACTTGCCAAATGGCTATGTGCCTCGTCGCGGAGGCCATGCCGTCGTGGACGCTCGTATGACCCAGGCAATGGGAGCGCCCACTAAAAGGAGGGCCGGTTTTACGGCGATCCTTCAGGGGGACGGAAGCTTGAACGTCGAGTGGCTGTCGCGCTCGGTTAACGGCAGAATGGGAGACCCTTACGTGCCGGCTGACCTGCGTCAGGGGATACTCGATACCATGGGCGGCCTGACCGGAAGAACGGTGAGAGGACAGTGATGTCTAGTCGATTGGTTGCGGGATTTCCTCTTCCTGATGAATGGGATGCGGCCATCAACACTCCTCAGTGGACTGCGTACCGACAGGATCCTCGCGTGTTGCCAACTCTCGTCGAGGAGATCTTCGGCGAAGCGCCGGATCGGTCGTGGCGCTTCTACACGTTCGATGAGGTCGTCGGCATGACAGAGGATTGGCGCCAAGAGGAAGACTCTGCCTGGTTTGGTGTCGAGCCGGATGCCATCGATCCTGCACGGTCAGTATTGATCGGAGAGCTGGGCTACGACCGCCCAATCGCATTGGACTACCGGGCGAGCATGCCGTGTGTGCGCTTTATGGCCATCGACGGACGTTGGCCGGTCGTGGCCAGGTCGTTGCGTGATCTTGTCGATCGTCTGGAGGGCGGTTGATAAGTCTTCGGGGTCTTGACGGGCCTGATCGTCCGTTCGGCCTCTCGAGCGCGACGGGTCAACGGGGGTGTTCCCGGACTTGATTTCTGACGATGACGACCGGGGTAGAATTCTCTCGCTGGCGCGTTCGGAATTCGCGTTCCTCCTGGACTCCTATGGTGCAACTGTGACGTTGGACCACGATTCCGTCACGGATGTTCTCGTGTTCGTGATGGATCCGATCACAATCGAAGTTCAGTTCGAGTGGAGGGAGGTGATTGTGGATGTGTTGCTCTGCCGTACGGTTGGCGGTCGACGACCTCCGGGGTGGTATGCCCATGGCGGCAAGAAGATGCGCGTCCTGCTCTGGCAGGCATTGAAGGAGGGCCCCGATGAGTATCAAGGACTTGCATCGAGGCTCGCCAGCGACCTGGATACTCGTGCGCGACCGGCTGAGGAGATGTTGAGAGAGCTCCGTGTTCAATCAGCTATCGTCTCAGAGATCATGCCCTTACGTGACAGATACTTTGATGCACTTTTCGGCTCGTAGTTTGGCTGCCTGGACTCAGTATTAGTGCTTTGGTGCGTTGATGGTCTGCCTTCGAATTCCCTATTCACTGGCTCGAGCGAGTCTGGGGTGGTCCGGTCCAGGGTAGATCCGAGCGTTCTCTCGATTACAGGGATAGATCCATCAGCTGGAGCGGCAATGGCCTTTGGAGTCGGTGATATATGGCATATGAGGACCTGACCCGAGCCGTTCTCGTGTGGACCGGCCGGGGAAGCGCGCGGTCACCATTGCGTGACGACAATCTCGTGAGAAGCGAGTTCGGCGCCAATTATGCGGACGACCTGGTGCAACAAGTGCGCGATTTGGAGGAGGATTTCTACCGGTCCACCGCGCATATGACGGCGCCGGATATCTCATCTATGGGTGAACAGGCCGCCGCCGATTTTCGGGCGGCCCACCCGGGGATTCCGGAGGAGATCGTCGAAGCGTTCGCATGGTGCTATACGTACGATTATAAGTGAACGCCCGGCCAAACGGCCAGGAGCGGCGTAATCCTGATTGTTCCAGGGATTTACTGGTCGACTGCGCCTGCCCCCCCGGGCATCCGAACAGACGCGGTGGCCAATGTCGGGCTGCGACATGCTCGGGGCCAGCATCATCCCGAACTGGCTCGAGAACGGCGCCATTCTGGTCACCCGGGTCAGCGGCGTCAACGCGGGCGCAGCCCGCGCCGCGGTGGTGGTGCGCAACGCGCCGACCAGGGTGTCGAACATCGCCTGGGCTGCGCTTCCAGCGCCGCGATCCTCTCGTCACGCAGCGCGAGCGCTTCGACGATCTGCTCACGCGACGGCTCGACCACCCACCCAACCTACACGTTCCCGCAGGTCACAGCCTCACGAGACGTGCGGCTGAACAGGTACCTGACTTTGATCACTTCTGGCGGGTCTGGAGTTCCGTAGCTCGTTGACCTGGGGTTTTGCGGGATCACGGGCGTGGATTGGGGCACTAACGGGGTCTCGTATGCTGCGGGTTGTGGCTCCGTACATTCGAACGGTGACGACGGCGTCTGGTGCGACGGCGGTGCAGGTTGTTTACTCCAAACGGGGTGGGAAACTGGACCTGGAGCACCTCGGGTCCGCGCACGACGGTGAGGAACTGGCGCTGTTGAAGGCGGTCGCGGCGCAGAAGATCGCGGCTGGGCAGGACGAGCTCGACCTGGGCCTGGATCTGGCCGGTCCGGTGCCCAAGCCGGGCCGGGGTGCGCGGGTGCCGGTGACCGCGTCACGGGCCGAGGTCCTCATCGACGTGCTGAACGCCGGCTTCGACGCCCTCGGCCTGGACGACGCGAGCGGTCAGGATGAGGTGTTCCGTCAGATGGTGCTGGCCAGGATCATCGAACCGACCTCGAAGCAGGACAGCCTGCGAGTTCTTGCCGAGACGGGCATCGAGGCGGTCTCGTATCCGACGTTGCGGCGACGGCTTCCGGTCTACGCAGACACGACCTTCCGCGACCAGCTCACTCGGGCTCTGGCCTCCCGGGCCTCGCTCGGCCCCACGAGCCTGGTGCTGTTCGATGTCTCGACTCTCTACTTCGAGACCGACAAGGCCGACGACCTGCGTAAACCCGGGTTCTCGAATTACGCCGAGGTCGTGGTTATGCCGATGTTGGTGTCGGGTCGCGGGTGTT